>CAZIDU010000167.1:0-6916 GCA_964538055.1 uncultured Desulfocapsa sp. | reverse complement strand
CTAGTTCAGCCACGTTAAAAATGGTTGGATCGGCATCAGATTCTTCCAATGTCCATTGTGGTGCTGGAAATGCAAACATTGGATTTAAAGGGGTTAGGTTGGTCCCGAATGCAATACTGGCACCTGTAAGTGTCTGATTCGCTCCTACACCGATAAGAAAAAGATCTCCAGAATCACCAGGTGCCCATACTGATCCTTCAAATGTGTTACTGCCGTCAACAAGGTTAAATTGCCCGACATCTGACAAGCCCCCAAGAGTGTCATAGTCGCCAGCAGGTAACCCTCCTTCTGCTGGAACAGAGGCTTCATCATAGGTGCCACTATAAGGAATTACGATCGCCAATGCAAAGCTGTATGTAGTAAATGCGAAAACAAATAATCCTGCTACCAATCCTGTTAAAAGTTTTTTTTCATTCCTTTTGCCCCAATTTAGAGTTGAACAAATAAAAAAAGCCGTTTTACCGAATCAACTAGGCAACCCCGGCTATCTCTAAAGACCCGTAGCTTTCCGTCCCTGCTTCTCAACAGGTTTGGCATTTTCTTAATGCGAATAGGTATTATTGATATGTATGCCACGATGTGTCATCTGTCAATGTGTTTATTTTTACTTAAACTTGAAAATAGTCATCTAGAGGCTTATCCGAGGATTGCAATTATTTTCCTCAAATCGAGGTGTTTGGAGAATTATTTCACAGTCGTGTGGATGATCTTATGATGATAACCATCTTCAAATAATGAAGAGTTGGGGGGGGGCACTCTCGGACACGCTATCTATAGTAGGATGCTATTATACCCAAATATGTAAAGAGCTAATGGCAAGGTTAAGATGGAAGATGAGATGGACTTGTTACGTATACGCCCTGATTCTTCTCTGCAACAAGGAGGGGGGAAATCAAAAGGAAAATTGTGGCAAGGAAAAGTTTGAGGATCGACCAGATTTCAGCAGGTAGGTTGGTAAGCCTATTCCAGCCAAGTCTGGCTGAGTTGAAAAGGAATGCCTGGCGAGTTCTTATAAAAAAAAGCCCCTCCAGAACAAACCAGAGGGGCTAAGGGAGGGGAAGAAAAAATGAAGTTCATTTTCCCCTAACTATTACAAAATATGTGCCAACAAAAACAAATTAAGACAACGTACTGATTTTAGGTACAAATTAAAAGAAGCGACATGACCAGCAAAACCTTCAGCAGCAAAAAGTTGTACCCTTTTTATCCACCCTGCAAAGCAATTGTATCGTTTCTACTCAACCTCAACAATTTTCCACAACGGAGTGGATCTAAACAACACCTTCTTTCTTTACTTGGTATTACAGCATGTGCCCCGCCAAAATAAACTCCCTATGGAGTCTGATTCAATGAAGTATTTCAGCAGAGAATGATGTCCCTTGGCAAACGTCACTTTTGAGAAAATACATCGGTTAAGATTCTTTCCTGAATCAAATCAAGTCTGGACATCTACAGATGGGGTCCTTCAACAAATCGGAGAGATATTACGGAATTTGCTGAAGGAGGAAGCGATTTTTGAAAATTAATTATTTTCTCGATAGAAAAAATATTCTTTAAGCTTTTTGTGGTATTTTGTGACGCTTATTTCACCTAATTATTTGTTTCCCAGAGTATATCCTTTTTTTGCCCATGCTTTAATGCCGCCCTCGGCCAGATAGACATTGGTATATCCTATTTATAGAGTTCTCCCGCGAAGTATGATGCACGATGTTTGGTGCGACAGAAAACCCATATCTCCGTATTTGCATCTGTATATCAGGTGGTTATGGCAGTACATGGTTTTTTTGAGAGTTTCTTTATAACTGAAAAAATGACAGGGCCGTTGAAATCATTCCTTCGTCGGGCTTTAATTTGAGTTGATGGACTGTTGGTTAAGAGTGTTATTTTCGAGGGTGAAAATGGAGTCCATTTTTTTGGCAAGTTCCTTATTGTGGGTAACCATTATGGTGGCAAGCTGTAAGTCTCTACATAAAGATTTAATAAGATCAAAGACAATATTTCCTGAACGCCCATCAAGGTTCCCCGTCGGTTCATCGGCAAGAAGTAGGGAAGGTTTCATGATAAGTGCTCGGGCAAGAGCCGTCCGCTGCTGTTCACCACCTGAGAGTTCGTTTACTTTATGGTTGGCTCTATGGTCGATCTCGACCTGTTGCAGCAGTTTCATTGCCGGGGCCTTCAGCTCGATCTTTGACTTTCCAGCTATGAGACCTGGCATCATGACATTTTCAAGGGCTGTGAATTCAGGGAGGAGATGATGGAATTGAAAAATAAATCCCACTGATTTGTTGCGAAAGTGTGAAAGAGCGTTGTCGCTCATGGTCGTAAGGTTTTTACCCTTGAAGAAAATCTCTCCACTATCTGGACTGTCGAGAGTGCCAAGAATCTGGAGCAGGGTTGTTTTTCCCGATCCCGAGGCCCCGACTATGGCCATCATCTCACCTTGATTGATGCTGAAATCAAGGTCTTTGAGTATCTCAATCTTTTCGGTTCCGCTGTGGAAACTTTTATAAATGTTTTTTGCAGAAAAAAGTGGCTCCTGATTGGTCATTATGAAAGCACCTCGGCAGGTTTTACCCGTGATGCCTTCCAGGAGGGATAGATGGTGGCTGACAATGTGATGACGAGTGCGGAAACAGCAATGATTGTAACATCCATGGGCAGAACCTTGATGGGTAGGGTATTCATGGGGTACACATTGGATGGCAGTTCAATAAACTTGTAGCGGGACAAAATTTCACAGAGTCCAAGTCCGCCAAGAACACCAAGAAAAGTGCCAAGGACCCCAATAACCAGACCCTGGTAGAAAAATATTTTCATGATGGTCCCGGATGTTGCCCCCATGGATTTGAGTATGGCTATATCCTTGTCCTTTTCCATAACAACCATGATGAGCGCCGAAACAATATTCAGGGCTGCCACAAGGATGATAAGAGCGACACAGATAAACATGCCGATTTTCTCAAGCTTAAAGGCCGCAAAGAGGTTGCGGTTCATTGACATCCAGTCCTTAGCCACAAATGAGCTTCCCAGGAGTTCAACAATCTGTTTTCCGACACGGTCGGCCCGGTTTAACTCTTTTTCCTTCACGGTAACTTCAATCCCATGGACCACATCACCACTTTCCAGGAAATCTTGAACTGCCGGAATATGCATATAGGCAATCGTTGAGTCATACTCATACATTCCCGATTCAAAGATACCTACTATCTGACAGGTCTTGATCTTAGGGATAATTCCCATGGGTGTGAGAGGGCCTGCGGGTGAGATAAGACGCACCTTGCCGCCAACTGATACGTGAAGGTCAGCGGCCATGGCAATTCCCAGTATGATTCCAGGGAGTCTGGCATCCGTATCCTGAATAAGATCATCAATGCTTCCTTCAACCATTTGTTCTGGAAGTGCGATCACGCCCCGTGCAGTGGCGGGGTCGATACCACGAAGCACCACACCGGTTCCGCCTCGTTGGCCTGAGAGCAGCGTTTGTGCATAGAGATAGGGAGTGGCTCCGGTGACATCGTAGACGGTGACAATTCTGTCACGTACCAGGGTGTAATCAGGGATGATACCGCCCAGACGCTGGACTATAATATGGGAATTAATTCCAAGGATCTGGTCACGGAGACCATTGGTGAAACCGGAATAAACTGCCAGCACCACGATGAGTGCCATAACACCCATGGTAATGCCGGCAACGGAGATAAAAGAGATAAGTGAAATGAATTTCTGTTTATGCTGCGCCCGCAGGTAGCGGAGGCTTATGAACCATTCAAACACTTTTGTTCTTCTTTTTCTTTTTTTGTTGTTTTTGAACTTCGGGTTTGAGGTGTGGGAAGAGAATAACATCACGGATTGATGAAGAATCTGTAAGAAGCATCACCAGTCGGTCAATGCCGATTCCTTCACCGGCTGCCGATGGCATACCATACTCAAGGGCGCGGACAAAGTCTTCATCCAGCACAGAATGGATCTCATCGTCATTTCCTTTTTCATCAATCTGTTTCTGAAAACGCTGTCTCTGGTCAACTGGGTCATTCAGCTCACTGAAGGCATTGGCTAGTTCACGGCCGGTGACAAAAAGTTCAAAGCGGTCAGTGACCTCGGGGTTCTCTTCGTTTCTTCTCGCCAGTGGGGAAACCTCGGTGGGGTAGGCGGTAATAAACGTCGGGTCAATGAGCTTTTCTTCAACGAGGAGTTCAAAGAGCTCGGTTTTTGCTTTACCGGGGCCAGCCTGTTCTTCGAGCTGGATTCCCTTTTCTTTGGCAAGAGCGAGTACCCTGGCATCATCGGCTAGATCGGCAGCATCAATTCCAGCTACTTCAATCAGGGCTTCATCCATGGTCATGCGTTTCCAGGGAGGGGCAAGATTGACTTTAGTGCCCTGGTATTCAATTTCCATGGTGTCGTTTACTTCATCACAGAGCCAGGAGATCATTTCTTCGGTGAGTTCCATCAGGTCGTGATAAGTGGCATAGGCCTGATAGAATTCGAGCATGGTAAATTCGGGGTTATGCCGGGTGGATAGACCTTCATTTCTGAAATTTCTGTTGATCTCGAAGACACGCTCAAAGCCACCAACAAGAAGTCGTTTTAAGTAAAGTTCTGGTGCGATACGCAGGAACAGCTCCATATCCAGAGCATTGTGATGGGTTTTGAACGGTTTGGCAGTAGCACCACCTGGAACCGAATGCATCATTGGCGTTTCAACTTCCATAAAGCCACGATTGGAAAGAAACTCGCGTATCAAACGGACAATTTCGACACGTTTTTTGAACGTCTCACGGCTTTGAGGAGTAACAATCAAATCGACGTAGCGTTGACGATAACGTGTTTCTACATCCGTGAGACCATGGAATTTCTCGGGCAGGGGACGCAGGGATTTGGAAATCATCACCACCTTGTCGGCCAGTACAGAAAGCTCACCGAGTTTGGTCTTGAAGAGTTTCCCTTCGACTCCGACAATATCGCCAATATCCCATTTCTTAAAGGTGGCGAAGATCTCATCACCTAAAGTATCTTTTTTGATATAAATCTGGATACGTCCGGAACTGTCAACAAGATGAAAAAACGCTGCCTTGCCAAACTTACGCATGGACATAATGCGACCGGCAACGGAATATGTGTAGTTGGTTTCATCCTGGGTCTCAGCAGCAAGATGTTCCCCTTTTGGTAGGAGTTCTTTGATCCGGTTGTCTGGTTTGAACTCGTTACTGTAAAGGTTAACGCCAAGATCGGCTAGGGCATCTGCTTTTTCGCGGCGTTGCTTTAATACTTGGGTATTTTCTTTGCTCATAATTATTCGCTATATTGATCGATTAGTGTAAAGAGAAAGGGCATTATTTTAGTCACTCGTTTACAGCCAAAGCATGATTCTGTCAATGCTTTTCCAGTGAAGAGCTTCAAACAGCTCGGTCATTTTGACTGGATTTCAGGCCTTTTCGAGAAGAACTACGGTCTCAATATGATGGGTTTGAGGAAACATATCGATGGGCTGTAATTTTTTAATGATAAATCCATGCTGTAATAAGTCTGTCAGGTCGCGACAGAGAGTTGACGGGTCGCAGGAGATATAGACCATGCGTTTTGTACAAAGAGCACTCAGCACCCTGGCAAGGCCTGGAGCCCCCTGCCTTGGAGGGTCCAGTACAATACAATCAAATATATTCCCTGCTTGTGCCAGCTCTGAACAGGCCGTATGGATTGCCTGTTTCTTGAATAGAGTATTGTCCTGTCCTGCATGAGCACTGTTTTTTCTGGCACTACGAATTGCAGAGCCCTGGCCCTCGACTCCCCAGACCGATTTTGCCTGTTCGGCAAGTGGTATGGAGAAATTACCCATTCCGCAGAATAGATCCAGAACATCGTCTTCCCTGGAGACCATGCAGAAATTCAAAACAGTTTTTACAAGTTGGGTGTTTTGTTCCACATTTACCTGACAAAAGCTACCGGTTTCAAGAGATAATTGCAGCGTTTTACTGGTGTGAGGTGCGAGTGGCGGCAGGCTGAATGAAAGAGAGGTGTGGCCTGTTACGGGAAATCCATCGCCGATAAAGAAAATATTCTTGAGTTCAGGAATTGTGTTAATCAGATCTTGTGCATGCTGCTTATCGGCAGGACGTGGTTTGCGTTTAAAATGAATAAGAAGGGTAAGTGTTGAACTGTCTGGATTAAATAGTATTTCAAGCGCTTCTGTCTGCCTTAGAAGCTTGTTGAAAATAGATTGTGGCAATAGTTGCTGCAGGCAGTCATTGATTTTCGGTGTTGCCAGTAAGCAACTATCTATGGCTATACAGTCATGACTGCGACGTTTGTGAAATCCTAATGTTTGCTTGTCATCTACCTGGAGACGAATACGTTGTCGATAATGGGTTTGCGATGGTGAGGCAAGTGGTTCGGTCAGTGTCTTTGTGGCAGCTTCCTGAAGTATGGAGTTGCCACTTTGCAGGAGTAAGTCTTTCAGGATCGCCTGTTTTTCCTGCAACTGACGCGGATAGCTCATGTGTTGGAAATCACATCCTCCGCATTGTTTGTAATATTGGCAGGGCGCCTGGATACGTTCAGGAGACGGCTGAATAATTGATTTAGCCACAGCTGTGTTGTGTTTTTTTCCCATTGATTGAATTTTTGCAGTGACTGTTTCACCGGAGATAACACCTTCAATCAGAGTTTTCTGCTTATTTTCGTTGTGGCTCAAGCCAAGGCCGCCATGGACAAGTTTTTCAATATGGTATACTGGAGAAGTCATGTCGGATTTCTTTAAAGCAAGAGTAGTGACAGGTGAAACAGAGAACTGTGTAAATAAAAATGCCCCCTGTCATAATAATAGGAAATCATCATGACAGGGGGCGCTGAGGATAACAATAGAAAAAGGTGTTGCAAAGAATTGAACATCACTGAGTAAAAACAATGACATAAAGCA
>CAZIDU010000166.1:0-6974 GCA_964538055.1 uncultured Desulfocapsa sp. | reverse complement strand
GTCCCCCGATTCCGGATACATATTGTTCCGTTCAATAGCATGGTGAATAGTTACGCGAATTCTTCATATAGGGTAAACTACTTTTTGACGCAGACCAAAACATTTTTGTAGTTTCTCGAAACGGATGTCCCATCTTTTTGAGGTCCTGCATGAAATGAATAGGGGCAGGGGGAGATTTTGGAAATATTTTTTCTTCACGGACTGGATTCTTCAAGCAGAGGCACCAAGGGGCAGTGGTTTGCAAAACATTTTCCGGAGGTGCACGTCCCCGATTTTCAGGGTGATCTGGTAACACGGCTTAATGCCTTGGAGACTCTGTGTGAAGGTTGTGACAATCTCATCCTGATCGGATCAAGTTTTGGCGGTCTTATGGCCACCTGTTTTGCCATACTTCACCCGGAGAGATGCCACTCTCTTGTTTTACTGGCTCCGGCCCTGAATTTCCCGGAATTCTCGCCCCCGCAAGAGCGGATATCCACCCCTGCACGTCTTATTATTGGCAGTCAGGACATAGTGACCCCGCCTGATTTAGTACTTCCCCTTGCCACAAAAACCTTCTCCCGATTGCAGATTTTAAGCTATGAAGATGACCATATGCTTCATAACAGTTTTGAACAGCTCGACTGGCAACGGTTTTTGCAGAAAGATCCTCCGTAAGTATGACAGCAACACGACGGGGCCAAGTCTTGAAATATGATATTTTCACACTACGATTGTTTATAGTGGGGATGTTGTTTGCTTTTGCTGCAAAACCATAAAGCAAAAAGCGCTAAGCATAAGCACCACACAGCCGCTCAGAAAAGAAGCAGTCAATCCAAAAGAAACAGCCAGTAGACCTCCCACCACGGGACCTGTGGTATGGCCAATATCCATAATGGAGCCAAGCATTCCCATGGCAGCACCATGGCTCCCCTTTTTTGCTGAGATCGGCAATATGGGCAGCGCTTGCCGAAGTAACGACGGAGATGGATAAACCAAGAAAAATGGAAGAGATAATCAACGCTGGAAATGAAAATGAAAAGGCCAGGACAACCATGCAGGTTCCGGCAAGAAAAGCTCCCCATATAATCTGTGGCGGTCGGCCATGACGATCAGAAAAACGTCCAAGGACCGGCTTTGATATGGCAATGGTAATGATTTGTGATGAGATACAGAGACCGATTTCCCAGGCACTCAGCCCAACATTGATTCCGCGCAGGGGAAGGAATGTCTCGAAAATCCCATAGGCGAAGAGAATGGCTGCTTCCACTGCACAGGTGATCATTATTCCACGATTTGAGAGGAGTTCTTTTACTCCTTGGCGCAAGTTTGGAGGAGCTTTCGGCGACTTGTTTACCGGTTTGTTTTTTCCATGGTCAGGGAGGAAAAACATGGCAAGCAGCGCAACCAGCCCTGCAAGGCCACAAACAATATACAAAGCCGTATATCCCAATACATTTCCACTGGCATAAAAGGCAAGTATAACCCCGCCCAGCGCAGGGGCTGAAAATCGTCCAAGGAGGGTGGCTGTGGAAAACCATCCCATTTTCTCACCACGGGATCCCTGATACAGATCAGCAACATAGGCCATGGCCACAGGCCCAAAAATGGCGGTGGCAAGACCATGGTAAAAACGAATAACGCCAATCTGCCAGATACCCGAAGCCATGAGATACAGAAAAGGAGCAGTGGCAAACACCAGGCCGGAAAGAAGAAGCATACGATGGCGGCCAATCCTGTCGGAGAGATATCCCGCCGGAAAACTAAAGAGAATCCCGGTAAATGCAGAAATACCGGCAATCACGCCAACGGCTATCTGATCACCACCGAGGTGTGTTACAAGAAGCGGCAATGATGGATTCTTGGAAATGGTTGAGCTGAAAACCGCCAGTAAACCAATGGCGCACAGAATTTTAAAAGGCGAAATCATTGCTTTGTCGGGGAATAGGTTGGTTTTGCGGGGATTTGATAGATAAGGAGCAGCCAGTTCATGTTTCTTTATGGCATATGTGTCTCAACATGTAAAGCATGTGTTCTTTTTTATCCGGGAAGGCTCTTTTGTTTAGGGCGCAGGTAAATATCATTGTAGATTGTATTCTTTGGATTAAGCTGAATAGAGTGATAACGAATTGTGATTATAGAAAAAGGACATCATTATGAAAATTATAGGAATATCGGCAAGTGCCAGAGCAAAGAAATCCACTCATTTCCTGCTGGATCGCTGTCTCAATGCCTCCAGGCGTGCTGCTGACGAATTGGGAAAGCGCCTTGAAGTGGAACTGATAGATCTGGCCCCGATGAACATTCATGGCTGTATCGCCTGCGGAAAGTGCAATAAAGGGGTGCTGTGTAGCCAGGAGGACGACTTTCAACCATTGATTGCCAAACTGGCCGATCCTGAGGTCGTGGGAATCATCGTGGCCACTCCCGTATATATGGGTTCCATGTCCAGCCAGGCCAAGGCATTTCTTGACCGTACGGTTCTTTTCAGGCGCAACGGTTTTATGTTTAAGAATACACTTGGTGGTGCAATAGCAGTGGGTGGTTCAAGAAACGGCGGCCAGGAATTAACTATTCAGGGTGTCCATGCGGCTATGATGATCCATGATATGATTATCGTGGGCGATGGCGATCATTTTGGCGGTGCTGCCTGGGGAAGCCATCCCGATGGCTATGAAGGGGATGTAGCAGGCATTACCACTTCAGAAAATCTTGGCAGGCGCATGATTGAAGTGGCGTCTATGATGCAGAGATAGCTTCTTTTAATGAGCCAGATCCATAACCAGTGATGATTTCCCGACTCTCAGCTTAGCATCTGTCTGGCCCGGTGTTGGCGAAATATCCTCACCAGTTCGTTGGCGATAAGTGCTGGAGCTGATAGCTTTCTGGTGTTACGTCAAGACTATTGCAGAGAGTAAAATCATGAAAAATACAATTCTATTTTTTGTAGTAAGCAGCCTGCTGTTTTATGCCCCAAATGCTATAGCCGATAGGATAGTATTGGCAGGGGGCTGTTTTTGGTGCATGGAAGCAGATTTTGAAAAGCTGGAGGGAGTAACCGATGTGATTTCAGGGTTTACAGGAGGAACTTTGAAAGATCCAACCTACAACGGCAATCATACTGGTCATGTTGAAGCTGTCGAAGTCTCGTACGATCCTGAAAAAGTAAGCTTCGAAGAGTTACTGGAGTATTACTGGCTGCATGTCGATCCTTTTGACGCAAGGGGGCAGTTTTGTGATAAAGGGCCAAGTTATGTAACAACTATCTTCGTAGCAAATGATAAAGAAAGGCAGTTGGCCGAACAGTCCAGGGAACGGGTGGCAGGAAAATTTCCCGATCAAAAAGTCGTCACCCCCATTGTGCAGCAATTACAATTTTATCCTTTGCACGGAAATGAAAGTAACCATCAGGATTATTACAAAAAGAATCCGGTTCGCTATAAGATTTATCGGTGGAATTGTGGCCGTGACAGACGTCTCCAGGAAATATGGGGGGAGAGCGTCGGTCATTGATGTTTTTTAAGGAAGTTTACTGTTAACTGTTCAATGCATTTTTCACTGCTTGACCAAGTTGCATCATTGAGTACGGTTTTTTGACAAATCCGCTTACTCCAAGTTTGAAGGCTGCCTTTACATCATCATTCTCAGAGAAACCACTGGCAATAATGGCTTTCTGGCCAGGATGGATCTGTCTGATCTCCTCAAATGTTTGACGGCCATTCATGCCAGGTTGCATAAGCATGTCGAGTACAAGAAGGTCAATCTTGTTCTTCCTGCTATAGGCTAAGGCAAACTCGCCCGAGGAAACAGAAGCTACATTGTAGCCAAGGGTTTGTAACATCTGAGTACCAATTTCCCGCAACTGCAGTTCATCATCCACAAGTAAAATAGATTCCCCCTTCCCCCTGAGATCGCTCAGAGTATCGTTGGCGATATTTGGCCGTTCCTCTTCTGTCGTTACGGGAAAGAAAAGCTCAAAACAGGTTCCCTCCGTACTGTTTTTCACCGATACTCTGCCATCATGGTCTTTCATGGAATTCCAGACCACGGTCAGGCCAAGGCCGGTGCCGCTTCTTCCCATGATCTTTTTGGTGTAAAATGGTTCGAAGATACGTTCCAGATCCTTATCTTTAATACCCGGACCATTGTCGCATACGCTGAGCACTACATATTCACCAGGTTGTATATGATACCTGCTTGCGCTGCCGTCATCGATTATCGTGTTTTTCGTGAAAATACTGACTGTACCAGTCGCCTCAATGGCTTCGCAGGCATTTGTTACCAGATTCATGAGGCATTTCTTTACGTGAACGGAAGAGCAAAGAATAGAGGAATGAACAGCAGTGAGTTGATTCCGGTATGTTATCTGTTGGTGCAGAGATTGTAGTGTATCATACTCGGGGGAGCTCAGATATTCCTGTGCTAGTGAGTTCAGGCTGTGGGGTGTTCTCGTAGTGGCGACACCCCTGGCGACAGTGAGGAGATCAGCAACTACGGCTGCAGCCCTGGAACCTGAGTCCTGAATAGCCTCGATAGGATTTCTTAGCTTACTGTCTTGAGGAAGGTCGTAGAGGATTAATTCCGAATAACCGGTAACACCTGAAAGAATATTATTGAGGTCGTGGGCCACTCCTCCTGCCATCAGACCAATGGATTCCATCTTTTTGGCCTGGTGAAGTTTCTCTGCAATCTGTTTCTTTTCGAGAAAATCCAGTTCGATTTGTTTTTGTTGTACTTCCTGCTTCCTGGTAAATCGGTTATGAATCCTGATGGTCATCCACCAGATGAGGATGATAATAAGCAGCAGAATCATACTCGAGTAGAGAATAACCGTATTCAGGGTATTCTTTTTTGACAGAATCAATGTGTGGGCAGCATTCAATTCTTCCAAATGGATGTTTTTATGAGAGAGAAGAAGTGCATTAAGGTCCTCGATGGCAGGATGAACAACTTTTGACTCATGCTCCAGAATGGTACCCATATCGCCTTTCGATTGATAAAGAAATTCAACTGAATCACTCAACGCAGTTATTTTTTTGATCAGCTCCTCGGCGGCTTTTTGTTCTTCCAAACTGATATGTTTTTCATGAATGAGGTGGATTTCTCCCTGCCCCTGCAGCGAATCTATTGCTGTTTGTAAACGCTTGATTGTTTCAGTATCATTATCTTTTGTGATGGCGTAATGTAGGGCATAATGGCCTATTTCAGTGGCGTAACTGGACATTTCGACCATGGCGATGGCGCCGGGTGTAATATCAGTGATGATTTCATGGAGAACTCTGCCTCCTTTTCTAGAGTGCAGTGAAAGGAAAATACTACTCAGGATTATCAGGCTGCAAATAACGATAAATCCGAGATGGAGATTTTTCTTCATCGAAATACCTTTTTTGTCAGGGGCAACGATATTACAAAGTGTAAAAAACTGGATTAGAGTACTAGGGACATACTGCAACTAATAAAGCATATCGCGCCTCTGAAGGAAAATCCAGAGAATTATAGCTGAGCTGCTCAGCAGGGCGTGACAGCTCTGCCCAAAAGAGATGTCTGCTGTGACATAAGCGTGCTTTCGTGTCAGATTTTCGTCATTTTATTTGTCTGGAGTGATTTCGGATGAGTTGACTGGGCATAGACAGACAGCCTGTTTATTGCTGTAGCACAGGGGTTTTTATTTAAGAGATTCAGGGGAAGGTGGTATGGAAAAATGGGAAGCACTTCCATGGAATTGAGTGCACTGGGATTGGATCCCTGGTTTTCAGATCAGGCTGGGAAACTCTGTGGATCTGGTCAACGGATTGCTCGGGTAACGGCGGTTGATCGTGGCTGGTATACCGTCAGAAACGGGGACGGCGAAGTGCTCGCCAGAGCAACAGGTCGTTTTCTGCACACCACCGAATCGACCTGTGATATGCCCTGTGTCGGTGACTGGGTTTGTCTTCGTTATCGGGATGATGGAACCGCTGCGACCATTCATGCGATGCTTCCAAGAAGATCTTTTCTGCAGCGAAAATTTGCCGGTAAGAGGATAGAATTGCAAATGATTGCGGCTAATATTGATGTGGCCTTTATTGTTCAATCCTGCCATTTCGACTTTAATGTGAGCAGACTTGAACGCTATCTGGTGATGGCAAAAGAAGGTCGTGTTGAACCCCTGCTCATACTGAGTAAAACAGATCTGGTCAGTGGAGATGAACTGGAACAACTTATAGCTGAAATCCGTCGGGCAGGGATCAGCACCAAAATTATTGCCATCAGTAATGTAACCGGATCAGGTTTGGATCAGATTAAAGAAGTTATGGGCTCTGGCAAGACATACTGTATCGTAGGCTCTTCAGGAGTCGGAAAGTCTACCTTGATTAACAAACTTACCGGGAATGACAGCTTAGAAACAAGAGCAGTAAGTGATTCCGGGGAAGGCCGGCACACGACTGTGCGTCGTCAGCTTATTGTTCTGGAACAGGGGGCAATGCTAATTGATACGCCAGGAATGAGAGAAGTCGGGCTTCTCGGGGTCAGCGATGGAATGAATGATAACTTCGAAGATATCCATGAATTATCGATGGGCTGTCGTTTCTCGAATTGTAGACACAGCAATGAGCCTGGATGTGCGATTGTAAAGGCAATAGAGGAGGGGATATTACAGCTGGAGCACTTTCAAAATTATGTGAAACTTAAGGTGGAGTCGGAGAGTAATGCAATTTCATATAGTGGTAAGCGAAAAAAGAAAAAGACAGTTTGAAAAAGTGTTCACTTCGAAAAATTGAAGTTACATCAAAATGGTGTTGTAAATTATCCACTTTGTTTTATTCCACCTTCAGCTCTTCACCAACATTATAGATATGGGCAAGATTGCTCTTCTGTGACAATAAAAATGAGACAGCAAAAGAGAACGGCTGTTACAAGATGAGCAGATCAACACAACAGAGCAACTGATCGCTGATTCCCCTAGTACACCATACAATTTAAAGTTTCGGATAAAGTCGCTTTAGCTTAATACG
>CAZIDU010000165.1:0-7098 GCA_964538055.1 uncultured Desulfocapsa sp. | reverse complement strand
CCAGCGTATTCGTTATGCAATTCCGACTCAAACTCAATTTCGGTGAATAGTTACCCCCTTTTTTATGGTTACTACTTAGTTTTTTCATCGTCAACCATCCAACCTTCTCCATCTTCAACCTTCTCCTCCTCGCCCCCTGTTTCGAAACCAAAGACAGGAGAAACCAAATGAGCCGGTAAGGCCAATGTCCGATAGAGTATCTGAAAAGGAACAGATGCAACCTCCTGGAAAGTTGAGTTCTCCACTTCCGGATCAAACAGATCCCCTGACAGCTTAACAGAAATAGAAGGTCGCTTCTTTTTCCCAACCAGAATATAGCCAACGAGGGGAATTTTATTCACATTCTTTTTTGCTGTTGTAATAAGATTCAAATCCATCTCAAGCAATTGTTGAGGCAGATCGATCCACCCGCTGCCCTTAATCGTCATTTCCGGTGACTCAAGTCCCAGAGTTTTAAATGTTGCCACACCATCCACCATTTCTATCCCGGCAACGACACTATCCACAGGTAATCCTGTAGTATTGTAAGACGGCAGACTAAAGGTCACGAGAGCTGGAATGGTATTAACCATGGCAAGAATATTATTTAATGATTTAAAATCCCTCAAGACAGTATCTTCTATCTTGAACATTGCTGTAAAATCGTCAAATGTCCCTCTTGCCGCTATCCGCATCGCCCCTTTCTGAAAGTTTGCCCCCGCCAACAAGCCACTCATAAAGGCATCATTCAGCCCCTCACCTGTCAAAGAAAACACCTTCTCTTCATCAATATCTAAAGAGATACTACCTAGGCCATGTTGCAAATGCAGAATGGCTTTTTCATCACGGTATACCAGAGTGATCTCGTCGGCCAGGACCTCTCTTTCAGATGTGAAAAAAAGGCTCGTCTTTTGAGCACTAAGTGTCACGTCTACCTTTTCCGTATCTTTACGATCAGTACCTGCGGGGCTGGGAAGATCTTTCAAAAGCTGCATAATTGCGGGAATATTAAAGGAGAGATCCCTTGTTAAAATCCTGAAATCATCATCATAGACTATCTCCAGATCTCTATTGACGGTTGCCCGGAACCCGTTATCACCGGACTCTCCTTGGATCTGATAGTGATCCAGAGGAATTCCATCTTTAACCAGTAGAGAATAGTCAAAAGGAATATCAGCAGAAAAATGATAGCCCGCATCATCTTTCGATTCAATTGCGAGATTTCCATTCTTCACCATATAGCGCTGCAAGAGTGGTGAATGCTCATACACAGCGCCCAGATTTTTGAGTAGAAGTGACCAGATTTTAGCCTTTGCACTACTTGTCATCTCCATTTCCAATTCAGGAACCTTGAGAAGCAGGCTCTCTTTATTCCCATCAACTTCAACCGATAAAGCAGTCTTCGGGGTTAAAAAATGACCAATACTCTCTTTTTTGATATCAAGATCATCCAGAAGAAATTCCCCATGTTGGGTATGAAAGTTGTAAATCCCTGAAAGAATTGCGTCAAAAATATTCCCATAGCGTATTCCGCCGCCCGTCACAGAAAAAAGAGCATCGGAAAACTTAAATTCTGAAGGGTAAAGAGTGACCGGAATACTGTTGAGGAGCCACTGAGATTCCTTTACACTTCGGATGGTCAACCCCTTGTCGTACTGAATTTGGAGACCATCGAGACTCTCTTGAAGTTTCAAATCCTTTATTTGACACTGGACAAGACTGCATTGCAGATCTAAGCGCTGCTCTTTCAATGAGAATATCCCGGATAGTTCCGTTGCCACAAAGGGAGGACATGACAGCGACGTGGATGAAAGAGTCCCTGAAAACGTATCAAGGGAAAAAGGGGTACTGAAAGATCCCAGATTTAAGGATAATGCGCCTATGTTCCAGGATGATGCCTCGACAGCAACCAGTGCAGCGTCAGGGCTAATTGTGTAGTGAATTATTGGCTTTTTTTCTGAGCCATTAAGGGTCAATTTTGATTCCCCTATTGCGACTTCACACTCCTGCAGGGTGATATCAAGATTCCCACTTGCAGTAGCAGCATCAAATACTCCTGCAATATCTGCCACAAGCATCCGTGCAAAGCTGACCTGCATCTGTTCAAAAGTAATCTTGTTGGTATCAAGTATAATCCTGGCATCCTTGACGCCAAAATTTGCCCCGGAATAGTCAACACGCCCATCTTCAACCAGAAAAATACCGTAAGCCGTTACCAGTTCAGAATTCAGATTTATGGAAAGCGTCAAATCGACAGCAGTTTCCCCCTCTGTCTGCAGGACCGGTAAGGGGATATCATAATATTTTAATAAATTTACTATATCTTGATTAGCCTTTGCATGGGTAAGAATATAGGCTGTGAGGAGAATATTATCGATGTCATTAAAATTAATATCCAGCCATGATTTTTCTCCATCCTGCCCGTAGAATGTAGAATGATGGGGAGTTATGACAAGGATACCTTTTTTGAAGAGCACATCTGTATAATCTGACTGTATTGCCTCAAGGCCCGGAGCAAATGTGTACTGACAGCCATCAACCCGCACTTCCGCGACAAAGCTCTCAAGCAAGACCATGGGATCATTCCAGGGAAAATTTCCTGAAAATGATTTCAAATTATAACGGGTTCCGGTCAGGTAATCGGTGATCCATTTCTGAATAGAGTGATCAAGCCCGAACAGATCAACAAAGGGGGTAATATTTGTTATTTCCCCGGCCTCTGTCCCCTCAAAGAAGAGTTGTTTTCGATCCATGGTGAGCGAAAGATTCACTGGTAGGGAACCAGCCAGATTTACAGAAAATTTCCCGCCACCTTTTTTAGCATCCAGATCAAAATGGACGACACCGGCTGCCTGGGAATGAAATCTGTCACTTCGTAATTCCTGGATATCAGCAGTCAGGACATTTTCATCCAGCCTGACAGTCGTCTCCAGAGCAACTACCTGAGAAGAGAGCTTAAGATGAGCCAGCGAGGATTCATAGAGCAGGCTACCATTCACCTTCCCGACACTGATTGCTCCAACGGTGATCTTTGAAAACAGACGATCGATCCATTGCACCAGGGGAACTGCTTTACCTATAAAGCTGAGATCAGGTGCTGGTTTATTCCCGCCATCGTCCTGAGAAGGATCAACAACAAGACTTTCTATCTGTAATTCCAGCTTCGTGTGCCACTGTAGCGATATGTTGTTGAGTGTTGCCGGTCCAGTACTCAAGGATTCGACATGAATCCCCCTTTTTAGAAACAGTCCACCTGCAAAAAGCAGAAGAGCGGACAGGATAAGGAGCATCAGCAAAAAACGTTTCATTCCTGTACCTCTTTTTTCAATCCAGGGGACACATTCGCCTTCTCTTTCTGCTCGGCCAGTAAATATGGAACCGTTTCAGCATAGTCAGCAGGAAAATAATACAAAGTAGCTCCCGCCTCATTGCGAGACGGAATAAGACCCCGCTCTTCCGGACTCGCATTGAAAATCAGCAGCATCAACAAATCATTGCTGACCCACGGATTACTGTACCAGTAATCATGGCCTTTTCCGATATTCAAGGCCTTGGATCCACCGGCATCTATCACATCAAGGTCTGGCGTATCCAGCGTTTCAAGCATGGTTTGTCTTTCACTGTCACTCAACTCACTGGTATCCGGCCTGCCAAGTCTGGATGTCCCATTTTGCATAGCGGCAAGCAAAAGAATCCTGTCATTCACATTTAAGCTAATGGTTGTCCGCTTTACAATATCCCTGAATTTTAAATATCGCTCCACAAAGGGTTTAAACGCTGTGTCCGGAGCTGCAAAATAGACCTCGCCAATGCGTAGTTTTTCTTTCAATTCACTGGAAGAAAGCTCGGGATGAAGATCGTGCAAATACGCAAGCCCCGGAGCTACTACCTGAGCTCCGGCACTATAAGCAATAATATTGATATTGCGTGCCTCTGTATGAATCGCTAAAATTTCGAGCAACTGGCCAAAGGCAGGGACTGTTTTTTTGGCATGAAGAACATCAGTCTTATACTTGAGCAGATTTTCTGCAGATGGCCAGGAAAAGCTCAATATAATGGAATTATGACCGGTAAAGTGAAAAAATTGAGCACCCTGGGCAGTGGCCCGATAGAAATTAGAATTGGCACCATGAACATAAATTGTAATATCCTTATCATAACTATTTATCAGGGCTTCGTTTATTCTCTCAAAAAACCCTTCTGCCCTTGCACTGCTACGCTGCAGATCATCATCGTCACTATACACCGCCATCGGTCTTACATATTCCTGGGTAAGGAGAAGATCTTCATCCCGATCCCGTTTCAACGATTCCCGGTACAGATCTTCCCAGCTCATCCCTGCTGAGCCGACGCTGTACACCAGGAAACCAAGCTCAAGCTTGCTGGATGGAAATATAGAATATCCTGTGGAATTGTCACTTTTATTGAAGGGAATACGATTTGTGGCATATAAGGTATAGAGTAGATTGTCATCAGTACTCTCATCACTCAGCAAAAAGAACTGGGTATCAGTAGTGAGCCCAATCGGAGCAGGCATGAGATACACCTTTGGCTGGCAGCCGTTCAAGAAGAGAAGCAGCAGAAAAAAGAGTCCGGTTTTCGTGATCAAAGAAATCATAGCAGACACGCCTTACTCGCTGGGATAAGAAAACCAGTCCGAGCCCGATGCTGGCAGCAATGGCTTTTGCTGATGCTTAAATATACCATTCCTTAGAAAATAGAGTGTTTCATCCTGCACATATTCTGAATTCATAATAAAGGGATGTGTCTCATGAACCACCAGAAAATCTTGCATCCCCTCCAGCTGGGCACTCACTATCGAGACCTTACCATCATCGAGGCCGGGAATAATTGCAGAGAGCCAGAAGTCAAAGAAGATAAAGCGATCCCCGGTAATAACCCCCACCGGATAATCCACAGGACCCAGCTGATTGGGAAAAGAGTTGTCATCGGTGGTTAGCTGTTGCCCGGCAGGACCGTTCAACCATTTGTAAAACCACCAGTCCTTGAGACTATCCACCGCCGCACTGCCATGATTGGGAGGACTGAGCATTACGACCCGTCCCATATTTTCAGGTTTTTGATCTTTAAAGACAGCACGCAATACTATACCACCAAGAGAATGGCTAACAAAATGGACGGTGGTTGGCTGAAATTGCTGACACTGCGCCAGAGCTGGTGGAAAGTGAGCACTAACAATATCTTCAATTTTCTTGCTGGTGGATGGATAACCGAGACTTACGGTATGATAGCCGGCTGCAAGCAATCGTTTCTGCATCTCATCCATGGAACGAAGAGTCCGCCCCATACCATGAACCAGAACGACACATTCCCCAAGAGCTGTATCAGAGGCTGGTTTTTGTATGGACAGCCCCAGTCTGCTGCAACCGGAGAAAACAAGTGCAGCAAAAGTTGCTGACAAAAGAGTCACTCGCCAGTTGAAGGATCGATAAAAAGATATTTTAGCTGATTTCATAGGACCATAAGAATACAAAACAGCTATTTCACAGTCAACTGCTATTCTTTGTTGCTCGCTTTGAAGACGAGCAGTATTTTTTTATTCAGTCGCCTGAAACATATGTACATCCTGCTGCGGATATGGAAAAGAAATACCCCTTTCATCAAAGGTCAACTTTATACTTTCAGTGAGATTCAGACGGACATCCCAATAGTCTTCTGTCTTGACCCAGGGACGAACAATAAGGTTGACACTTGAATCGGCAAGCTCAGCAACCGCAATGGCTGGAGCCGGATCGCTAAGAATTCTGGCATCTGCTTTCACCAGCTCCTCAAGGGTCATCTTGGCAAGACGAATATCATCATCATAGCCAATGCCCACCACCAGATCGACACGACGGGTTTCTTCGGCATTAATATTCGTGATGACCCCAGCGGTTATACCACTGTTTGGAATAATAATTCTCTGGTTATCTGGAGTTAAAATGATAGTACTGAAAATATCAATTTGTTGAACTTTTCCCGTAACGCCACCTGCAGTCACAACATCGTCCACCTTGAAAGGTCTGAACAAAATAAGCATTACCCCGGATGCAAAATTAGACAGGGAATCTTTCAGCGCCAGACCAATAGCAAGACCGGCCGCACCAATTATGGCAAGAAAAGATGTTGTTTCTATACCAAGCTCTCCAGCCGCGGCTATGATAACACCTGCAAGTAGTGCATAATAAATGAGCTTACCCAGGAAACGACGTAGGGTTGATTCAACACCCGCCTTTCTAAAGCCTTTCTGAGCCATACCTGTAGCCCATTTGGCAATCCAGCGCCCAACAACAAAAATCACCAGGGCCATAATAACATGTGGCCCGTTTGCCATCCCCCAGTCCTTTGCCATTTGCATTGCCTGTACATAAGTGTCCGGGCTGGTCATATCCACCGGTGGTGCTGATAATTCTCCAGCTTCCTTTACCACCTGGTCAGCAGGTGCAGGATCACCAGCCGCAAATACTGCGGCAGACATTGTGCAGACAAATAAGGTAAGAAATACTGCAGAAGCACATATTTTTACTCTTTTTTTCATATCGGGAACCTCTCCATGCATGTGAAATTTAATGAATAAACGAATCCCCAACATACACAAACCCGGTAGGACCCTCAAGAAAATAGTTATCAATCCTGAAAATGCCTAGTGGTATAAATATAATCAGAGATGAGAACCGTCTTATGATATCAGTCCAGAGGATTTATCATGAATATTTGATCTATTTTACTACCAGATTTATCGGCAGGGAACCCGGTCTTGCATTTTCAGCGGTATTAATCTGGAGTAGCCTCAAACCCCAACCTGACAATTCTGCTGACAGATTTTCAAACAATCTGACACTTCAGGAAGAATGTTGATCGGCAGATCAGCCACTGGATGGGTCTGGTCTCCTTATAATCATCTCACCCCATAGTTCTGCGGTGAGTGCTTGAGGTTACCACTGCGCACTTCCAATTTCTACTTTTGGATTCCTGACTGACCTGTGTTCCTGCAAGATACAGTAGATCTATTAAGCTGAGGTCGCTTTGCTGTTATTAGCGGAGAGAGCAGGGGGGGCTCGCCTTTGGTTAGTGTACCATTCTTTCTGTAAATTCAAATAAAGCTTGGCAGTAGCAGGC
>CAZIDU010000164.1:0-7171 GCA_964538055.1 uncultured Desulfocapsa sp. | reverse complement strand
TAATTAGATTGCCAAAAAATTTCAACATACAATGACCTAATTACAACTTCAAAACTCAAGTAGATTTCAGCTTAGGTTCGGTAACAGCCTTACCTCAGCCACTTAAGTATGTTTGGGCTGCCTGCAGCTTACGCTTGTTCAAGATACGTGAGTTTGGCTGATAGCAAGAGTATTAGCAATTGTTTACAATTTCGTTAAGCAGTTACCTGAGTTTGAGTAGTAATCAGCTTCTATTATTAGAATAAATCGTTAAACATACAACATGCCAGGACAATATACTTACAGCACAAGAGATATTAAAAATATTTGTATCATCGGTGGAGGTGTTGTCGAAACAGACGGCAAAAGCTATTTCTGTAAAGCATCAATTGCGGAATATTTGCATGATCTTGCAAAAATAACTAATAATAGAATTGATTTCGTAACCAGCATCGAAGACACCCATAACTATGTGTCACACATAGATATTAACCGAGTCAATGTCATAGTGCAGGGCAATTCGAGACAAAACGCCACCTTACTTGACGTTCTATTTGATTTCAAAAGCCAATTTCAATTATTACGAAAGCTCCTTAACCAGCAAACAGGTGTCATTTTATGCGGCTTAACTATTGGGCGTTTAGGAACGATGGTAATTACAAAGATTTTTGCTGGGCGAGTTATCTATTACCTTGGAAGTGATCCGCAGTTAATGGCAAAGTTAAAACCCAACACCTTCAAGGGTACTTTGAAACGATTTGGATTAGCGTGCACCTTTCCTCTTACGGCATTCCTTAGTGATGGTGTTCTTGCTCGTGGAAATGCATGTTACATCCAAAGCCAGCGCTGGAACAAAAATGTCATCTTGTCTCAACCACAGATACTTTATTCTCAATTTAAAAATCATACTCAAAGTCCTAATATTGATACCACCAACACAATCGTTCGCTTTTTATATGTTGGTAAGCTCGACAAAAACAAAGGGGTTCATCTTTTATTGCAGGCAGTTTCCCGTTTAATCAATATTGACCAGAGAGATATCCAATTGACAATTCTTGGAAGTGGCCCTGAGGTAGGTAACCTGAAGAAGATAGTACATGAACAAAAAATCTCCAAAAATGTCGATTTTACAGGATATATTGATAAGCCCGAACAATTACTTACATTCTACACAAGATCCGATATAATTATCATTCCTACCGTCACAGCTGAAGGGTTTCCAAGGGTAATCGACGAAGCCATGGCATGTGGTAAACCAGTAGTTTGTTCACGTCTCGGAGGTATGGCAACCAGCTTAAATGACGACGAAGTTATTTTCGTTGAGCCTGGCAGCGCAGATGACTTGTACAAAGCCTTATACTTATTTATTACCGACAAAAAACTCCACAATGAATTAAAAATGAAATCACTTATACGAGCTGAGAAAATTCTTTCCATTTCCGCTGCCAAGCAACACTCCCAGTTCTTATTAGGAGTTCTAGGGTGAAAGTAATGATCGTTAATGAGAGACCAATCCATTACCGTGTTGATCTATTCAATATGCTGGCAAAGGAACTAGGCGAAAAACTCTCATTTTGTTTTGTTTCCAACCAAAAGAAACCTATACGCGACTGTATATCTGTTTACCACAACGAACCTTTTCTGAAGAATGCTCGTTTTTTTCAGTCTGGTAGTATTATGTCAAGAAATATTAAGGCATTGTATTATATTATTCAAAATAAGCCAGACATCATAATTGCTGGTGGCCTCCCTTTAAATGTCATTTTTTTCTTACTTTATTCAAAGATATACAACAAAAAAGTAATTACTTGGTGGTCGGGGACAATACTATCAGAAAAAATAAGCCTTGCTAAAACTTTGTATCGAAAACTCTTAATTCAACAACTCGATGGTGCCATCACATACTCTACATTAGCGACCCAGTACCTTAGAAATTTATCACCAAGCTTTGAGAACTCTCGAACAATCGGCAACAACACATTAAATGTTTCTCTTTATCAGAAAAAAGTACACACGGCATACGTATCTCCTTCCTCAAAAAGGCCTACAGTTACAATCATAACAGTTGCATTTTTAACAAAAAGTAAAAATATACTTACCCTTCTAAGGGTATTTAATAATTTATCAAAAGTAAAATCACATTTGAAGCTGGTTATAATTGGTGAAGGACCAGAACTTAAACAGTTGCAAGAGTACGCCAACCATCATCACCTTTCTTCCTCCGTTGTTTTTAAAGGATTTACAACTCCAGATAAAATGCCGGCAGAATATGCTGCCGCAAATATTTACGTACACCCATCCTTACTTGATCGATGGCCACAAACCTTTAACGAAGCATCTGCCGCCAGTTTACCAATTATATTGTCTACCACCTCTGGAGTTTGCAATAAATATACGGAGTTATATGGTAAAGAAGTGCTATTCGCACCCAAGGACACAAAAGGCCTTGAAAAGATACTATCACGATTAATCGATGACGAAGCACTTAGGTATAGACTTGGCTCCGAAGCTTACAAATTTGCCTCTCAAAATGACTGCCAGGTGGTGGCAGAACGCATCATTACCTACCTATCATCTATATTATGACAATAAGTCGCCAAAATTCCGTTAAAAGTGAGCTGACTAATCCCCTCCCACACACCACAAATGAATTTCTCAGTATATCTCCTGAATCAACATTCTTGCATACATTATTCAGGGACTTGTGTTCCGCTCAAATCCCCTATGCAGTGATGCGGAATCATGAGCCATTACCACATAGTTCTGGGGGGAGTGATCTTGATATCCTTATAAACCCTGCAGATGAAACTGAAACCAAAAGAATTATATATGGTGCAATCAAGAAAGCAGATGGGGGACCTATAGGTTGCGCTACAACGATTGGGTTTTTTAAGGTCTATGCATTAGGCCATAACGGTAATCATCCAGACAAATGGTGGGGACAACGCATTGATGTGAATGTTGGCCTGGTCTATAACGGGGTTCCTTTGCTTGACGATACCGGTTGGCAGCTATTTATCATAAAACACAACTCTATTAACGTATTATCAGATGATTTGGCGGGTGTTTTAGGGGTGCTGAAAGAAGTATTAAACAACAGCGAACGACCTCAACGTTATATGGCCTCAGCCCAAGGTGCGGTGGATAACAACTGGCATCAAATAAAAAAAGCCTTGCAACCTATGGGAGAGCCATCGTTAACCCTGCTGCGCAAGCTTATTCAACGGGATAAAGGTGCTGGTGACATCCCTCAATTATGTAACCAATTGCGAACTACATTAACAAAACATGCTTTACGCAAGCATCCTTTCGCCACCATACAACAACGTTTTGGCACAGAATGGTCAAAGGTTAAACGTGTATGTTTCCCTTCCGGAGTTGTTATTGCGATCCTTGGTGTAGATGGTGCTGGGAAATCTACTGTTATCAACGCCATCAAACCTCCACTGGACATGGCAACTCACAATGCTACGTTTGTTCAACATTTGCGCCCGGGGTTACTACCACCACTGGCAAGAATAAAAGGAAAAGATAACATGCCGCCTGGGGTTGTAACAAACCCTCATGGTTCTAATCCCTCTGGTTTCTTTGGCTCATTATTTCGATTACTGTACCTGATTACTGATTATATTTTCGGGTATTGGCTTAAAATACGACCTAAGATAGGCAAACAACCCACTGTTATAATATTTGATCGTTATGCCTATGACATGCTGCTTGATCCCAAACGATTTCGTATAAAACTCCCAGGTTATATTATAAAACTATTTATTTATTTTATCCCCAAACCCCATTTGACCTTTTGTCTTTACGGCAATGCTGAGATAATAGCTGCCCGTAAGCAGGAACTCTCAGTAACAGAAACAAAAAAACAAATTAGTGCATTAAAAGCACTGGCCCATAAACAAAAACATTCCATTTTGATCTCCACAGAAAATAACATTGTGAAGACTAGGGACGAAGTCCTCAATAAATTGCTTAACTTTCTGTCTATCCGCGCCAATGATTGACGAGCGTAATGCAACATGGAAACTACTCCTCCCCCATCATCCAGATGTCAAGATTTTAGCGTTGGGCCTGAAAAACAGCCAACTCATAAGTCTTGCCAGAACATGGGTACAGATAGATTACGACACTATTATTAACAAAACTCCTGGCAACCATTTTCCAGCAAAGCTGGCAAGGCGACTAAACAAGATTCCCAACAATCAATTCTACAGAAACACATTCTATGATATCATTATTCTGGGATCGACTTCCAAAGAAAATAGTAGCCATTTAGCAAAAACCTACCCATCATTATTGAAAACTAACGGTGTAATGATTTCTATTGATGGTATTAACTTTCGGCCATTTCATTTGCATTTTCCTGGTCGAGGGACAATAGAAGAATATGGGGTTTTACCACCTGGAAATGCTCGGGTTATTTTCCCCCTCACGAATCGTAGAATTCGAGATAAAGGTTTGCATTTCCATATCCCCAGCAGTAGAAATGCTCAAATAGGCATCTGGATTGCCACTATGTTAAATAGCATAGGTGTTAGCGGCCATTTAAAGAGAAATGGCATTACTCTTCTCAAGAATGGTAAGATTTCAAAAACACGTTATCTAAAAGGCTGGTTGAGTAAACGATTGAGTCTAATGGTTGAGGATATCATCCTCTATTGTGGCTCAGATACTGCAAAACGTAAAATCACCGGATTAATCCTCCTAAAAGATCATCCTGATTTAGTTTTGAAAGTTGCTGATACACCAGAGGGTAAAGATGCCATTACCTGTGAAAGTACAGCCCTCAATTCTTTATCTACTTCTAGTTTACGCAACATGCAGGTGCCACAACTTCTTTTTGAAGATGAATGGGCTGGATACCTGATTCAGGTACAAAGCAGTTTAGCAAGACAGAGCAAAAAACAGACCTCTACTCTGGAAAAACAGCATTTCACAGCACTCTCTGCACTTTCCCATCTGGATAGGCGGTTTCTTGTTTTTTCAAAGACAACATATTTCAGGGAAATTCAACAGTTATCCGGACAACAGAAAAAAGAGCTCCCGAGACAAATCAAGGCGCTGATAAAAAAAATATCCGACGAAAACTTCAAACAGAGCCCTGTTCTCTGTCATCGAGTTCATGGCGACTTTGCGCCATGGAATATGAGTGTAGCACCCAATGAGTTAATGCTTTGGGACTGGGAGGATAGTATCGGCGATGGCATTGTTTTTACAGATATCTTCCACTTCATCATTCGTAAAGCTATTCTGGTTGGCCCCTGGTGTGGTACAGATACGATCATGCAGGAAATAAAAAAGGCCTGCTTTACTCTACAAAACATAGCGACACTACCAGTAGATGTGGACTTTGCCATATCATTACAGATCTGGGTTACACGTGAATACTTACGCTCCCCTCATCCTGAACTGATTAAAATAGCAAATCTTTTGGAATTTACTCATGGCTAAGCATCTAAAAATACTTATATCTGCCTATGCATGTTGTCCGATTCGTGGCTCTGAGCCTGGTGTTGGCTGGGGGTTTGTTAAAGCTTTGGCAGAGCACCATGATTTATGGATCATAACTGAAAAAGAAAAGTTCCAGACTGAAGTTGAAGAGTATTTGCGAAGCAACCCTGACTTTGCTGCCAAAGTTAACTTTTACTTTATTCAAAAAAATAGAAACCGCCTTCTACGTAAAATATGGCCCCCCTCCTATTACTGGTATTATAGAAAATGGCACTTGCAAGCATATCGTAAAGCGAAACAACTACACAAGGAAGTCTGTTTCGATGTCGCACATCAACTCACTATGGTTGGATTTAGAGAGCCCGGCTACCTGTGGCAATTAAATATCCCTTTTGTCTGGGGCCCAATTGGTGGCATGGGGTATTTTCCGACTAGATTTCTTCCTGTTGTTGGCGCTAAAGGTGCTGTTTACTATTTGGGCTACAATTGTATGAATTTTCTCCACAGACATTTTCTCACTCGCCCAAAGAAAGCCGCACGAATCGCAAAACAAGGGTTAATCACAGCAACCCCAGAAAATCAAGCAGGGGCTCTAAAAAATTGGAATTGTAACAGCTTGGTTATGCCTGAGGTTGGATTGCCATGCCCAGTTTCTAACGATATTTCCTACAGAAAAAAAGAAGAAAACCTGAAAATTGTTTGGACTGGTCTCCATATTGCCAGGAAAGCCTTAAACCTTGCACTCAAAGGATTGAATCACCTCGATAAAGATCTCAACTGGGAACTCAACGTACTTGGAAACGGTGAAAAAACACAGCAATGGCAATCAGAGGCCCAATCACTGGGAATTGCCCCACAATGCCACTTTCATGGTTGGTTACCACGCCAAGACGCTTTAGAGGTTATGCGAACGAGCCATATATTGCTCATTACCAGCCTACGGGATTTAACATCAACAGTTACCATAGAAGCACTGGCCCTTGGCTTACCCATAATCTGCCTAGACCATTGTGGTTTTTCCCATGTTATTACACCTGAGTGTGGAATTAAAATCCCTGTTCATTCACCCAAGCAAGTAACCACAGATATCGCCAAAGCTATAACCAAAATATATAAAAATGAACCATGGCGACGCCAACTTGCATCAGGCGCCTTGCATCGGGCTCATGATTTTGAATGGTCTAAAAAAGCTCAGCAGATCAATGAAATATACTTTAAGGCCATCGAAACAATATGAAAATCTGCCTTGTCCATAACGAATACGGCACATTCAGTGGTGAAGAGGCAGTGGTTGCCAGCCAGGTTGGATTACTGGAAAAACATGGACATACCGTTTGCCAGTTCACCCGATCTAGTACGGAAATTCCCCAAATGAAATTCGGTCCACTTCAGGCCCTCTGTAGTGGCATCTACAACCCTTTTTCCGTTCAATCTTTCCGACGGTTTTTATCAGATCTAAGACCTGACCTCGTTCACATCCACAACCTCTACCCTCTCATTTCACCTGCTGTACTGCATGTGTGCAAAGAGTTCAGCCTGCCAGTGGTGATGACCCTGCATAATTATAGACTCATGTGTCCCAACGGATTGTTTATGGTAAATGGAACAATCTGTGAGAAATGTCGAGGAGGTCGTGAGCTTTGGTGTCTTCTAAACAACTGTGAAGGTAATTTAGGTAAAAGTCTGGGCTATGCGTTACGTAATTATATTGCGCGAATTCGAAAATCTTACTTGC
>CAZIDU010000163.1:0-7205 GCA_964538055.1 uncultured Desulfocapsa sp. | reverse complement strand
CAAAAACAAAAGATAGTCGCATAAAAAAACTGTCTACTTTTACTTGACCATTCCATTCAGAAGTGGTTCCCTTTGTTTGACCAATCGTCTTTGTTTTTTAAGTGGATTTTCTGCAGTTTTTTTATATCACCAGTCCCATGAATGGCAGCATACTCAATGTATGTTTCTTCAGGGTTTTTTTGCCTCAACAACTGATACATAGGCTTTATTTCTGCCCTGAATACAGGAATCACTTGTCATATACAGTCTGCCAGCCTTGATTCCCAAACAGTCATCCCATATGATTTTTCACTAGGCCTTGTCCAGTTGCACCCATACTTCAACTCGGCGGTTCTTTTCTCGTCCTATGTTTGTTATATTTGAAGACACAGGCATCTCCTCAGATGCGCTGATTACGGCTGATAGTGGAATGCCACGGCTTTTGAGTTCGTCGCGAACCACTTTTGATCGTTCCAGTGCAAGATTGGTGTTGTACTGGTAGTCTCCTCTGCTGTCAGCAAAACCTATCAAGGAAACCGACTCAATTGGCTGCTTTTTAAGGAACTCTACCATACGATCCAGGTCTCTCAGGGCACGGTTGTCAAGCTCAGTAGAATCTTTACGAAATCGAAAGTTAAGGGAAAGTCTTTTTTTATCTTTTGTTTCCCTTAGATAGTGTTGAAATACCAGGGTGTTTTGTATGGTCAGACCATCAGTGTCAATATTAGCAACAAATGGTCGGATGTTGAGATCGACAAAACCTGTGTCATCCACCACCGCCTGGCCGGAAGATGTGAGACTGTAATCAATAAAATTTTCAGCCATAGGGCTTTCGCTATTTGCAGGAAGGTAGAGATACAGTCTTCTGGCGAGGAGGTAATCCTCGGTGGCTACAGTAAAAAAGTTGGGATAAACGGGTGTTGTTCCCTGGTCTGATACAGAGAGAGCTTTAGACTGTCGAATGTATGGTAATCCTGTGAAACCTATTCCTAATTTGTCTCTGGAAACATCGTCTGAAAGTTCAGCGTTTGATTCGAACCGCTTGGCCGTAGATATAAGAGGTGTCTTTTTCAGGACGATGCCTTTGAATGTATCGTATGTTCCGGATTTGTCATCCCGGGCATAGATATTGATAGGTCCTTCAAAATTTCCGTCACTTAATTCTTTCCAGTCAGTAATTTTTCCTGAAAATATTGCAGCAATCGTCTCAATGTTAAGTGAGCGTAAAGGGTTTCTCTTATTAACGATGACTGCAATGCCATCCAGTGCAAGAATGTGTTCTGATGAAGGGGCTGTCATATCTCCTAAACTTGCAAGTTCGACTATCTCTTTATCTTTTATCTTTCTTGATGCCATACCGATATCACACTTTCCTGTTTTCAAATCTTCAAATCCAGTGGTAGAGCCGTGAGCATGAATCTCGATGCCAACCGGGCCTTGGTCTGTATGGCCCATTATTATCTTTTCTTCTGTATTATTGCCTTGCAGGGTTACGATATCTTTTCCGTTGAGTTTATGGATTAAGTAGTCCGTAGCCAGGTTTTCAGCAAGTTTAGACCCAATGGTGTTGGAACCATGGAGGCGGAAAAGAATTTTTGGAAGAGGTTGGGAGGCAGTAGTGGCCATCTCTTTGGTTTTTTCTTTCTCTGTTTCAACCTGGAGAGTTGCCGCCTGAATAGAGGTGTGAGAAGCGTAAGGTTCTGTTTGGGTAGATTTTGTTTCATCCTGTGTTCCGTTACTCTTCATAGGGAGTGGTGGAATCCTCTTGGCAGAATTTTGAGGTGACTGGATGACCGGTGGTGCAGAGCTTGTTTCTTGAGTTGTTGCAAAGACTAGCGGGGATGGCTTGGTGACTTCCAGTTGGTTCTGAGACGTGATGGATTTTTCTTTAAGTTCCATCAAGGCAGAAAGTTTCCATGCCATTCCACCTACCAGGCCGAAGAGCAGTAAAAATGCCAGGCCAATAAACAGCATCGTTTTTCCTTGGCCTTGTTGGACATGCTCTGGAAAAAGCGGCTCGCTGATGCCTTCTGGTTCTGGTTGGTAATCTTCCACAAGAAAGTCGTTTCTGGGTACACTGTCAACAACTCTGCTTTCGTCACTGTTGGTGGTCGCTTCCAGAAGAAGCTGAGTTAACGATTTATTGATATTTGGCTGGGGAATCCTTTTGAGGTTTTTGTCGATAATCTTTCCTCCCCGTTGGGAGAGAAGAGTATGGAATGCTAGGTCGCCACGGAGTTCACCAAAGGCTGCATAGATGAGTTTTCCCATATGCAACACCATAACGCCTTTACCATTTTCTCCTTCAACAACAAAAGCTTTGGTCTTTTTGTTCATAGCCAGAAGCTGAAGATAGTCGGTGATATCTATGTCATTGACCATTCCTGTGAATCCGCTCTTATGGACCTTAGATGAGACGACCTCAAGGAGCTTTTGCAGATCAACAGGTTTTTCAATTGACCCTATGATTCGACTGTTTTGCTGTGACACCGGAACATTTTCTCCAGGTTCCTGAAGCAGGATAATTTTACTGTGTCTGGTATCTTCTAATATTATTTTCTGCAGAGGAGATTTTCTCTCAATAAAGAGCTTCTGTGAACAAAGAATAAGATCAAATTTTCTCTTTCGGAGAATAGCTGCTGCCAGAAAAACGTTTTCAGCTACCCTCACTTCGTATCCGCTGTTCGCAAGAAAAGTGACAGTGGAACGGGTTTGTTCTCCAGCTTCATCAATTATTAGTATTTTGTTCACCCTGTATACAATCTCCTTGTGTAAGTACCTTTGTCGAGCGTCTCTTCAGGCATCAGAGACGTGGCACATAAAATCTCAATTATCTGAAAAATATATTTTATCCTGTCATTTGTTTAAGAATTCAACAAATCGAATATGTAACGTTACTTTGTTAGGGGGATGTTACTATTAAGTTATAAAATGATGAGGAGATGTCGAGGCCGACCATAGGAGCTGTTGAGAGATTTTGACAGAAGGTTATTGTTTTTAGGGCTTATCAAACAATGAGATGTTGCTTTTGCAGGAAAAAATAAGGGAAACGTACAGAATGAAATGTGAGCGAAGCCTATCTGTTACTTAACAGTCCCTTTTGATCACTTAATAAGTGCGATCTACATAAGGTAGCCATAAGAGAATTGAAAGGGACCCTGTCCAGGTTGTTGTTAGTTATCGACGAGATATCGTTTTATTTGAAGAGACACTCCACTAACATCTACTGGTTGACTTTACTTGTTTGCTGAACGTACAGGCAATGCTCTTCTGTTACCACCGGTACCTCGGTGCAATCTTTTTATAACTCCATAGTTAAAGCCAAAGGCTATGGCTTTATTATCCGAAGTTCGTCTTGCAGTCCAGATATAGGGGGCACTAATCTTAATCATTGTAGTGATAACATCAATTGACTGGGAATAGTCCTGACCTTGAACTTTTTTTCTATTTCCATACAGTGATTCAAGTTCGCTGGAAGTGGGCATCCTCCAATCCTTGTGTCCACCACCGGAAAAGTTTGTGCAATACTCTATGGCACCGGACCAGTTAATACTTGCTCCATTGTCACTTGCGGCCCAGATGAGGCCAGTTGTTGTATCCTGGACAGTTCCATTGGATAGGGTTTTGAATCGTTCGGCGGCGGCCGTAGCATCTGAGGAAAGGAAGGTGACCAGCACACAAAAACAGCTGGCAATGATGACAGTTTCACGGATAATACTCTTGGTTCGTTTCATTTTTGCGCCTTTTGGGGAGGAAGGGGGACGGTAAAATTTCCAAGTTTTAATGGTGGACTCCAGGTAAGCCATTTGTCATCCGGATCCCTGTGAAGGATAAAGTGTTTGCCATTAGCAACACGATTCCCCATATCTTCTTCATTGGGGGTGGAAAATGAAATGCCGCCTCCAATAATGGCAGCAAGGGATTCGGTACTTATCCGCATCTCAGTCATCAGCCCTCCTTTGACTCGAAAGCCGGTACTATTCCAGAATTTGGTATTTGCCCGGATAAGATTTACAAAAGGATTGTGGATATTGATATAAATAAGAACATTTTGACCTGTTGGGGAGAGTTCATAGCCCGTTGTGTGACCAACCTGTACCTGACGGTAGTAGACCGGTTTGTTGTAGCCAAGAGATCCAAGTCGATCAGTTTCAAGAACCAGGTTCAACCCAGTGTTGACGGTTATATTTACGGGGCGAGTATCGTGCACCTGAAAAGTCTGTGAAGTTTTTCCTGTTCCAGGAAGAATATTGACATAGGAGCCTTTTATCAAAGTATCAAGGTTGGATATCCCCCCGGCGTTGAAACGTGCATTCACTGTCCAAAGATAGGCATCTTCGTTGAGTAGAGCCTTCATGGATTTGTCAATAGAGGCTATTGCGTGGACAGTCTTTAGATCACTCTCCAGTTCAATTTGAGTGATGAGGCCGATTTTAATTCCATTGAAACGGATTTCGGCATCAGCTTCCAGGCCATGATCTACTGAAAAGGTGAGCTTTATTTTGATATCATCTGCCCGGTGGGCATGGTCAGTATTTTCATAGAGGGGAAATACGCGTTTGGTATCAGAAATTTTTTTTCCGCCACCGGGGGTAAAAAAGCTGACCCCTCCACGAAAAACGGTTTTGAGAGGGTCCACCTGTACCGAGATCTTTGGAAGGTTGGCTTCAAAATGGATACCACTGCTTACAAAAAATCTTGAAGAGGTGGTAACATGATCCATATAATCTGGATAGATATGAAGCTTAGTTTCAATGGTTCCATCCTGTAACAGAGTACTGGATGCAATTTCTCCAACGGCAACTTTTTTGAAAGAGACTGGAGAGCCTGCTTCCAATGAAACGGCATCTTTGGTGTGCAGGGTCAGATGAAGTCCAGGGAGTCGTGTGGAAAGAGGAGGAGGGGCCGGAAGGGCTACAAAAGAATCGCTTTGCTCCTTTGAACTTCCAGGCTGAACCTCAAAATAACTTCCTGTGATCAGCGTGTCCAGGCCTGTGACGCGATTCATTGATATTTCTGGACGAACCACCCAGAAGAGGGTGTCCTTTGTTAACCTTTTCCTTGTTTGTTTAAGCATCTCAATTTCTGCATTAATATGTTTCAAGTCAGGGCTCACAGAAAAACCTCTGAGTGTTCCCACGGGGAGTCCCTTAAAAAAGATCTGGGTTTTTCCCTCCGTGAGACCATTAGCATCTTTTATGGCCACATTGATCATTATTCCAGATTCCTGGTAATCTTTATAAACAAGGTAGCAGCCAATGAGGATGGCGACCAGTGGCAGGATCCAGATGGGTGAAATTCCTTTTTTTGCTTTTACGATTGGAGTTTCCATAGGAGTGTGATTGGTTAAAGGAGTAGAGTAGGCTTGTTCATACGTTTTTCAGGCATCCCAGAGAAGACGGGAATCAAATGTGAGCGCAGCAACCATGGTGCAGACCACTACGGTGGAAAAGTATGTTGCAGCAGGAGCGGCGACCGTTGCAGTGAAGCCTCCAAAACTGACCAGGGTTGACATAAGTGCGATAACAAAAATATCAAGCATGGACCAGCGGCCAATAAATTCAATAAAACGAAACATGCTGCTCTTGTGGCGCAGTCCTTTTCTCCATTTGAATTGAATTGAGAGCAGGATGATAACCATGCCTATCATTTTAAAAAGAGGTACCAGTACCGAGGCAATAAAGATAATGAGCCCTATGCCATATTCACCCTCATGAAAAAAGTAAATAATACCATCCATTATAGTTGAATAGGATTTGGTTCCCAGGAAATCGACGCGCATTATGGGGAGCAGGTTTGCCGGGATAAAGAGAACCATGGCGGTGATAATCAAAGCCCATACCCTTGCTATGGAGTGTGGCTTGCGAAAATGGAGTTCAGAATTACATCTGGTGCAGGTAAGGACTGCCCTATCTTGTATCATCTGTCCGGCTTCCAGGAGTTTTCCGCAATCGTGACATGACAGAAACCCGGCATCCATGGCAGTGAGTTGCTTTGCTGTTTTATCTGACATCATTTTTACCGAAAGTGGAAAGGAGGCGGATTTCTTCTATCTTCTGCCAGAATGCTTCGGGATCCAGAGTAGATGTGGATGCACGTGTCATTAAAACCAGAAAGATAAAACAGAAAAACCCGATGTTATAATCAATTGTGGCAACACTGTTGATTTTGACAATGCTGACAAGGAGTGCAATTAAATACACATCGGGCATACCCCATTCATCCATATGCAGTGCTGTTCTAAAGAGAAAGGGAAGAGAACGACTGTAGGAACGCATTCTTAATTGCAGGGAAACTGAAAAAAGCAGGCTCAGATTGAGAAGCGGAAAAAAGACAGACGTAATAAGGACGAGAACGGCTACAATATAATATTTTTGATGGTAAAAGCTCAGGAATGCGTCAAAAATTGATCCACTCTGGGTCATCCCCATGCTGTGCAAGGTAAGAAGAGGGAGGAAAATTGCCGGTATATAGACAAGAAGACCGCTGATGCTGATGGCAAGTACCTTAGTAATTGAATGTACTTTTTTATGGACGAGTACAGTGTTACAACGGGGACAAAAAAGTTTCTTGCCGGGAACCGATTCAATCTTTTTGAGGAGCAGATCACATCCGGGACAGGCTATAAGGTCGTTAGTTGTAGTCATAAGGTTTACGGCGTCTATCTATCTCTCAATTAAATTCCTGGTAGAATAGCATGTTTAGGGCTGAATCTGAAGGAAATATTTATTCAAATGCCCGATGCCACGAAATGGGGTATATGGTTGTTTGAGTCAGATATAAGATAGATATGATGCGCATTTACAATTGATTGATGAAAGGAAAATATGGCTACTAAACAGACATCCTGTAAACAGTGTGGAATCTGCTGTACCAAAGGCGGGCCAGCCCTTCACAGTGCTGATCTTGATCTGTTCAGACAAGGGCTCATTCCGTACAGTGATCTTATTACTATCCGTAAAGGTGAATTTGCCTATAACCCAGTTACAGAGAGACTGCAGGCTACCCAAAACGAGATTGTAAAACTGAAAGGGAGTGGTGGCGAATGGACCTGCTGTTATTACGATAGTAAGTCAAAAGGCTGTACCATTTATGATAATCGTCCCATGGCCTGTGGTGTTCTGCAGTGCTGGAATCCTGAAGCCAGTCTGGCCCTTGTTGAAAAGGATCTTCCAGCAGTTCCCGGACATGCTTAGAAGCCAGCTATAGTAGCGTTTGAGAAAAAA
>CAZIDU010000162.1:0-7236 GCA_964538055.1 uncultured Desulfocapsa sp. | reverse complement strand
GCTTTTTTCTCAAACGCTACTATAGCTGGCTTCTAAGCATGTCCGGGAACTGCTGTTATTTCTTCAGCATATTTGTGAGGTAATAGTTTAAAGTTTAAGCATACCACCATGTGGCCTTGACTTATTGTTAGATCTTGGTGTATTTTTTCACGAAGATCACATATGAAATTTAGTTTACTTGATAAAAGATAAAGCTAAGCTTATCGTGAGATAAGGACTGAAAGTTACGGGTCTTTATAGATAGCCGGCTACCTTTTGAAAAGGAGGCCCGGTTTTTTTTGTCGTTTATAAATCCTTGTTGAGAAGTCTTGTGATAATAGGTGATCAGCTTAAATAATCGCATCCGCATAGAACCAAAACATAACAGAGTTTTTCTCTTCCGTACATGTCAGATGACATGCTACAGAACTCCAAGCAAAAGGCAATCTTATGAAAAAACACCTCTGTTTTTTTCTGGTACTCCTTACTCTCTGTTCCCTTGGCTACGCTCGGATAGATAACCAACAAACGACTAGTTCGTTTAAATCGGTTTCAAGATCAGTGGCTAAATCACCACCGATCTCTATGTTATCTATCCTGCTTCTCAGTAACACAACCCATACCACCAGTTATTCAGGTCACAGTCAAAGTGAGGCAGAGTCGGCAATCGTGGCAGCAGGACTTGTTGTCGGTACCGTGAGCTTTGCCTACAGCGATACAGTTGGCCCTGGCTATGTCATCAGCCAGGACCCACCTGCGAATTCAGACGTTCCTTTGGGAACTGAAATCAATCTTATTGTATCCCTTGGCCCGGAGATCGTTTTGGTCCCCGATGTCGTTGGCCTGACACAGACGGATGCAGAACTTGAAATCACACTGGCATTGCTTAACATCGGCACCATAACCACAACACGCAGTGATACGGTTCCACTAGATCATGTTATCAGTCAAAATCCAGAAGCCGGTTCTACTGTGCAAAATGGCACTTCAATTAGTCTTGCCTGCTCCCTTGGCGATCTTCCCCACAACCCCATCGATGTCGCACCCGAGCTCAACCAGACGGTGACAACAAGCACCATAGCAGCAACTGAATTTCTCTATATCGGCAGTAACCCTATCCAGACCGGAGTTGCCTCTGGTACGATTGAGCCTACTCTTGTGGCGGTCATCCGCGGCAAGGTGCTGGATAAAGAAAATAAACCCCTCTATGGAGTTACCCTCTCCCTTCTTAATCACCCTGAATTTGGTCAGACAATCAGTCGTGCCGATGGAATGTTTGATATGGCCGTGAACGGTGGTGGATCAATGACCATCAACTATGCCAAACAGGGCTATCTCTCTGCACAAAGGCAGATTAACGTCCCCTGGCAGGACTACATATCACTACCGGATGTTGTGCTGATTCAGCAGGATACAAAGGTCAGCACAGTTGATCTAACGACTGGTTCATCCCAGGTCGCAATAGGCAGTGTAACAAGCGATGCCGATGGCACCCGAAAGGCCACACTTCTCTTTCCCCAAGGAACCAGTGCGGAGATGGTTATGCCTGATGGCAGCAGTCAAACTCTCAACACCCTTAGTGTCAGAGCGACCGAATTTACCGTAGGAGACAACGGCCAATTAGCAATGCCCGCGGAAATGCCTGCAGATGTTGGCTACACCTATGCAGTTGAGCTGAGTGTGGATGAGGCCAGGACTGCTGGAGCTAAACGCATCAACTTTAGTCAATCTATCCCTTTTTATGTCGACAATTTTCTTGGTTTTCCTATCGGGGGCGATGTCCCTCTTGGCTACTACGACAGTGAAAAAGGAGTCTGGGTGCCGTCTGATAACGGCAGAGTCATAAAGGTCCTGAATATTAGCAATGATATGGTTGAACTCGATACAACCGGTGATAATGTTGTGGATAATGGTAGTAGCATTGGCGTTACTGATGCTGAACGGGCCCAATTGGCTTTGCTCTACCCTCTTGCTGGTACCAGTCTGTGGCGCATGCAAATAAGTCATTTTTCCTCCTGGGATGCTAACTGGGGTTGGGGAGGACCTCCTGGTGCAGAACCATTGCAACTCAGTGAGCAAGTAATGGATTTCCTGCAACAGCAGAATGTTGGCTGCCTGGTCGGCAGCTGTCCTGAGGCAGGATCCATTATTGAAACCCAAAATCAGACCCTTGGTGAAGTGATCGACATCACTGGTTCAGAGTTTGCTCTCCATTACCGTAGTGATCGCGTAGAAGGACGAAAAACCGCCTACACCGTTAATATTCCAGTGAGTACCGACGCGCTACCGCCGGGACTAAAACGCATTGATCTCGAGATCAATGTGGCAGGACGCAATTTCCCCTATTCGCTGCCGGCTCAAATCAATACAATTTTTCCATTTACCTGGGATGGGAAAGACGCCTATGACCGTGATCTTCAAGGGGCTCAGCCGCTAAACATCCGCATCGGCTATGTCTATGATGGCTCCTACCAGGGTGTCTCCCAGATGCTGGCATCTTTCGGCTACAAAGGCAATGGCGTACCCATCGGTGTCAACAGCCGAGGCGAATTTATCATGTGGCGTGACTTGAAGCTATCCATTGGAACGTATCATTTCCAAGATTCGGCTGTCGGGGCCTGGACTCCGAGTGTACACCACGTCTACGACCCAGGGGCTCAGATGCTCTACTTCGGTAACGGCTCCAAACGCAGCGCTCAGGGTGTCAATGAAGTTATGGAACTTGTTGCGGGTACGGGCACAGCCGGTTTTAGTGGTGACGGAGGATTAGCTACTTCGGCACGAATCAATTTTCCCCACGATGCCGCCGTGGCACCAGACGGTTCACTCTTTTTTGCCGATTGTCTCAATAGCCGCGTTCGAAAGATTGATACGGATGGTTTGATTCACACTGTCATGACGGGCTTGAATTATCCAATTGGTGTGACCGTTGGCCTGGATGGAAGTGTGTATGTTGCAGAATACTACGGTCACCAAATCAAAAGGTTAAGGCCGGATGATGTTGTTGAGGTTTTTGTAGGTACGGGGGGCGCTGGTTTCAGCGGAGACGGTGGGTCTGCAACTACTGCCCAATTAAATCATCCTCAAGGTTTGGAGGTGGGAGCAGATGGCAGCCTCTATATTGCCGATGCTTACAATCACCGTATTAGACGCGTGGGACCAGATGGTATCATTCAGACTGTCGCCGGAACAGGAGTAAGAGATTACAGCGGCGATGGCGGCCCAGCTACGCAAGCCTTTTTAAATACTCCCTGTCGCCTTCACATTGCAGCAGATGGAAATCTCTATATTACCGATACCTACAATCATCGTATTCGAAAGGTTGCAACAGATGGCATTATCAGCACCATTGCAGGAACCGGTACCGCTGGATACACTGGTGATAATGGCCCGGCCACAGAAGCGAGGATTGATTTCCCTAATGCTGTTTCCACCAGTCCAGACGGCAGCATTTATATTGGCGGCTATAACAACGACGTCATTCGCCGCGTAGGTCCAGATGGTGTCATCACCACAGTTGCCGGCACTGGAGTGGGAGGCTCTGCTGGTGTGGGTAACCCGGCAAGACAGGCCCAGATAAACGGTCCTTCAGGGCTACCTTTTGCCGCAGACGGCAGCTATTACATCTCTGATCGTAACACTCATCGCATTCTACGGGTACGCCCACCCTTACCAGGCTTTAGCAACAACGACTTGGCCATCCCTTCGAAAGACGGTGGTGTACTCTACCATTTTGATGCCAATGGCAGGCATTTGCGCACTGTAAACGTCCACACTGGCGCAACCTTGTATCAGTTTGCCTATGATACAGATGGTCGCCTGACCACTATCACTGACGGCGATAATAATGTTACCACCATTGAACGTGATGGTAATGGTGATCCCACTGCTATCATTGCCCCCTTTGGACAACGCAGCACTGTAACACTCGACTCTAATGGCTATCTTGCTACTCTCACCAACTCACTCGGTCATCAATATCAGATGGCCTACACAAATGACGGTTTATTGACCGCCTTCCAAGATCCACGTAACTATGTCTCAACCATGACATACGATAATCAAGGACTGTTACTTAAAGACCAGAATGCGGCAAGCGGCTATGCGGAATTGGCACGCACGGAGAACTCGGATAATTATTTTGTCACCACTACCAGTGCAGAAGGCCGTATAAATAACTATCAAGTTGGTTTCCTTGGTGATGGCAAACAGAATCGAATTAATCAATTTCCAGATGGTAGTCAAAACGAGTTGTTGATCGCAAGCGACGGCAGCTCTCAAACTATCTTGGCAAATGGAACCGTGAGCACCTCTATGGAAAGCGCGGATCCGCGATTTGGCATGCAGGCGCCGATCCTTAAGAGTCTGACCACAACCTCTGGTGGTTTGACATCAACCATGACCAGACAACGTTCAGTTACTCTCAGCGATCCAACTGACCCGATGAGTCTGATCAGCCAGTCAGATAGTACAACCATTAATGGGCACACTACAAGCAGTGTTTATGTGGCTAATACCAGGACAGCCACTATTACTAGCCCAACGGGTCGACAATCTGTCATGACTATTGACAGTCAGGGCCGTCCGCTACAAATTAATATATCTGGCATCAATCCGGTAAGCTTCAGCTACGACAGCTATGGCAACCTGAGCCTGCTCAGCCAGGGGACACGACAAAGTAACTTGACCTACGCCGCCACCACAGGCTACATGTTGAGCAGCAGCAACCCTCTCAACCAGGTCACTAATTACAGCCGTGATGATATAGGAAGAATCACCACTCTCACACTACCGGATACCACAGCCTGGATCAATGAGTGGGATATAATGGACAACTTAACCGTATTGACCGAGCCCAACGGCAGCAACCAGCACCAATTCACCTACACTCCAATCAACCTCTTAGAGAGATACCGCAGTCCACTTGGGGCAGTGGAGAGCTTCAGCTACAACAAAGACAGACAACTTGTGGGCCGGACATATCCTTCCGGAGCCAGCATTAATTGGCTTTATAATGTTCAGGATCAACTCACCACAGTACAGACTCCGCAAGGTAACCACAGTTTTAGTTATAATGGTACTACCGGTCAATTGAGCCAGGCCATCTCCAGAGATGGGCAGACAATTGATTACAGTTATGGTGGAGGATTGCTTACTGGTACCCTATGGAGTGGTGTGATAAACAGCAATGTTGCTTATTCCTACAATAATGACCTGCTTCTTTCTCAGATTCAATATGGTGGTACCACTCTGACCTTAAGTTATGACAATGATAATCTACCTACTGGAGTGGGCAGCATCAGTTTAAATCGTGATCCCGCAAACGGTCTCCTTACAGGACTCACTGACGGTGATTTCCAAATCAGCTATGGCCATAATGACTTTGCTGAAATCAATGCAGTGACGGCAAGCCATGGTGATACACTCTACGAAGCAAGTTACAACTATGATGACTTGGGTCGGATCTCACAAAAAGTCGAGACCATCGGTGGTGATACCCATACCTGGGACTATCTTTATGATACTGTCGGCCAACTTACCACGGTCAGTCGTGATTCCGTTATAGTTGAATCCCACGGCTACGATAGCGTTGGTAACCATATTTCAATCAATAACAGTCTTACCGGTGAAACCCTCACTTCCGGCGATTACAGCTATGATGCTGACAACAAGCTTCTTATCGCCGGTACCACCAGCTATTCCTATGATGCTGAAGGTCGATTAAGCCAGGTCAGTGGAGAACACAGCTACCACTACAACATGGACGGCACCTTGGCCACAGTTGATCTTTCAGATGGCGGTAAAATTACCTATCAATACGATCACAAGGGTAGACGTATCACTCGATCCTTGGATGGCGTTCGCACACATAACTGGTTGTATGGTCGAGGTCTTATGCCGCTGGCGGAATATGAAAATGATGGCAGTTTACGCACCCCTCTTTATCTATAGCACTGGAGCCACCCCAACCACCATGATCAGAGGTGGAACCACCTATCATATCATCTCCGATCACCTGGGCAGCCCCCGGTTAGTGGTTGACAGTACTGGTTCAGTGGTTAGACAGCTTGATTATGACAGCTACGGCAATGTTATCAATGATACCAATCCCGGTTTTGACTTGGTTTTTGGCTTTGCCGGAGGCATGAGTGACTCAGATCATGAGTTTATCCGTTTTGGGGCCAGAGATTACCAGCCGTCTACTGAACGATGGACAGCAAAGGATCCGATCTTATTTGCTGGAAGGGTGCTAAATTTGTATTCATATGTGTCGGGAAACCCAATCAATCTAGTTGATAAAAACGGATTGGTTGGATCAATTCCTGGAGGGTGGTTGCCTCCAATCCAACCTCAAACAAAACAATCTCAAACAAATAATGCTCCACAACCAAGCGGCTGTGATAGCAATGGCAATTTGAAGGAGCCAGATCCGAATACACCTAATGAGAATGTAAATAGAAAGTTAACGAATGTATGGAATGCTTTTCAGGGGGTTGCTTTGGCACATCAAATTCGATTGGGGCAGGTAGACCCAAATAGACTTAGTGGTTTGCAGGTTGTCCAACTCGAAGCAGCTTTAGGTGTATTACATGGAGCCAACAGAGTAGTTGAGGCTGGGAAAACAACTGCCACAGCAACTTTGGTAGTAGGATTGACCATGACTGGCGTTGGTGCCTTGTATGAAACAATACTAACATTTCCTGTATGGGCACCCGTATTTGTCACTGCTTTATAAGTAGTGTCAGAACGAAAAGCCATTTTCCAGCAAAGAAATAGGGGCCAAGTCCGCTTTTGACTCTTCTCAGCTATTTCCTCCATAATTCTGATTCCTTTAGCAAAGTTCTGTCCCTTTCAATACCTCTTTTCACTCTCTGAACCACACTATTTTTCCAGGCTTACCCTTGGCAAGAAAACCGGCATAGGGATTTCTGGGGGCAAAATTACTTAATTCCAACAATAGAATACAATGGGTGAGCAATGATTTTTCCGGATATCACCGACATTCTTTCTGACAGAAACGATTTCACGCAATCACAGTTGCACTACCTTTCAAATAGAACCAATCACTACTTTTCTACCTGTGGTAAGGAAGTTTTCTGAAAAGCTTGTTGTTGGCAGTCTCAACCGCTTAAGTAAACTGCAATTTGAAACTATTCCTGAATCTTTACGTATCCACTCAATATACTGAACAAAAAAACCTGTCAGGAAGAAGCTTTACTTTCGTTTTTACTTAAATTGCAGAGATGGCCATTGGCA
>CAZIDU010000161.1:0-7313 GCA_964538055.1 uncultured Desulfocapsa sp. | reverse complement strand
GTTTTGGGCTCTGCTACCTACAGAGGCTATGCACTTATTATACGAATTCAGCTTTATTGAAAACCGAGGTTGGAAAGATTATCGACTTCAGCTTTGCTTATCATCTAATAGTGAGAACATATACTCTTGGTTGAACCACTCATATATCCACATAGAATATTTGCAGATTAACTATGATAAGCTGGATGAACTTATCGAGGCGATACACAATAAATTGGAAACAATTCAGGGTGCATATAGCCTGAAAGGTGCAAAGCAGGAGTTACAAGTTCTGTGGCATCAGGTTTGCCCAGATGCACCTATACCGACCATGGTTAAACTGATCCGAAGTGTTAATTCTACAGATTTGGAAATAAACCATTATTTAGTATCGTTACGCCAAGATGAAGAGGTAGAGGTGATATCTCTTGCTGCTGAAATAGAAGATTATTTTCTTAAAGAGAATCGAGAGGTTTCGACACTTGAACTTAAAAAGGAATTTCAGGAAAAACGTGGATGGTCAGACAATCAATATTATGGTGCTATCAGGAAGTCGACACTTTTCCAGATGAGCAAAACTTCTTTTGTTCACCCCTCTACAATTGCGTGGAATTCTGGAATGTATGAAGAAGTCCATGCTGTACTTAGTGAAAATCTGCAAAATAAAAATAACGAGGGGATACCTCACATCATTCTTAGTGAAATTATTGATGAGTATCTTTTACCAGAATTACCAAATGGAATTGAATGGACGACAGAACTGTTGATTAGCACTAGTGAAGAAAAGAATAATTTTCTGTTTTTTGATGATGCTTGCACATTTGTGGGGAATCAATTTGATATTGAAGATTTAGACGACATGATTGCATTCTTGATGAGTCAGTCATTTGAGTATAATATGGAAAAACAGAAAAAAGTAGAACGATTACTTTGGCGTGAAGGCATCATCGCGAGTGGTCGAGCAATACCTAAGAATGAAGTTTTTTTTCCAGAATCATCCATTGCCTATTTACCAGGCAGTGATGAAATAACTCTTAGCCAGATTGGTGAAGAACGATATGGTTCTAAAAATCCTGCCTGATATTCCACTGAAAGCAACCTACTCCAGTTTGGAAACCAATCTTATAAAGGATGTGGTTGCTCCCTTATTACAAGCTTCCATAAAATATGATCGTGGTGTTGGGTTCTTTACCTCTGGTTGGCTTAAAGAGGCAGCCAAAGGTCTTCTGGTGTTTGTGAAACAAGGGGGGAAAGCAAGGATTATTACTTCTCCAAATCTGTCAGCAAAAGATTGGCAAACAATACAGGGAGCAGAAAAAGAGAAGCAGCATAATCTGATTATCAAAAAATCCATTGAAAATGGTATACAAGAACTAGAGCAAAAACTTCAGCAAGAAACTCTCACTGCACTTGCATGGCTTATATGTGACGGTGTTCTTGAGTTTCGATTTGCTATTCCTCAAAAAGAACTTGGTGGTGGAATCTTCCATAGCAAGCTTTCTCTCTTTATTGATGAGCAGAATAATGAGGTGGCTCTACATGGATCCCAAAATGATAGTCATCAGGCGTCCTTGAATGAGGAGAGTTATTCAGTTTTTTGTTCATGGAATGAAGGAAAGGTGTGGCATGCGGAGCACCGCAAAAGATTTGATAGCATGTGGAATGATTCTTTCGAGAATCTACGAATTCTGAAGGTTCAGGATGCTGAAAAATCTATTATAATTCGCAATACTGATAATTTTCCTCGCCCATATTCTTTCCTTGAAAAGACAACAAATCCGAAACAGCCAGCCATGAGTTCTGCAATTTCTCTTCGCAGTTATCAAAACAATGCGATTGACGAGTGGGAATTGAATAATAGACATGGAATCTTTGAAATGGCAACGGGGACAGGAAAGACCATCACTGCTATTGCCGCAGCTGTCGGCGTTTTTGAGACAGAAGGTCGATTGGCGTTGATAGTCTTGGTGCCTTATATCCACTTAGTTGACCAATGGGTGAAAGACTTGCATTCCTTTGGCTTTGATCCTGTTCGCTGTTATGAAAGTAAAACAACTTGGAAACAACCTGCGGGAAGCGCTATACGAGAATTCAATGCAGGGCTTGTTGATCATATATGTTTTGTTACTACACACCAGACTGCTTCCATGGATACTTTTCAAAACATCATGAAGCGTTTGCATTCGCCTTATCTTCTTTTAGGAGATGAAATCCATGAGCTTGGTTCTCATAAGTTTCGCAAAGGTTTGTTACAAAAAGCGACATGGAGGATTGGTTTGTCAGCCACTCCTGATAGATGGTATGACGAGGAAGGTACTTCTGTATTGCGAAGTTATTTCGGAAAAACAGTCATTGAGTACGATTTAAAGCTCGCTATTGAGGAAAAGTATCTAACTCCATATCATTACTTTCCTGAACAAATAGATTTTACCCAAGCTGAAGTGAGAGAATACAAACGGTTAACTGCAAGCATTGCCAAACTGAGTTATGACTTTGAGGGAAATAAGTCGAAAATTGAGAGTCTTCTGCGGCGAAGGGCCGACTTGATAGGAAAAGCAGAAAATAAAATTCCACATCTTCTTAATATTTTGGAACAACATAGGCAAGAATGTGAATCTCGAGGTGAGTCATTTCAACACATTCTCATATATTGTAATAAGGGAACTCACAGAGAAGTTTTACAGGCGGTAAATGAAACAGGGTTGCGAACGCATGAATTTGTTCATGATGTTGATCTTCAAACTAGAGCCAAGGTTCTTAAGTCATTTAGTCAAGGAGACATTGACTGTTTGGTCGCAATTCGTTGTTTGGATCAGGGCGTTGATATACCCGCAACCAAACGGGCATATATTCTGGCTAGTTCAACAAATCCAAGGGAATTTGTACAACGAAGAGGGAGGATTCTACGTAAGAGCAAGGGGAAATCATATGCTGTTGTATATGATTTCTTAGTTGGTCCCTGGGAAAGCGAAGAAATACTTGGTAGAGATACTGCCAAAGGGTTATTATCACGTGAATTACCACGGTTTGCTGAATTTTCTCTAGATGCTGATAACTCTCAGCAAGCTCGGGATACAATCTGGGAAACCGTTAAGTCACTTAATTTGGTACCTTCCTTACGAAAACGACCATGGGAGGTGTACCAGGAAAATCAACACTCCTGAGTATGAGTTTATTATGGCTGACATAAACACTGTTGAAGATATAATAAATCAAATAAGCGATCCAGCAAAACGTCTAGTGGCCCAAACTGCACTAACGCAGTCAATAAAGGCAATGGATTTCTCCGAACATTCGCGCATTAGATTTGTGGCAGATGAAACTGGGAAAATCATTCCCAAAGCACTCAAACAAAGGGCAACAGATGCAGCTAACAAATCTTGAATTAAAAGATTTTCGTCAATTCAAAGGTCAGCAAAAGCTAATTATTGCAGACGAACAAAAGAAAAATGTCACCGTTGTCTACGGGAAAAATGGCAGAGGGAAAACAGGAATTTTTCGAGCACTGATGTTTTGCCTGTATGGAGACAGAAGCCTTTCTCAGGATGAACTTACGGGACAAGATAAAAAAAATGGTCTTAACCTCATCAATGAACGTACATTAAACGATAATGTTGGACATGAAGTAACAGCCAGTGTACTCGTACACTTCTCTCACCAAGGGAAACGATGTTCTATTTCTAGGGAACTGACTGGCTTGATGAAAAATGATGGCACGATTGTGCAGAATCCTTCAGACCAGGATCAAGTAGCACTTCAGGTGACAGACATTGATGGGAATACCTCACCAAAAGAAACTGACCCAGATAAAGTAAAAGCGTTTATTCAGGAGATTCTCAGCTCACGATTGCGAGATTATTTTCTTTTTGATGGTGAGAGGATTGAACGTCTCACCAGAGGAACAAGAGAGCGGCGAGATGAGGTGCGTAAAGGGATAAGAGCATTGCTTAATCTTGACGCTATGGAATTGGCTATCAAGGGATTGAAGAAACTAGCAAGTGGTTACGACAAAGAAATTAGCGAAAAATCAACTGGTAGGCTACAGAGAGTAACAGAACAGATCGCCCAATATAACGAAGAGATAGAATCATTTGAAGATGCTCTCGAAAAGGATAATGCTGAACTGAAACGCCTTAAACATCGTATCATCGAATTGTCTAAAGAAATTGAAGGACATGAGGCGACAGCTGAGAAAGAACGATTGCGTAAAGATTTGATTAGCCAGGTTAACGATAAACAAGATGCGTTAACAGTATTGAAAAGTGATATGGCTGAAAAGGTGAATCAATCATCCCATCTTTTAGCCGCCGATCTACTTGAACAGTTGTTGGAAGAACTTAATCTCAGGAGAGATAAAGGGCAATTGCCCCCCGAGATAAGAAAAGAATTTGTGGAAAAATTACTAGCCAATGAGATGTGTATTTGCGGTACACCTTTAGATGATACACACAGCAGAGAAAGAGACAGTTTGCAAAAATTTCTTGCAGAACATTATGCTCCTGGATTGGGCCAAGAGACATTAACACTATATTCTACTTTGAATAAACTTTCTGGCCCATCAGGGACTTGCAGACGGTTTTAATAAACTTCTCTTGAGTGAAAAAAGACGTCGCGAAGAAATTGAAGGTCTAGAGAGAAAAATCCAACAGTTAAATGAAGAGCTTGGTCAAGGTGGGTCAAGTGCTGATAGTCTTGTTGCTGAAAGAACCGCATGTGAAGAAGATAAGGAAGAACTAAAGTTAAAAATTGATCGTACTGAAAGAGATATTAAAAGAGCAGAAAAAAAATGTGATGAAAAGAGAAAAGAGGAAGGAAAGCTTGCCACACATGAAGAACGGATAAAGCGACTTCAAGAAAAGCGGAACCTTACAGGAGAAACTCGGCGAGAATTGATAAGAATTTACGACAAATTTGCCCATCAAATAAAGAATGAACTGGCAATTAAATCAACAGAGATCTTTAATCAACTCGCCGATGAAAAAACACGACAAGATATTAAAAAGATCGATATTGATGACAATTACATGCTTGATGTTCTTAACTGGGCTGGTCAAGGACGTCTGGGTGAAATTTCAGCTGGGCAGAGACAGATTGTTTCACTAGCGTTTATCATGGCTTTGATCCAGGTTGCCGGTAATTTAGAAGTACCTTTATTTATGGATACACCCTTTGGACGTCTCTCAGGAGAACACCGTGACCACTTACTTGCGACTATTCCCAAAATTGCTTCTCAGTGGATATTGTTGGCTACAGATACAGAGTTCACCAAGGTAGAAGCTGAAGCGTTGCGTCAAACAAGTGCTTGGGGCAAAATATTTGTGCTTGCTAAGAGAGAAGAGGGGACTACAGAGATTCTGGAACGGGATGTTACTTCTTTTACCCCAACACGAGCTACCAATTAATCTAGTGGAGAATCAAAATGCCTGAACGTTCTAGTACCCCAATAGCTGTTATTAGCACTAAGTGGAGAGGGGTGTATGAGACTCTTTGCAAAGGGGACACCGCAATTTTTGAGCAAATGGGAAGCTTGTTTACGCTTTGTGTTACAATTGGTCATTTGTTAGGTGAATCGAAAACACCCGAAAATAGAGATAATCTATTCCGCTGGTCAACTATGCGGTCAGAAATAGATGTACCTATCCTCACAGCAGTAGCTTGGGATTCTTGTGACAGGAGCATGGGGATACTTACTCAGGAGCGAGAAATTGTCGAAATATGTTGTGGCTTTGCTGAGTCAGGAATGGAGTATCTGTATGATAATTTATTAGAAGAGTTTATGGAAAATGGTCAGCTTGAATTTCCGAAATCATTTAATTTTGAGTTTGCTCTAGCTCAGGAAATTGAAGGATTGCGTAAACAGCATAGTGTTTTTTGATTTCTCTAATCTCAGTACTGTAATAATTAGCTAAGTTTAGGTTAGTATAAGTCCACAACGGTATCTGTTGTTTTTACAAAATCTTAATATGATTTTAACCATATAGTAACGAAGATAAATGCCTTGTGTTTAGAAGTATTGTTAATTTTTCAAGGTAGTAGTTCGATTTCAAGGAAATCGAGAATGAAATCTTCATTTAACTTAGATTGATTTTTTCTTGCATTTGCCTCCGTATCCCAAGCATAGTCTTCATAATCTCCGGATAGCTTTTTTGTTAACAATATGTTATGGTAATGCTTTGAATCTGTAGCCGTGCCGTAATGTGTTGATACCAAAGGATATTCATCGAGATGCCAAGAAATATACTCCTCGTCGAACCGAATTATAGAACAAAATTTCCGCCGCTTGGTCTGATGAAAATCTCATCATATCATAAGCAGTTGGGCGACCGGGTTCAATTTGTCAAAGGTATTAATCAAAAAGTTGCGTATGAATTTTGGGATAGAATTTATGTCACTACCCTCTTTACATACAACTGGAAGATAACGATTGATACAATTCTACATTACAAGAAACTTGTTCGTGGCGACCTGTCTCGTTTGCTTGTCGGTGGTATCATGTCAAGTTTGGAACCAGAAGCTGTTTGGCAAGAAACCGGTGTCGTTCCTAAAACCGGCGTCCTCAACTACCCTCATGCTTTAGACGATGATACTGATTTAATTGTCGACGAAATGTTACCAGATTATGAATTGTTTGATGAGGTTGATTTCGACTATTCTCTGATAAATGACAGCTACTTTGGCTATAGCACCAGAGGTTGCGTTCATAAGTGTGATTTTTGCGGTGTTCATAGGCTGGAACCAAAGTTTATTGAGTATCAAGGATTGAAGCCATATATTCAAGCAATTAACAAACGATACGGCGAAAAATGTCATCTGATTCTGTTTGATAATAATATCCTTGCTTCTAATAAATTTGATCAAGTCATATCAGACATTCTCGATCTTGGTTTTCATAAGGGGGCCAAGTTCGGCCCAACAAGAAAGATGCGTCGCCTTGACTTCAACCAGGGGACAGATGCTCGATTGATGACTGAGCATCATGCCAAACTTCTTGGCAAAACAGCTATTAGCCCATTGCGAATTGCTTTTGATAGTATTCGCTATAAGGACCTCTACTGTGAGAAAGTGTTACTTGCTGCAAAGTACGGAATTAAAAACCTGTCAAATTACATTCTATACAACCACAAAGATACACCAGAAGATTTTTGGGAGCGATTAAAAATTAACATCGACCTCAACCGCGATTACGGTCTGAAAATTTACTCATTTCCAATGAAGTATATTCCACTGGATGCAAAAGACCGTACCTACGTCGATGAAAAAAACTGGAATTGGTATTTTGTCAGCGGTTCCCGAACCAGCCTGAATTGCACCAATAGCGGCAATTCCTAATTTTG
>CAZIDU010000160.1:0-7477 GCA_964538055.1 uncultured Desulfocapsa sp. | reverse complement strand
CTTTTTTCTCAAACGCTACTATAGCTGGCTTCTAAGCATGTCCGGGAACTGCTGCAATAACATCACCTTCACCAATAAGATCGTGATTAATTTTAATTCCGGTAATCTCAGTAAATGCTTTGGCAAGGGTTTTAGACTCGTACTCATGGGTGGTAATCGTTTCGGAAACCACATTAATTTCCATACCCTTGAATGGCTCAGCTGCTTTAATAAACCATTCCATCTCTGCCATCTGCTCTGCTTGGGAAAGGGTCGATGGCTGAAATTCAGCATCAACCCATTTTTTTGCTTCCGGAGTCCCGGCCTGTGCAGATAAAGGACCTGCCAGCAGAGCTGCCATCGCCGCTGCTGTAACAAATTTCTTAATCATAGATCTTCTCCTCTATTTGTTTACGATTTATCTGCCATCTCAAGAGTTATGACAGAGCCCTATACTATTACACCCATATAAATACACATATTGCATAAATACAGGCTACAACCAGCGCCCACCACAAACTCAGGCTGAAAAAGGCCAGCCAGAATATATGTATAAAAGCAGAGCCAAGCAAAGAGATGAAAAGTCGATCTCCCCGGGTGGTCTCAAATCGGAGTATGCCAAGCCTTGGTGCACCGCCGGGGATTTTTATCTCCCAGACAGTCATGGTGACAAGCAGGCAGAGAATGATAATAAAAAAAGTGGCACTTGGTTTAGTCCATGCCATCCAGCTAAGATCCATTTTTTTACTCCTCTCTCCTAGACACGTCCAAGGGCAAAACCCTTGGCAATATGATTACGTACAAACCAGATAACCAAAGCTCCGGGCACGATGGTTAAGATACCTGCTGCGGACAGCACGCCCCAATCAAGCCCGGAGGCGGAAACGGTGCGGGTCATAATGGCAGAAATTGGTTTTGCATTAACCGCAGTGAGAGTCCTTGCCAGCAGCAGTTCCACCCAGGAAAACATAAAGCAGAAAAATGCGGTAACACCAATACCGGAGGCAATATTAGGGATAAATATCTTCACAAAAAACCGTGGCCATGAATACCCATCTACAAAGGCCGTCTCATCGATTTCCTTGGGAATTCCTGACATAAATCCTTCAAGTATCCATACAGAAAGCGGGATATTAAAGAGGCAGTGCGCCAAAGCCACCGCAATATGGGTATCAAATAAACCGATGGATGAATACAATTGAAAAAAGGGCAATGCAAAAACAGCAGGTGGCGCCATACGATTGGTAAGCAGCCAGAAAAACAGATGCTTATCCCCAACGAAGCTGTAACGTGAAAAAGCATAAGCAGCAGGTAACGCACAACTCACAGAAATAACGACATTAATAGACACATAAATCATCGAATTAATGTAGCCTGAATACCAGGATGGATCTGTAAAAATGACCCGATAATTATCAAAAGTAAGATTCTGCGGCCAGAGACTGAAAACAGAAAGTATTTCGGTATTCGTTTTCAGGCTCATATTCAGGAGCCAATAAATCGGTAGGAGCAAAAAGATAATATAAACCGTCGGTATCATCCATTTCAAACGCATATCAGGAACCCCCATTTGAGCTTTCTTCACCGATATTACTCATCACCGTGAAGAACACCCAGGAAAGGAGAAGTATAACGAGAAAATAGATAAGAGACATGGCAGCAGCAGGGCCAAGATCAAACTGGCCGATTGCCAATTTTACAAGGTCAATGGACATAAAGGTTGTGGAATTTCCAGGGCCGCCACCGGTGATAACAAAGGGCTCTGTGTAGATCATAAAGCTGTCCATAAAACGCAGGAGGACAGCTATCAGCAAAACTCTCTGCATCTTTGGCAACTGGATATATCTAAAAACAGAAATGCGTGAGGCACCATCTATTTTGGCGGCCTGATAATAAGCATCGGGGATTGAGCAGAGACCAGCGTAACAGAGCAGAACAACAAGACTGGTCCAGTGCCAGACATCCATTATGATGACCGTAATCCAGGCTGCAACCGGATCCTGAGTATAGTTATAATCAATTCCTAGAGCAGCAAGAGTGTGACCAAGCAGACCAATATCGACGCGGCCAAATATCTGCCAGATAGTACCAACCACATTCCAGGGAATAAGAAGCGGCAGGGCCATGGTGATAAGACAGACCGGAACCCCCCACCCTTTTCTGGGCATGGCAAGGGCAATTGCAATACCAAGAGGAATTTCAATGGCAAGAATAATAGCTGAAAAACTTATCTGCCTGAGAAAGGCATCATGAAAGCGTTCCGAATGGAGAAGATCTCTAAACCAATCCATCCCAACCCAGAAAAATTGATTATTACCGAAAGTGTCCTGCACCGAGTAATTGACCACGGTCATCAGTGGAATAACGGCACTGAAAGCCACCACGAGAAAGACCGGCAACACCATGAACCACGCCTTTTGATTGACTTGTTTAGCAATCACATTCGTTCTCCTGAAATGAGATGGTCATTGACATATATATTGGTGTGATCAATATCGAAAGTAAGCGAACAACGATCCCCAGTCATTCCGGAAAGTTCCGGGGTAACAACATTAAACTCTTTGTCTTTGAAGGCAACACGGACAATTTTATGGCGGCCTATATCATCAACTCTAATGATTTTTACCGGTAAACCATCTGCGTCGGGCGAAGTAAGACTCAAATGTTCCGGACGTATGCCAACTTCTATTTTGCCAGAGGGTTCAACGTCTCCATATATTCTGTTCAGGGCAAGCTCATACCCTTCAATAAAGATACGATCCTTTTGTAACTCACAGGGACAGACGTTCATTCCCGGGGAGCCGATAAAGTAACCGACAAAGGTGTGTTCCGGTTTTTCAAAAAGTGCTTCAGGCGTACCCACCTGGACAATTTTTCCCTCATACATAACAATAACTTCATCTGCAAAAGTGAGCGCTTCAGTCTGGTCGTGGGTGACGTAGATCATGGTAAAACCAAATTTCTTATGGAGAAATTTGAGTTGAGAGCGCAGTTCCCATTTCAGTTGTGGATCAATCACGGTCAGCGGTTCATCAAACAGTATGGCGTTAACGCTTCTACGAATAAGGCCGCGGCCCAGAGAAATCTTTTGCTTAGAATCGGCGGTGAGGTGCTGTGCCTTGGTGTATAGATCTTTTTCCAGCCCAAGAATTCCCGCAAGTTCAATAACTCTGGGTTCGATTTCCTTATTAGTCCTCCCTCTGTTTTTCAGTGGGAAAGCCAGATTTTGAAAAACTGTCATGGTGTCATAAATCACCGGAAACTGAAAGATCTGGGCTATATTTCGCTGCTCTGTTGGCAAGTCGGTTATATCCTGATCATCAAATAGAACTTGTCCTCTTGTTGGGTGAAGAAGCCCTGAGATAATATTGAGTAGAGTAGTTTTGCCACAGCCGGAAGGGCCAAGCAGAGCATAGGCGCCACCATCCCGCCAGGTAAGATTCAACTTTTTTAAAGCAAAATCTTCCGGGTTTTCCGACTCTCCTGTATAGGAATGAGCAATATTTTGTAAAGTGATATGGGCCACTAGTAAATCCTCCTGCTATACACCCGGTATCATTTCCGGTGCTACAACCATTTGTTCGTAGCGGTCAAAAACATAGAATTTTGAGGGGTCAAGAAATACCTCAATGGTTTCATTTATATCCAGATTATGAATTCCCTGGGCAAGTACGACCCACCGCATCCCAGCAACATCCATATGAATAAAAGATTCAGAGCCAGTGATTTCTGCAACAGTCACTTTAGCTTTAACACTTATCATAGAATCAGAGCTTCGTTTAAGGAAAAGATGATGTGGCCTGAAAGCGATTGTATAATCATCATCGGGAAGATCCGGAAGTCGCCCGATTAGAGGGATTTCGACATGACTCTTATACAGCATTCGATTATTAAATTTAGTCACAGGCAGAGTATTCAGCGGTGGATCCGAGAGGGTTTTGGCAGTGATAAGATTTGCTGGTTTACTAAACACATCAATGGTTGGCCCAAACTGAGTGACTTTTCCCTCATGCAGTGAAACAGTGTTTCCATCAAGCAGAAGAGCTTCTGAAGGTTCTGTGGTGGCATAAACAAAAACTGCTCCTGTTTCAGCAAATATACGAGGCAGTTCTTCCCGCAGCTCTTCTCGTAATTTGTAATCAAGGTTGGCAAGAGGTTCATCAAGGAGTACCAACTCGGCACCTTTAATAAGGGCTCTGGCCAGCGCAGTACGTTGTTGCTGCCCTCCGGAAAGTTCCTGGGGCTTTCGCTGTAGCAGGTTATCAAGTTTGAGCAAGTTTGAAATTTTTGCCACCTTTTCATCAATGATATCTTTGGCGACCTTTGCTATGCGCAACGGAGATGCAATATTTTCATAAACAGTCAAGTTTGGATAATTTATAAACTGCTGATAAACCATGGCCACATTGCGTTTTTGCACAGCAACTCCAGTGACGTCTTTTCCTCTTACATATATTTTTCCAGAAGTTGGCTGGTCCAAACCTGCCATCAAACGCATAAGGGATGTCTTCCCGGAAAGAGTGGCACCCAAAAGGATATTCAGGGTTCCCGCCTCGAAAGCAAGGGATATGTCCGTGATGTGAAATTCACTACCGACCTTTGTTGATACGTTGCGTAACTCAAGCTGCATGCACTACTCCTCAGCCGTTATTGGAGATGGATGGTTCTTTAGTCGTAATTTCTGTTTTATATAATCTTCTAGTCGGGCAACTTCTTCAGTGCTCATAAAAAGACCGATTTTGGTGCGTCGAAAAAGTACATCTTCTGCAGTTTGAGCCCATTCTTCGGCAAGCAGATAATCTACTTCAAAACCATATAACTGGTGACCGAAATGAGTGCCAAGGTCCTGAGGTGTCTGGAGATGTTTACCCATTTCATGAGCACAGGTACCATAGGTTCTGATCAGTCGGGTTGCGTGTTTCTCAGCAATAAAGGGACAGGCCGATCTCAGCTTTTGTACTTCTTCCATAAAAGCATCGGGAGAAAAATTTCCACCGGGAAGATTGGCTGTTTCTGTCCAGGGGCCCTGCATTTGTGGTAGAAAGACCTTCAGTTTTTTCAATACCGATTCTGCAAGCTTTCTATATGTGGTAATTTTTCCACCATAGATCGAAAGGAGCGGTGCCTCTCCGTTACCTGTATCAAGTGTTAGCACGTAATCACGGGTGGCGGCTTTGGCATCGCTTTTGCCATCATCGAATAGAGGCCTGATTCCAGAATAGCTGTATACCACATTTTCAGGGCTGATTTGGGTTGTGAAATATTCATTCGCGGCTTCGCAGAGATAGCTTATTTCCGTGGAGTCAATCTCCACCTCATCTGGTTTTCCGTGAAAATCTACATCTGTAGTACCGATAAGGGTAAAATCATTTTCGAAGGGGATTGCAAAAATGATACGACCATCGTCATTTTGAAAAATATAGGCGCGGGAATGATCAAAGAGTTTTTCAACTACTATATGACTCCCCTTTACCATACGTATATGTTGGGCCGTTTTGGTATGAGAAATTTGAGGAAGGAGTGTATCCAGCCAGGGCCCGCTGGCATTAACAAGCGCTTTGGCCTGCACGCTCCTTTCGGTGTTACTGTTTTTATCCAGAATTTTCAAAGTCCAGATCCCATTGCTCCTTTCGGCGGAGATAAGTGGAGTTCTTACTCGTATATCGGCACCTTTGATGGCAGCATCCTGAGCATTAAGAATAACCAGGCGACTATCCATGACCCAGCAATCAGAATATTCGAAACCTTTTTTGAAATCTCCCTTGAGTGGCGTCCCTGCTTCATCAGTCACCAGATTAACACTGCTGGTACCCGGCAATAGTTTTCTTCCGCCAATATTATCGTAGAGCAACAATCCGAGACGGATCAACCAGGCAGGACGCAAACCTTTATGGTGCGGAAGTATAAAGCGCAGTGGCCAGATAATATGAGGGGCTGCATTGAGAAGGACCTCCCGTTCCCGAAGGGCTTCCCTGACCAGACGAAACTCGTAATATTCAAGATAACGCAAACCACCATGGATAAGCTTGGTGCTTGCTGATGATGTGCCGTTGGCAAGATCGTTCTGTTCGCAGAGAAAAACCGACAAGCCACGACCAGCTGCGTCTCGAGCAATGCCGCAGCCGTTAATACCGCCGCCGATTATGGCCAGATCAAAAAGAGGAGTATCCATGACGATTCCTTATTGGAAAGCAGTTATTTCTTGCAAACATGTTTCACATTGACACAAAAACAGTTTCAACCGATAACATTTAAACCATTAATCGAAAACCAATTTGGTTTCAAGTGAAACCTAACGCTCCAGTATTTTTTTATCTCCTATACCCTTATGTATTTGACCGGGTCTTATTATTCACCGGCTATAACGATACGAACACCATGTTCGCGGCAGATTTCCTGAAACTTCAGCGGAGGTTCACTATCAATAACTATCGTATCAATCTTGGAAATATGTCCGATACGAATAGGTGCATTACGTTCAAATTTCATGGCATCTGCCACCAGAATCACATGCCTGGCATTTTCAATAATTGCCTTGGCAACACGAACCTCCCTAAAGTCATAATCAAGCAAGGAGCCATCTTCATCTATGGCAGAAACACCAACAATTGCATAATCAACCTTGAATTGATTGATAAAATCGACCGCAGCCCCTCCCACAATACCGCCATCCGAACGACGCACCTGACCACCGGCAATAATCAACTCGACGCCAAGAAAATCCTTCATAATCGCAACTGCATTGACATTATTGCTAATAACAAGCAATCCCCGGTGATCTTTAAGGGCATGGGCAACCTGTTCGGTGGTTGTTCCAATATTGATAAGCAGGGAGCTGTTATCGGGGATCAGTTCGGCACCGAACTTTCCTATTGCCCTCTTGGCGTCTGGCGCAAGCAAACGCCTTGCCTCGTAACTCACGTTTTCAATACCAGAGCTTACAATAGCGCCGCCGTGAACTCTTTGTAAAAGCTGCCTGTCACAAAGAACATTAAGATCTTTTCGAATAGTCTGGGGGGAAACGTCAAAGGTTGCAGACAAATCATCCACATCAACTCTGCCATTTTTTCCGGTAAGAGCGAGAATTTTGTTTTGCCGTGGAGAAAGTATATCCATAGGGCTAAACCTGTAAAATTATAGTTTGTCTGCTTATGATTAAAACTAATTATCCAACGAAGTTTCAATAATGTCAACTCGTATTTCATATGAACCCAACAAGTCTCTAATTCGACCCAAACGAACCATATTGTTGCCACATAAAACGGATACAGATCCCCCCCTGGAATCGACCAACTTATTTTTGCCAATCAGCCCGGCTTTCAGCCGTCTCCTTCCATTCCCGGTAAAACGGATAAAAAGGAGGCCTTTCTATAAAAATCCGGGTTGCAACTGATAAGTTCTTGTTAGAATCTATCAACACTATTAAATAGAATATATTGATTCAATTGTAACTTGTATGATGATTTATTGAGTGAAACGATTTAATAAATCATCTGTG
>CAZIDU010000159.1:0-7568 GCA_964538055.1 uncultured Desulfocapsa sp. | reverse complement strand
GCGTTAATGTCCAAAAAATAATGGGCTATGCACTTATCACTTGAATTCAGGTAATATGCAGCACGTTTATTAACAGAGAACCTTACGATCAAATTTGTGTACTAACGAGGTGTTTATGCCGGAATCCAACGATGTGCGGATGACCTTAAATTATATACTTGATAACAGTGTTGAACGATATGAAGATCTTCCGGCTATTGGAATGGCCGCAGAAGAAGCCCTGACATATAGGGAATTTTATGAGGGAATCATAGCGCTCGGCCACCATCTTAGTAAAGAAGGGGTCAAAAAAGGCGACCGGGTTGCCATTTTATCTGAGAATTCACCACACTGGGGAATGGCCTATTTTGCCATTGTGCGAATAGGGGCAATTGCTGTCCCCATACTTCCTGATCTGCCCGAGGCTGATGTTCACCATATTCTGAATGAGATGGAGGTTCCCATCCTCTTTGTGTCCCATCGTCAAATTGAGAAGATTTACGAGTTAAATCAAAAGTCATTGAAGAGGATTGTCACCCTCGATGATTCGGGCGCAACACAGGATGTGGTCGATGTTACCTTTTTTTCCGACTATCTTGAAGAGGCCAGGGCCGCAAAGAAAGCTGCGGATGAGAATGGAAAAGAACTGAGTTTTGCCGATGTGGCTGAAGATGATCTTGCCTCTATCCTCTATACTTCCGGAACTTCCGGTTACTCAAAAGCTGTGATGCTCAGTCATAAGAATCTGACAGCGAATGCCTACAGTGCAGCGACCATGATACAGGTTGACAGCGGGAACGTTTTTCTCTCTGTCCTGCCCATGTCTCATACCTATGAGTTTACTCTTGGATTTATTACGCCTCTGATTAAGGGCTGTAAGATTGCCTACGCCGGGAAGACTCCGACCCCTGCTATTCTTCAGAAACTCTGTAAGCATGAAAAGCCCAAGGTCATGTTTGCAGTGCCGCTCATTATGGAGAAAATTTATAAAAAACGAGTGTTACCGCAGATTGAAAAAAGTCGTTTGCTCTCTCTGCTTTGTCGCTTTTCCTTTGGCCGGAAATTTGTCTATAAAAAAATAGGTGCAAAGCTCCTGGCGTTCTTTGGGGGCAATCTTGAACTTATGGGAATAGGCGGTGCGGCCTTAAATCCTGATGTTGAAAAATTCCTGAAAGAAGCTGGATTTCCCTATTTGATCGGCTATGGCTTGACCGAATCCGCTCCTCTTCTCGCCGGCGGTCCTGTGGGGGATTCTACCATTGCCATCGGCTCAACGGGAAAACCCTTCCCAGGAGTTCACGTCAAGATTGTCAATCCTGATCCTGAGAGTGGCGTAGGTGAGATTTACGGTTGCGGCCCCAATATCATGCAGGGCTATTATGGCGACCCCGATGCTTCTGCAGAAGCACTTACCGAAGATGGCTGGCTTATCACCGGTGATCTTGGCTCGTTTGATGATGCCGGAAATCTCCATATCCGCGGACGCTCTAAAAATGTTATCGTTATGGCCAATGGGGAAAATGTCTATCCTGAGCCCATTGAACATAAAATTAATTCATATTCATGGGTGGTTGAGTCGCTGGTCGTTGAAAATAACGGTAAGCTTGATGCTTGGGTATATCCGGATTATGAGTTTATTGATGAGATGACCGGGGGACAATCCCGGGTTGAGCGTCGAGAGTACATCGATAATTTGAGCGAGACGCTGAGAAAAGAAGTAAATAAACAGGTGTCCGCTGCATCTCGTCTGATGCGGATAGTGGAGAGACGGGAACCTTTTATTAAGACTGCGACGCATAAAATTAAACGATACCTGTATAGTGGTAACTGATAAGTACACTTTATATTAATTACTTGATCCGTCAATCCATTTACGGAATGATTGGAAACACAATTCTTTCAAAGGAGAGGGAAAAAACAATGACTAAGAGAATTTCCGTATTGGCTTTAAGTTCCATGCTGATTGCCGGGTCTGCCATGGCCTCAGGATATCGTATTCCTGAACAGTCTGTTGATTCGGTGGCCAAAGCTGGTGCCAATGTTGCCTCAGCAAATCAGGCTGATGCTGCTTATTATAATCCTGCTAACATGGCCTGGTTAAAGAAAGATGCATGGCTGTTTGAAGGTGCTCTGACCTATATTAATCTGCCATCTATCAGCTATGATGATAATCGTAGTTCTCTTATGGATGGTAGCTCCAAGACTGAGAATTTTCTTCTTCCCACCTTTTTTCTTGTGTCACCAGACTTCAATAATTTTCGTTTCGGTATTTCAGCGATTGCTCCATTTGGCCTCTCGAAACGCTGGGAACAGCCTTTCCCCCGCGGTACTGCAGAAGAGTATACTCTCAATGTTTATGAATTGAACCCCACCGTATCCTATACCATTGGTGATATGTTCTCACTTGCCGGTGGTGTCCGTATGATCTACAGCACAGCGGAGGTGTCCAATTATGCAGTGCAGTCCAGTGGAGTGATGTTTAACCGCAGTTTGGACGGTGATGCAATGGACTGGGGGTACAATCTGGCAGCTTCCGCTCGTCCCAATGAAGACATGAACATATCAGTGACCTATCGTTCAAATGTTGATCTGGGGCTTGATGGTGATGTAACAATGGGAACAAATACTCCTTCAGCCTTTGTTATGGAGACAGGCGGGGCTGTTGATCTTCCGGCTCCTGCTGTATTGAGTCTTTCCATGGCCTACACTTTCGGTCCTGCCACCATTGACTTAACCTGGGATAGAACCTTCTGGTCAGAATATGAGAGCATTGAGCTTGATTATTCAAGCCCTATTGACCATCCGGTATTGGATGCAGCTTATACCCCGGCTATTCCTAAAAACTGGGATGATTCCAATGGCTACCGTATCGGCCTTTCCTATGTGTTGAATCAAGATGTTACTCTGATGGCTGGTTTTGCCTATGATGAGACCCCCATCCCGGATGAGACCCTTGGTTTTGAACTTCCTGGAAGTAATGCCTGGCTTTACTCTTTAGGTGTTCGTTATCGTGTAAGTGAAATTATGGAAATTGGAGTAGGATATCTGTATGACTATAAAGAAAGTCGAACCGTTGTTAATGGTAGCCCCACTACTGGAATTAATGGTGAATTTACCGATGCTGCTGCGCATATGTTGAGCCTTGGGCTGAGTTACGATTTTTAGTGCTCTCCTGCTTATTATGTAACGTAGAAATGATTTGCTAGTTTTTTTAGCCCCCTGCTGACTTTTGTTGGCAGGGGCTTTTTTGTATCAGAAAGAGTATGTGGGTGTTTGGAATTTATGCGTATTTTGAAGACAGCTTTTATATCTCTACTGCTGTTCAGCACAGCATTGCTTGCAGCACGATTTCTCTTTCTTGATCAGAGTACCGTATTTCTCCTGCAACAATTGGGAGTCGATGATGTAAGTGTTCATGGGGTAAGCATCGACTCCAGACAGGTTTGCGTCGATAAGATGGCAGCTGTTCTAAAGTTATCAGATGATGATATTGTTTATGCTGAAATGCATAATGTCTCTTTCCAATATGACTTACAGCAGCTCGTAAGAACAGGAAAAGGACGATTTCTTGTCATCGAGACGATGGATGTCACGCTGACTCGAATAAACAGAAAGGAGGAAAACAAGGCAGTACATATTCCGAAACAGATTGTACTACTCAAAGAGAGTTTGCGCGCTCGACTTCCCCTGGAAAAGTTAACAATTAAACAGCTCCAGTTTCATGGCGATTTTCCAGCTCAGCTTCTTGATAAAGACGTTCAGCTAAATGGTGATCTAAGGCAGTTAGCACTGAGTGCTACTCTTACGATACAGCTATCTGCAGAAGCACGCCTTGCTGTGAAATTGCAAAGGCCTGATTCTGTTCATGCCACAGCAACGCTTGTGTTTCATAACGTAAATAGGGAAGAAGCTGAAGTTGTTTTGGAATTGACCCCTGAAAGCGTGTCTGGAAAGACTGATCTGGATTTGAAAACAATACATAATCTGTCCTTTGAAGGTGATACCAAAAGTCCGTTTTTAAATAGTGACGGCTTGTTGTCAGTCAGCCTGAATATCCCGCTGACAGGCGATGACAAAACAGCTTCAGCAAAGGTAGATTTGGCAGAATTTAAAGTGAAAGGGCTAAGTACTTCGTTTATTGGAGGGCAGTTTGCTGGAAGGATAACGGATAGCGGTATTGTTCTTGATCGGGAGTCAAAGGTTGTGGCCCAACACATTCATTTTGGCACAACGGACATCAAAGAACTCTCTTTTGATATTGCCGGGGACTATGCACAGGTAAAAAATGAGATACTGCTCCATTTATCCGATCAGCAAAAAATTGAGATAAGGGGATTGACCACAGGAAAACTGCTATTTTCAAATTTTAATCTGCAGATGCAGGATTCCCTTCAGATCACCATTGACACAGATAAAAAAGACTGGTCAGTGGTTGATAATGTTTTGCATTCCAGCAGATTGCAGATACAGGAAGATAGCCGCAGCATTGACTGTTCCCCTATCAATTGCAGTTTTACCGGTTTGACAAGATCATTTTTTGACAGTGGCTTACTTTTAGAGGTTCAGACTCCCGCTGCTGTACTTTCCAATGCGGTGCAGAGTATGCCATTAGAGGAGATCTCTGGAACCATGCAGTTAAAACAAAATACTGTTAGAGGGAAATTGCAGCTTGCACCACGGGACGTCGATGGCAGAGTCGATGTGACGTTTGAACATGACATTGTATCCTCCAGCGGAAAAGTTGATTTTAGGACAGAAACGAGCTTGGAACTGGGCCCGGAAGAGAGCACACTTTCCAGTCTCGTTACTTCCTGGCAATACCCATTTGATCTGGATGGCGGGAACTTGTCATTCAGGGGCACTGGAAGTTGGAGTGCATCTGCTCCCATACAGGTATCCGTATTTGTGGACCTTAGTGGTGGCGGTGGTTACTGTAACAGTTCTTATTTGAAGGACTGGATTTAAGACAGGACCTGACTGTTTTACCAGAGCTTGTTTCAAAAACTACAGGGAGACTGGCTTTGCAACATCTTATTGGCGGGATTGATGTGTATGATATTCGAGCTGAAATGACTATGAGGCCATCTAAAACAGGAAAATTGCCTCTGTTACAAATTGATGATTTCAATGCTTCACTCTTTGATGGAACAGTCAAAGCTTCACCTGTTAAGTATGATCTGAACCACCCAGACAGCAACTTTGTTGTAGATATTAACGAATGTAACTATTCACCGAAATTGAGTTTGAGCCGGAATTGCATAACGAATACGCTGGTAGGAAACTGGGGACATGACCCAATTCGTCTTTGTCTTTTGAATTGGGATCGTGTCCCCAGTTTCAGGATAAATATTGTGCCGTTCAATAGCATGGTGAATAGTTACATTCAAGTTACTTATTATTCCTGCCTTAGCTTCAGTTCTCAGCCTAAACGGCTTAGGCAGGCATGTTTTGCGTAACGTCAGACTCCTACCCTATAACAGAATATTCCGGGCAAAGGCAATAACCGGCATAATCATCTTTGACAGTATTCCTGAAAAGGCCAAAACCATAATAATGACAAATCCATAGCGTTCAATTGATGCGTAGGAACGTGCCATCTCAGGAGGAAGAATACCTGCTAGAATTTTACTTCCGTCCAGTGGCGGGATGGGAAGAAAGTTAAAGATACAGAGTACCAGATTGATCCAGACAGATGCCATCAATACTTCATTCAACGGAACCAGAATAGCTTCTGCAATGGGTGAATAGGGGATGGTCGCAGCGATGAACCAGACAATCTTGGTCAAGATTGCGCTGATGATTGCCAGGGCCAGGTTCACAGCAGGTCCCGCCAGAGCAACCCACAGCATATCCTTACGTGGGTCTTTGAAATAGTTTGGATTAACAGGGACCGGTTTTGCCCAGCCAATTTTAATAATAAAAAATGCCAGTGTCCCCAGGGGATCAAGGTGTTTTAATGGATTCAGGGTTAGGCGGCCCTCATTTTTAGCTGTGGGATCGCCAAAACGGTAGGCAACGTAGCCGTGGGCAAACTCGTGGAAGGTCAGTGCCAGGAGGATTGGTGGTGCCAGGATAATTATTTGAAGAATGATATCGTTCATAGTGCTTCTGTTTCCAATGATAAATTAAAGGTGAGGCCTAAAAGTAATCACTGACGAGTAAAGACGCAAGGAAGTGAAGCGACACTAAAGCGGGATCTGCCTGAAATTCAGGTTTTGATGCTGAAGGAACAGAAAGCCTGAAGGCGCATGTAATATTGTCCTTCTTTCAGCCTGTTTTTTTGTAACAGGAGTTCAGGAATAAGCTACTAATGGCTACAAATTTCACCACAGTCCTACAATTCCTGTCCTTTTCGTTTCTTTTCAAGATTTTGAAACACTCGGCTAAGTAGCATGGTCACAAGACAGGCCATGGCCAGTCGGCTGATGACTATGACCCAGTAGTTTGCCCCAAAAAGAACAAAAATAAGCGGGTCTTCGAGGAGAGAATGACAGATCATAAGAAAAGTCCCGATGAAAAAGATATCTTTTTTCTTGAGGTTTCCTGACTCAGCCTCTTTAAACAGAATTCCGGCACCATAGGTTATCCCCAGAAGCTGTCCTGTAAGCAATGAAAATGAGGTTTGTACCCGTTGACCATAGTTTGTTATGAATTTTGTTCGCTTAATTGCATCCATCAGAAAGATAACAAGGGTGATGAGGATTATTATCTTTGCTGACAGGATTGCCGCATTTGCTAGGGAGTGGAGAAGCATGTCGGGGATGCTCGAGTATGAAGCAAGTTGTATCTCTTTTCCGCTCCCCTCTCCCGTGAAAAATGTAGCAGGCAGAAAAAAGAGAGGCAGGGTGGTGAGAAAGGCCATGGATATGCGCAGAGTAGTGGAGTAGAGAAAGCTTATACCCAGCTTTTTCATGATACTGTTTTCCACCGGGAGACTATGGCAGACGCCAAGGAAGACACCAAGAATCGTCCATTCATAGGAACTTAGACCTAATGGTGCGGCAAACGCTACTGCGGCATAAATATTGAGAAAAACTCCAGCGCAGATTGCCATTGCTGTCTCTACGGGAAGTTGTAGAATGCTGGTAACCGGAGAAAAAAGAATGCTTACCGGTCGCAGGAGATCAAAGTAGAGAAGGATATCGGCAAGAATATAAAACGGAATTACCAGTTTCAGGATGAGAATAGCACTGGCAAATGATGCTTTAAGGCTTTCGCGTAAATGGTTTGGCATAGTAGCTTCGTGTATACGGTATATTGGTTTCGTCCGCAATGATTTTTCTTCCTTGACGATAAAGTAACTGCCTAATACATTAAACAATATTGTAACTATTCAGAAGCACCCCATCTTCGTCCATTTCGGAGTCTTCGCTTACCTAGCCCGCTTACATATAACTTCATATGCTACGCAGGCTAGGTAAGCGAAGACTCCGAAATAAACGAATATGAGGCACTCCTGAATAGTTAGAACTCAGAAGTTAGGGTAATATCGTGCCCCTCTGAAGTTAAACGATATTGTTAATTTTGTGTGTTAGTGGGTTAAAGATTTAGGTGAGTATCAGCTAAAGTGAGGATCTTTGTGAGTAATA
>CAZIDU010000158.1:0-7584 GCA_964538055.1 uncultured Desulfocapsa sp. | reverse complement strand
AGCTGATAATCCCGAAAGGAATAGTCGAATTTACAGAAGAGAAGTTGCTTTATCGATTGTTTTGTTTACTCATTAGAACACCTAAGCAGACTGATGATTATCGAGGTCATTTGTGGCTTTTGCAAAACGTACTTCTAGCCGCTACTGAAGGGGATACTTTGCCTACTTATACTTTCAGTGTACTGATTGCCAACAGATTGTCAAATAGTGGTTTCAATTTAATTTTTCTTGCTCTTTTCACAGAAAAATCTATATACTATTTAGATTATAATTTTCATTATCAACCTATCCTGAGGAGACACCATGGCTGACAAAATTTTTCGCGTAAACATGACGGATCTTTCCACTTCCATTGAAGACGTTCCTGCTGACTGGGCAGGTCATGGAGGCCGCGGACTCACATCTAATATTGTAGCTGCTGAAGTCCCTCCCACCTGTCATCCACTGGGACCCAACAACAAACTGGTTTTTGCTCCGGGATTATTGTCCGGCACAGCAGCTTCCAACTCCGGCCGTATTTCAGCTGGAGCGAAGAGCCCGCTCACAGGCACCATCAAGGAATCCAACTCAGGTGGTACATCTGCCCAGAGACTTGCTAAAATAGGCTGCAAGGCACTTATCATTGAAGGCCAGCCTCAGGACGACAGCTGGTACTCTCTCCTCCTCACTCCCGATGGAGTTACGATCAGCAAGGAAGAAGCGTTGATTGGAAAGGGTAACTTTGCCGTGGTGGAAGACGTTGAAAAACGGTTTACTGATAAAATTGGTGTCATGTCCATCGGTCAGGCTGGTGAAATGCAGATGACAGGTGCTAATATCTCCGTTAAAGACCCTGACAGCCATGTCAGATCCCTTGGCCGCGGTGGCCTTGGAGCGGTTATGGGCTCTAAAAAGATTAAATTTATTGCGCTGGATGCTCAGGACGGGAAGGTTGATATCGCAAATGCGGATGCATTCAGAACAGCTAATAAGGCTTTCACCAAAGCACTGGTTGACCATCCTGTAAGTCAGGCCCTTGGAACCTATGGCTCAAATGTTCTGGTCAATATCATCAATGAAGCTGGTGGACTCCCCACCAAAAATTTCAGTGCCGGACAGTTTGAAGGACATGAGCAGATTTCTGGCGAAACCATGCACGACCTCATCGTTGAACGAGGCGGTAAGCCAAAACATGGCTGTCACTCAGGTTGTGTAATTCAGTGTTCTCAGATTTATAATGATATCAAAGGAAACTACAAGACATCTGGCATGGAGTACGAATCCATCTGGGCAATGGGTGCTGACTGTACCATTGACAATCTGGATCAGATTGCTGAAATGGATTCCATTATGGATGACATTGGTATTGATTCCATTGAAACAGCAGTAGCCTTTGGTGTGGCAATGGAAGGTGGAGTACTTGAGTTTGGTGACTCCAATGAAATGATTCGTATTATGACAGAAGAGATTGCAAAGGGAACTGCTCTTGGGCGCGTCATTGGAAACGGTGCAGGCAGCGTTGGCCGGACATACGGAGTAACACGGGTTCCTGTGGTTAAGAACCAGGCGATCCCCGCTTATGATCCTCGTGCCATCAAAGGAATTGGTATCACTTACGCCACTTCCACACAGGGCGCTGATCACACCATGGGTTATACCATCGCCACAGAAATTCTTGGTGTTGGTGGAACCGCTGATCCACTCTCCAAGGAAGGTATGGTTGAACTCTCCCGTGGGCTGCAGATTGCAACAGCTGCCATTGACTCCACCGGTATGTGTCTCTTTATCGCCTTTGCAGCACTCGATGACGGGACCTGTTTACCGGCACTGATTGATATGATCAATGCCCGTTTTGGAATCAGCCTCACCGCCGATGATGTAACCAACCTTGGTATGAGTATCCTGAAGACCGAGCATGCCTTTAATATGGCCGCAGGCTTTACTAATCTGGATGACAGACTTCCTGAATTTTTTGAACTCGAGCCCATTGCACCACATAATATGGTATGGGATTTTACCGGTGAAGAGATCGACGCCTTCTGGAATTTCTAGGATTTGCCTATGCGAGTACAGGTAAAGCTCTTTGCCTTTTTTAGAGATGGCCGTTTTATTAAAGAGGACAAAGAGCTTCCCGAAGGCACTACTGCCGGAACAGTTGTTGATGATCTGGATATTGACCGGGAGGAGATTGGTGTCCTTATGATCAACTCCCGCCATTGCAAATTTGAAACAGTACTTCAGGAAGGTGACATTTATGCCATATTTCCGGTAATTGGCGGTGGCTGAATCGAACAGAGACAAAATCCTTCAGAACATCAAACAGCGATCACGGGATGGTCTACTCTCACTCGCCGATGCCCTGGCTATTGCCGGACAATGGAACTGCTCCCTGCGTGACGTTGAACACATCGCGCTCGATCATGCCATTACTCCTTCACGTTTTCAACGAAACAGCCTGAGTTGCCAGGAGCAACTCAGGCTCTTTCTGTCCAGGGTGGCAATTATTGGCTGCGGCGGTCTTGGCGGCAGAACCGCAGAGCTGCTTGCAAGACTGGGCATTGGCCACCTTATCCTCACGGATCCCGATGTCTTTTCCGAATCAAATCTCAACCGCCAGATTTTCTGCAGTACCGAAAGCCTCGGTTGCAATAAGGTAGATATTGTGGACCGGGAACTACAGAAAATCAACCCAGCCCTGGAAACCACCCTCCATATCAGCACATTCACCACCGGCTCCATTGATACAGCAGATATCGTCATCGATGCTCTCGATTCAACAGAGGCAAGGATAACACTCTCCAAACTCTGCCGGAAACAACAGATCCCAATGGTTCACGGAGCAGTAAAAGAGTGGTACGGACAGGCTGGCATTGATCAGGCATCGAATAACCTTATCAGTACACTCTATCCACAAAAAACAGCCCCCAGCAGTCCACCACGGGTATTACCCATGAGTGTTGCCCTTATTGCATCCATACAGGCCGCAGAGGCAACTAAATCATTACTCGGCCACAACTCTTCCTTAACCGGAAGCTGGCTGGAAACCGACCTCCTTCACTGTGAATTCGACAGCATCAAAATCCCTCATGACATATGACACCCTGAATAGCTGGCTTATCCAGCTCGGCCTTCGCCAAAGTATTGCAGAAGCGGCGTCTCTGGCCCTTATCACCTTTGGGATCATCGTTTTAGCGATAGTGGCAACATGGATCGTGCACCGCACCATGCTCCCTGCCATCATCACTCTCATTCATAAAAACCATTTTAGCTGGGATGATCCGCTTATTGAACACGGGTTCTTCCACAAACTCAGCTGGTTTGTACCGCTATCCGTTATCCATATCTGCAAAGACCTGCTCCTGCAATCGGATTCCACCTTCTCCCTACTACTCTCCCGTCTCCTTTTGGCGGGTGTGGTGATCGTTGCCACCTTTAGTGTCAGCGCCCTCCTCAGTGCCATCAATGATATCTACCGCAAGCTATCCAAAAGACGTAGCGCTGCCATCCGCGGATACACCGATGCCGCACGTATCATCACCTACATTTTCTGTGCGATTTTTCTTATATCCATCCTCACTGGTCGTTCTCCCTGGGGGCTTCTCAGTCTCCTTGGTGGATTGACAGCCATTATTCTGCTTATCTTCAAAGACACCCTCCTTGGCTTTGTGGCCCATATTCAGCTTTCCGCCACGGATATGATACGACTTGGAGATTGGATAGAGATGCCGCAGTACGGAGCGGATGGTGATGTCATCGATATTTCCATCCACTGTGTCCGGGTTCAAAACTGGGACAAGACCATCACCTCCATCCCCACCTATTCACTAATTTCCAATTCATTTAAAAACTGGCGGGGCATGACTGATTCCGGTGGCAGACGGATTAAACGAGCCATCAATATTGATATGTCCACAATCCACTTTATGTCCGATGAAGAGATTGAAAAGCTGGGAGATATCAAACTTCTGGAAAAGTACCTGCGTCCCAGACAGAAGGAAATTAAAGAATACAACAAGCGTCATAACATAGAAGAAAGCTCTTTCATTAACGGCCGGCAGCAGACCAATATTGGTATCTTTCGCGCCTACACCCAGGAGTTTCTACGCAACAACCCCCATATTCACACCAGTAATATGACCTTTCTGGTCCGGCAACTGCCGCCCGCGGAAACAGGACTGCCACTGGAGATTTATGTCTTCAGCAGGGATCAGGCCTGGGCAAACTACGAGGCTATCCAGGCAGATATTTTTGATCATCTCCTGGCCGCATTGCCCCATTTTGGGCTGCGTGTTTTCCAGAATCCGAGTAGTTTTGATTTTTGCACTGCTCTTGGCCGGGATACTGGGAACGAAGAGTAAATACCTTGTAACTTCAGAAGTTAGGGTAATATCGTGCCACGCTGCGTAGCAGCAATAACTTGAACATTGTTTCAGAAAGCAGATGGTTTACACACCCCCGGAAGTGGGGCTTTAGCCCCGCCCAAAAGCTGCAACAAATTGTGACGGTCTGACTCCAGCATATGCATAACGGTAGAGCTATTAAAAGACAGCCCTGGCACTGCCTGAGTCTGCCTGGGCATTGATGCCACAACCGTCTCAGGACAAAATCCATTCATTAAACATGAAAAAAATAACTCTTCTGATAAGTATTACAATCTTTGGGTGGCTCGGCTGGTGGCTTGGGCAGCATATCGGACTGATGACTGCCTACATCGTCAGTCTAGTGGGCAGCTTATTTGGGGTTTACGTTGGCGTCCGGATCAACCAAAATTATCTTAGTTGGTGAGGTATTCGTTGCTGCATCTCGACTTGTTTATTGTGACGCCTCGCTGCTCACGACGACAACGGGTGCCCATAGTCTTTTTTCTCTCCAATACTCTCTTATAAAATCGTGTGGAGTCCGAAGAGTAATGTTTACTTGCGGTTTTGCTTAAATTGGAGAGATTGCCGTAGGTATCTTCTTTTGCTGAATACTGCTTGAATCAATATAAATAGAAATCTTCAATTGAGGCTGGAGGGCGTAAAAGTAGAGATGTCCCTTGGCTATTCTCGGATATGCGTTTCATCTTTCCGCTAAAGACTGATAGTTATACATATCAGGAACCGGCTTAATCAGCATTTTTTCCCAAAGAGGTTACCCCTGCTACGGGCAATTCGTTTAATTTTACTCTGCTTACTCAAATAGTATGTGCTGAATCGCCCATTGAGAACTTTAATATGGAATTCCTTACTCTAAGGGGCCTTTTAATGGGAGACCTCTCCTACACCAAAATCAGAGAAACAGAAAACAGAGCGTCATGACGACCGTCGGCACGAAGGCGTAGGCCAGCAGCTTCATCGGCGAGACACCATTGCTGAAGTAATTTTTCAGGATCGCCTGTCCGGCCGGATTAGGGGCATTGGCGATAATAGTGAGCCCCCCCCCGGTAACGGCACCCGCCACCACCGCATATTTGAGTTCATCAGTCAGGCCTGGCACCAGGGTGCTCAAATAGGTGATGGCGGCATTGTCATTAATCGCGGTGAGGATCGTTGCGCTGAACATCAGGGGGATTTCACCCAGGCTGCCCAACACCGGGGCAATCCACCATCCCTGCAAGCCACCGTGTATCACCAGGCCGCCTAAAAAAAAGCCGACCAGCATGGGCGGTTTCAGGTTCACCGTGTTCTGAAAGGGCCAGGTGACATGGGCAAAGCCGACAAAAAAGAGCATACCGGAGACAAAGATAGCAGGATAATGGGCATTGACAATGGTCCAGACCATAAAAGCCACATGGACGGCCATAATCCAGCCCGGCACCTCCCCACAGCGCTTGTCCCAGTTGGGATCGCTCATCTTAGGTCGCTTGTCCCGAGGGAGCAGGCCCGGCACCGAGACGCTCATCTGGTGCATCTTGAGGCTCTCAAACTCCTGCTCGAAGGTCTCTTCAAGCAGTGTGCAATCTTCATCATCATTCCAGCAGCCAGCCGCCAGGGTAGACTCTCTAGCGGCCTCCTTGATACGATCATACTCTCGCTGGAGATCTTGTCCAATGCGTTCCTCGGCCATATGAAGGTCATTTTTTAGATACTCGCTGTGGATATACTTCTTCTTGATCTCATCTTTGAGCAGGGTCATCTTGAATTTCTTTTCCAGACCGACTATTTCTTTCTTGAAGACCAGAAAGACCATGGCGTTTGAAATAACAATACCAATGACGGCCTTCCAGCCAAAGGTGGTTAACATAAAGAGAAGGTCCCAGTTCCAGGGGACCACGACCATCAGGACCGGTGGCGCGGCAAAATGGGTCAGGGTGCCGCCGACCGAAATGTTGACAAAGAGGAGGGCGATGGTGGCGTACTTGAACCTGTCACTGGGCTGTAATTCATAAAATTTGCGGGCCGATAGCAGTGCGGAAATGGTCATGGCGGCTGGTTCAGTTATGAAGGAGCCGAGAAGCGGCCCCAGGGTCATGATGGTCAGCCACCAGGCCGCCAAGGTGCTGTTGAAAACCGCCGCGATGCGGCTCATGAAATTTTCCGAGAGCTTCAAAATAGGACGGGAAGAGGCCAGGGTCATGATCACCACGACAAACATCGGCTCCGTGTAATTGACTCCGCTCACATAGTTGGTAAAGGTGTGCCAGTCGTAGAAAAAGACGACAGCACCACAGAGGGCCACGGCCCAGAGCCCGAAAACGACCTCTACCTCGCCTAAAAAGTGAAAAATTTCTGAGAGGAGATGAGTGGAGTCCTCCGATTCCCGACCTGCCTCGATCTCTTTTTGGTGCTCGGCCTTCCACTTATGGGCATAGTAGAGAAATTTACTAATAAGAAATGTGTGCACGATGGCGACCAGGAAGATGAACGTGGCGACCAGATTGAAAGGGGTATGACTGATCCTGTTTTTGAGGATCGCGCCCACGCTGGTCATATCCGCATCCTGATAACTTGTAAAGGTTGGTGGAAAGGCCTCACTTGCCTGCTGCGGGCCAGGGCTGCCTCCACCTGCGTACACACAGGTCGTTACAAATAAAACAAAGAAAAACAGGGTGATTTTCCAACGTACTTTCATAATTTTCCCCTTACTCTCTACCGGAAGTTACCATCTATCCTTGAACTTCCGTCATAAATAATTACCTGATTACCACCAAAGCTCAGAGGAGATGAGGGGCCTATCACTATATGATAGAACAGCTATATTATGCTGTTCCCATAGCCAATCAAATCATGAGGAACGCACATGGAAAAAAACAAAATTCAATCTCAGTTAGGGCTAAGTTTAAGTGGAAAGCAATCGGTTTTCAGCGAGTGAGGTGGGGTGATTAAGGTAGGGCCAAAAGCAACGAAAATGATAGATTCGCCACTGAGCTACTCTGCATTATTAGCCTCATTGAATCCCAAATTAGACTGCGCCTGTCATCACTCTCAGCCTACACAAATCATAAATAACATGAAGGCCCCAAATTATCTACGTTATTTGCCAAGGAAATTACGGCTACAGAGACCAACATACTGTTTCTTTAACACTATGTCCGTACAGGCAGGCATAAAACACCCCAATGTCATGTTAATGCGGCCTTAATCATAGGGTGAAGACGGCTCATCATAACCAGGTAAGCCGTCA
>CAZIDU010000157.1:0-7804 GCA_964538055.1 uncultured Desulfocapsa sp. | reverse complement strand
AGCTGATAATCCCGAAAGGAATAGTCGAATTTACAGAAGAGAAGTTGCTTTATCAGATACAGCCACACAATCATGTATAGATTTCCTTTCAAGGTATCAAACTTTTATAAGGGCATGTAACAAGCTGGATAAGCAAACAAAAAGGAGGCACAGCATGCTTCGTAATACTACAATTCTATTAACTTTTCTTTTCGGTTTTTTTCTTCTTCCGCAAACTGGCTTTTCTCAACAAGAAAATGAAATTCTCGCTCTTGATAATCTTTCAGAACTGAAAGTATATTTTGATATTAAAGCAGACTCTGCAGCCAAACTAGAAAAACGGCTATCATGGATAAATGATACGTATGACCAAGCAAGCAAAAAGGATCTTAAGGTTACATTCATCATTGGCATTCGTAGCCAGGCAAGTTTTTTTGTTACCAAAGGAGATACATATATCGATGAAGAAGACATCCCCATTAAAGAAGAGATAGGGAAGTGGCTGCAACACCTTGTGAAACGAGGAATACGTATTGAACAGTGCGGGATCAGTGCCGAATTGTTCGATATCTCCCCAAAAGATTTTCTTCCAGAAATTGCTTTGTAAAAAACAGTTATATCTCAATTTCCGGGTATCAGAACAATGGCTATGCCTACGTTCCGATGTAAGCGACTGTGACAATCAACAAAAGAAGAAGCTGCCATTCATCTTGTTTTGCCTGCTCCTGAATGTGGAGGGAAACCTCACATCAATACGTTTTTATAGTGGAGAGGAACATGGCTTTTCAAAAATTACCAGCTAACAAAGGGATGATCTATATACTGGAGGCGAAACCAAGGTGCCAAAAACATCCATGTTCTGACTGTTTTTCCTGCCAATGGTGCAACAACGAACGTTGCCGAATCTGCCGTAAAGTAGAAAGCAAAATTCCGAAAGTCGAATAAGATGAAAAATACGGAATACCCACTTACTCTTTCCATGGTCCTCTTGTTTAAAGGTCGAAATAATCTTCTCATGTGGCTGGGTATTTGGGGCTACTTCTTAATTACGCATGTAACAGAAAAATATAAGCTCTTTTTCTCAGAGTAAACTTCCCATCTTTCTGCTTCTAAGAAATATTTTCAGTTTCCATTAGAGAACCTTGTCAGAATGTTTGGAAAATTGAGCTATTTCGGTTAAGATCAAGAACTTCTAAATTTTTTATTTTTACATATAACCCCAAACAGGTTCCCGATGAATTATTCCATATCCCTAAAAACAATTTGCATCATTGGCTTGGCAGGTCTCATTCTAGCTCCAACACTCCAGGCCAAGCCCAGAGCTTCCGTTAAAAGTACCCTTACCCGCGCAGAAGACCCCAGGGGAGGGACAAAAAACAGCCTTATCATACCCTATGCCTTTTCGTCGGAAAGTATGGGATTCACACTGGGTGTCGGAGCTGGAACAAAAGGTTATGGTCAGGACCAACTGCTCCTGGGAGGCACTGTGTTTGGAAGTACTGACGAAGCCGCTGCCCTCTTCCTCGGAATGTGGGATTACCGGCCATCCTTTGCCAATCGCTTCTTCCTCAGCGCCCAGGGAATGGTTGGTCACTACCCGAAAAGCCGGGCATACACCAGTCTATTCCAACAGGACACTATTCGTGCTGGAAGCAATGATTCTGATATGGATGACTACCTAGAAGACAGCGGATATGATAACTGGACGGATTTCAAAATGGAATTTGTTATGCCCTGGGGATCATCCCGAAGCGACTCCATGCAACATTACACTTTGAAGGATGGTCTGCTGCAATCTGCACCCGTAGGAGGCGACACCTGGAATCCAATGAAAAGCGGAGTTACCACACTGCTTTTACGACAGTTTAATCGTTATCGGAGTTTTGAGTTTGAAGATGGAGAAAGAGACGCCACAGTTCACCCCTTTGAACTCGCCATTTCTTATGACAACACTGATTTCCCCGGTAATCCATCCAAGGGAAGCAGTCAGTATCTTGGGGTCACCCATGATTTTGGCTGGCTTGAGTCACCCTACGAATGGACATTTGTTGAGTTTGAGGCAAGCAAGTATTTTTCTCTTGGAAGCTCTGAATGGGCCAGACAGCGCATTATCGCTCTTAATGTATGGACCGGTGACACTCCAAGCTGGAATGAACAAAACAATCCCGATGGCTCCGTTTCAGTAACCGAGCGCCCACCATTTTATGAAGGTTCAAGCCTTGGTGGATTTTACAGAATGCGTGCCTACCCCATTGATCGATTTAACGACCGATCGGTTCTCTACACCGCAGCCGAATACCGTTACACCCTTGACTGGAACCCGATCGGTAATATTTCCTGGCTCAGATTCCTGAAAAGTGACTGGCTGCAACTGATCGCCTTTGCCGAAGGTGGCAGAGTTGCAAATGATTTTGGATCTGACCTTTTCAAAGACTGGAAATATGATGGTGGCTTTGGTATTCGTTCCATGTTTTCAGGTGCAGTTGTTCGCCTTGACGTGGGCTTTTCAGAAGAGTCCACAATCGGATGGGTCATGTTTGGGCATCCATTTTAAGGGGAACAGACTGAGGGCTTAGGGCCGAATACAGAAGGATAGGACAACGCAATTCTCTTCAGTATTTAGCCTGTCACCTTCAATCGTATATCATGCGAGCAGTTATTCAGCGTGTCAGCAGTGCCTCGGTTACTGTTGATTCCGAGACAACCGGAGAGATTAGGGCAGGACTCCTTGTACTCCTTGGCATCCACAAAGATAACACAGAAGCAGAAATCAAATGGATGGCGGATAAAATCATCAACCTCCGCGTCTTTGAAGACGACAACGGTAAGATGAACCTTTCCCTCGTTGATACCGGTGGTTCCATGCTTGTCGTTTCCCAATTCACTCTCTATGGAGACTGCCGTAAAGGACGACGCCCCGGTTACTCCAATGCCGCCCCACCAGAGCAAGCAGAAGTCCAGTACCTCCAGTTTATAGATACAGTAATACAAAAAAACGTAGTTACGGCCAGTGGCAGGTTCCAGGCCCATATGGATGTGGAACTTGTCAATGACGGCCCGGTAACCCTCCTCCTAGATTCCAGTAAACTTTTCTAATACGAGAACCCCATGACCTATACTCCAGGCTCTTCCTATTCCGGTTTCACTCTGAAACAGGTGCAGCAACTTGATGAAATACAAGCAAAGGTATATCTCTTTGAACATGATGTTCTGGGATGTCCGTTGCTGGCCATCAAAAATAACGACAGTAACAAAACATTCGCTGCCTCTTTTAATACCATTCCCACCGACTCCAAGGGCGTTGCCCATATTCTGGAGCACTCGGTACTCATGGGCTCAAAGAAATACCCGGTAAAAGATGTCTTCGGTGAAATCAACAAGGGTGGACTGATGACGTTCCTGAATGCCATGACAGGTTCGGACATTACCTACTACCCCTTTGCCACAAGGAACCTGAAGGAATATTTCAATATCATGGATGTGTATATGGACGTGGTATTGAATCCCCTACTTGCCAGATCCACATTCGAGCAGGAAGGCTGGCATTATCACCGGGAAGACAAAGATTCTCCCCTGCAGTATCAAGGCGTTGTTTACAATGAGATGAAGGGGGCCTTTTCAGACCCCATCAGACTGATTTTTCATCATATTTTTGGCGGACTCATGCCAAACTCAACCTACGCCCACGAGTCGGGTGGAGATCCGAAAAACATCCCGGAACTCTCCTATGAAGAGTTCTGTGCCTTTCACAAAACCCATTATCATCCGTCAAACGCGACCTTCTTTGTCTATGGTAATGCAGATCTTGGGGATGAGCTGGCCTATCTTCAGGACAAATTTCTCTGCAAGTTTCCCCAAAAAGTCACCCGTGCAAAAGTACTCCCTGGAGAAGAGATAGAAAAAATCACCTATATCGAAGACAAATACAGCGTGGACTCAACGGATACCGCTGAAAAGACCTTTCTTGCAGTGGCAAGCAGAGTGTCAACGGTGCTGAACCGTGAAGAAAATGCCGCCTTTCAAATTATAGCCAATATCCTCTACAACTCAGACGCATCACCTCTGAAAAACACCATTATCACCAGTGGATTGTGTAAAGACTTTGGTGGTTTTTACATCTCCACCTCAAGTTTTAAAACCATGATGGTGACCTATCTTGTCGGCAGCGATCCTGAAAAAAGAGATACATTCCTCAGCCTTTACAACAAAACCCTTTCACAGATGGCAATGGATGGGCTGGGTACAGAACTCATCCTGTCAGAGCTCAACAAGTATGAATTTGGCGTAAGAGAAGAGAGCTGCAAGGCACAACGGGGACTTGACCTCATTGGCAAAGCAATGCCAGCATTTAAGTATGGCACGGATCCCTATGAATCGCTACAGATCGATGACCTGTTAGCAACCATCCGGAATCGTGCCTTAAACGAAAATCATTTCGAAGAACTGATCAAAAAATACCTGCTCGACAACCCTGCCACGGTGGTTATCACCCTCAAACCAGACCCTGAGAAACAGGCTCGGGATCAGGCCGGCGAAGCAGAGCGTCTTGAAACATACAGCAAAGGTCTTGACGCCAAGGAACAGGAAAAACTCATTGCCAGAACCCTGGAACTCATGGAGGATCAACAACGGGCAAACAGTGTGGAAACCCTGGCCCTGCTACCCCATTTGGGACTCAGTGACCTTGAGCACAACCCGGATTCTCACCAGGTAGTGGCCACAGACATTGATGGCCATGAATTTCTCATCAGTGAACTGGATACCGATCATATTTCCTATATTGATATCGGTTTTGATGTCTCCTGCCTGCCTTCCAAATACCTTCCCTGGCTTGATATATTTGGCAGTATTGTCACAGAGATCGGAACCGCCAAAATGGATTATATGCATCTTGCGAGAGAAATAGGCATCTGCACCGGAGGATTTTCTCATACCTTCCAGTGCCATGTTAAAAAGGGCGGCCACGGCGATTTTCGTCCCATACTCTGGTTCCAGATGAGGTGTTTACCTGAATACCAGGAGCGGGCGCTACAACTCTTAAGCGATGTTTTTTCTGACCTTTCCCTCCAGGATCGGGTTCATATTCGGGAAATCATTACCCGTGATTTTGCCTGGACGGAACATAGTGCCCAGAGTGAGGGATACAATCTGCCTACATCTCTGGCCTTTGCCCAGTTGAGCAAGGCCGGGGCCTGTAATGAGATGGTCTCGGGTGTCACAAATTATCGCAGTAGCAAGGAACTTGCAAATAATTACGCGAATCTTGAAGAATCCTTTCTGACAGGCCTTCAGGAAATGGCAGGTATTGTCTTCAATCGCAACAATATGACCATCTCCATTACCGCCAACGAACAGGAAATAAGTAGCTTTCAGGATCGATGCAAGAACCTCATCTCGGCACTCCCCGACACCGTACTAAGCAAACAGGAACTGATCCTGCCAGAGCTGCCAAGACATGAAGCCCTGATCACTTCTGCAGAAGTCGTCTATGCAGTTCAGGGTGGTAATCTTCTTCCCGATGGCAAGGGCTACAATGGACACTTTGAAGTTCTCAAAACCTACCTCTCCCGTGATTACCTCTGGAACACAGTCCGACAAATGGGTGGGGCCTACGGATGTTTCATTCAGTTCAGCAATATCAGCGGTAACTTTGCAGTTATCAGCTACCGTGACCCACAGGTACGAAAAACCTATGACAGCTACCAGGCCATGGCGGAAGTAGTTAAAACCCTAGAGCTCCCCCAGGAGGTTCTGCAACAGCTGATTATAGGAACCTATGGCAATTTCACCCCTCACCAGGCTGCGGCGGCAAAAGGTGCCTCGGCCCGCAATGAATACCTAAGCGGCATCACAGCAGAATTCAAACAGCAGCGCATTGAAGAAATTATCTCTACCTCCGTAGAGGACATGCGTTCCTATGCGGATGCCTTTGCAAGCATGCAGAAAAACAGCAACCGGATGATCATTGGCAACAGGTCGAAGATTGAAGCTGCCAGTGATCTCTTTGATCAGCTTGGCGAATTGTAGGGCTGCGCAGACTAAAGGCTGAAGGAAGAGAAAGAGATGACTACTGAACACTTTGACAGGGCAGCGGCTGGATGGGATGGGAAATCACGTCGGGTGATGCTTGCTGAAAAAATAAGCGCGGCAATTTTGACACTGCCATTATCAAAGACTATGGATGGTATGGAGTATGGTTGTGGTACCGGTCTTGTAGGCCTTGCTGTTGCTCCTTCCCTGCTGAAGTTGACAACCATCGATACTTCACAGGGAATGCTCGATGTATTAGAGAAGAAGATCAGGGAAGAAGACAGAAAAACCATTGATACACTTTGCTGCGACCTCTTACTAGACGACTACAGCAAAAAACATGACATTATCTTCTGTTCCATGACCCTGCACCATATTCAAGATGCAAAAAGATTACTGCAGCGTTTTACAGAACTGCTCAACCCGGGTGGATATATAGCCATCGCCGATCTGGTGACAGAGGATGGTTCTTTCCACGGAGCTGCAGCAGAAGGCGTCTACCATCTGGGATTTGCCCCTGAAAACTTGTCCACTCTTCTTCAGGACCTTGGTATGGAAAGTATCAAAAGTGAAATCATCCACACCATTATCAGGGAAGAAAACAACAACAGGGAGTATCCGATATTCCTGCTCACCGGACGGAAAATCAGCTGATGAAGAAAGTACTGGTTCTCTATTATTCCCAGAGCGGACAGCTCAAATCCGTTATGGACCAGATTGTTACACCTCTTGCACATTGTGATGAGGTGCAGTGTGATTATCAGAAGATCGAGCCAGAAATGCCCTATCCGTACCCATGGTCATTTTACAAGTTTTTCAATGTATTCCCCGAAGCTGTTTACTTGGATGGATGTCCTGTAAAACCTCTGCAAATAAAAGAAGAATACGACCTGATCGTTCTGGGATACACCTCCTGGTTCCTCTCTCCTTCCATTCCTGTCACTGGTTTTCTACAAAGTGATCAGGCAAAACAACTCTTCAGAAATAAACCGGTGGTAACCGTGATTGCCTGCCGTGATATGTGGCTGATGGCCCAGGAAAAGATGAAAACGATGCTCGAAGAGCTTGGAGCACATCTTCTCGATAATGTCGTACTCACGGATCAGGGAAAATCACTGTATAGTTTTATCACCACCCCACGCTGGATGCTCACCGGAAAAAAAGATGCCTTCTGGTTCTTTCCTCCTGCCGGAGTCTTCGAAAAAGAGATCGCGTCGGCTTCCCGTTTTGGCGATCGTCTCTGCAAAGCATTGCAACAAGATGAAGAACGCAGTATGCTCCCGCTTCTGAGCAAACTTGGAGCAGTCAATGTCAATGGAAAACTGATAGCTACCGAACATATTGCCCACCGCAGTTTTCTCATCTGGTCAAAACTGATCAAGAAGGCAGGCCCTCAATACTCAAGGGGACGCAATGTGGTTATTACGATCTACGTGATCTTTCTATTGACACTGATACTAACCGTTGTACCGTTAAACATGCTGATCCGAAAGCTTCTCTCTCCATTCAGGAAGAAGTCGCTGGCTAAAGCTATTCATTATTATGAACAGCCCTCGGGAAAATAAAGACTCTTATCCTTACGACGCATGTGCCCACACGTTTATATCAACGCTATCAGTGCATTTTTACCCAATGATCCGGTTTCCAATGACACTATGGAATCACTGCTGCAGCCGGTTAGCACAAGACCATCCCGGGTACGAAAATTAATTCTGCGCAGTAACAAAATAACCTCCCGTTACTCAGTAGTGTCCGGTTAGGATTTTGCATGTTTTAAAATAATGAAATCTTCTCA
>CAZIDU010000156.1:0-7900 GCA_964538055.1 uncultured Desulfocapsa sp. | reverse complement strand
CCTTAATCTATACGCATCCATTCAATATACGTAACAAAAACAAACTGTTCAGGAACAAGGTCAAATTCATGTTGGCATACTCTCACATGACCTTATCGATGCCAACAATAATGTTCCATGTTCCTAAAAAGGAACATTTTCATTATAGTTTTCTGAATGGTATAATGAATAGGACTTACCCTCTCAGTTGTGTCGTAAAAATAATAATATTGACCTTATTAACAGTGATAACGCAAAGGTAATTGTCATGTCCGATAAACTAAGCTATGAAGAATTAGAAAAACGGATTGTAGAGTTAGAACAAACTGTCTCTCAGCATAGACAGTCGGAATATGAGTTTAATCAAATATTCGCCATGTCCCTCGATATGCTCTGTGTCGCTGATATCAACACAGCAACATTTCTTAAAGTTAATCCCGCCTTTACCGAAACCCTTGGTTACTCTGAGGGAGAACTTCTTGAAAAACCATTTTCTGAATTTATTCACCCTGAGGATATTGACTCAACTCACTCGGTTATTGAGGAAAAGTTACTCCTGGGAGCAAAAGTTATTAATTTTGAGAATCGATATCGTTGTAAAGACGGAAGCTATCGATGGCTGAGTTGGATGTCACATCCAACCCCTGAGAGAGGGGTAACTTATGCTGTTGCCCGTGATATCACGGAGAACAAGCTGGCTGAAAAGAAGGTATTACTCAAGCAGAAACAACTTCAAGCGATCAGCAAGATCGGAAAATTGGCAAATTCTACGCTCAATCTGGATGGTGTTCTTGAGAGTATACTGAAAAGTACAATTGAAACCCTGGATGCTTCAGCAGGTATGATATTTCTAAAAGACCCTGTCACAGGATGCCTATCCTGGGGAACATCTTCAGGTTTATCAAAAGCTTTTGTCAGTGATTTTCAAAACTATCCTATCCAGCCTGGTGAAGGTATGACAGGGCATATAGCCCATACCGGAGATCCTGTATATATAGCGTTTGATTCCTCTCATGATCCACGTATCGTACGTTCTTCCATTGTTGAGGAGGGTTTAAACTCCTTTATTGGAGTCCCTCTGAGCGCTGCTAACAAGATTGTCGGCGTCATGAACATCCTTACCCGCCCACCAGATATTTTGTCTGAAGACGATCTGTACATTTGTGCTGCTGTCGGCTCACACGTCGGTATGGCAATCCGGAATGCACAACTTTTTGACAGGCATAAGCAGGCGGAAAAGACATTAAGTGAGAGTGAAAAAAGATTCCGTGAACTTTTTAACAATATGAGCAGTGGGGTGGCAATATATGATGCTGTAAAAGATGGTAATGATTTCATTTTTAAAGATATCAATCAAGCTGGTTTAGCTTCAAGTCAGCTTGAATACCATCAGTTTGTCGGAAAAAGTGTTCAGGAAATCTTTCCGGGTATTCGTGAAATGGGTTTGTTTAAGGTGTTTCAGCGTGTCTGGAAAACCGGAACTCCTGAGCATTTTCCTAGCGCCCATTATAAGGACAACAGAATCACTCTGTGGGTGGAAAATTACGTATGTAAGATTCCATCTGGTGAAATTGTCGCCATATATGAAGATATTACTGATCGAAAAAAAACTGAAGATGCACTCATTAGAGCTAAAGAAGAGTGGGCTTTAACGTTTGATGCCATGAGTGATATTGTCACCATTCAGGACAAAGACATGCACATTGTGCGAGCTAACAAAGCCGCTCATGATTTTTTTCAAAAAAATCTTGGAGAACTGAATGGAAAACACTGTTATGAGATTTTCACTGGCATGTCGGTTCCCTGCCATGGCTGCCCACTGCTGAACACCCTTGAGGACATAGGTAAACATTCAGGAATAATACATCATAAAAACCTCGGAAGAACCTTCCTTGTGTCCTCTGCAGTGATCGTTGGTGATGATGGAAAGCTACAGTACCTTGTCCATGTGGCCAAAGATATCACCGACCAGAAGAGACTTGAAGAAGAACTTTTTCAAGCCCATAAAATGGAAGCTATGGGTACCTTAGCTGGTGGTATTGCCCACGATTTCAACAATATTCTTTCTGCAATTATAGGCTATGCAGAACTTGCGCTGCTGGATATCCCAGACGACAACCATGCGATAAAAGATATTAATCAAGTCCTCCAATCCAGCAAACGGGCAGCAGATCTGGTACAGCAGATTCTCACATTCAGTCGCAAATCAAGTCATCAACTCCAATCTCTGATGCCACATGTAATCATCAAAGAAGCATTGAAGATGCTGCACTCATCACTTCCAACAACTCTTTCTCTAGAAGAAAAGATTGCCCCTGACTGTGGGGCAATTATGGCAGACCCCACAAATGTACACCAAATTGTGGTGAACCTCTGTACCAATGCTTTCCATGCCATGGAAAATGAAAAGGGTGTTTTGACTGTCAGCTTATGCCGTAAAGATTTAATTGCAGAACAGATACACGAAAGCGATGTCTCTCCAGGTCCCTATGTTGTGCTGTCAGTCAGTGACACAGGTCAAGGTATGGACAAGAAAACAATTGAGCGAATCTTTGAACCTTACTTCACCACCAAAGAGGTTGGCAAGGGATCAGGGCTTGGATTAGCTGTTATTCATGGAATCGTTAAAAGTTATAAGGGATTTATTCAGGTGGAGAGCGAACTTGGCAAAGGAAGCATTTTCCATGTGCATTTCCCTGCTTTGGAACAGGTCGCTGCAACTCAGGAAAAAGTAGAAGAACAACCTCTTCTCACAGGGACTGAGCGGATTCTGGTGGTTGATGATGAAGCTTTTCTTGTCCGGGTAACACAGAGACAGCTGGAGAACTTGGGCTATCGTGTCACTGGAACAACAGATAGCAACGACGCCCTTGAAAAGATCCGCACAGACCCGGATGGATTTGATATCCTTATCACAGACCAGACTATGCCCGGTCTCACGGGTGCCGAACTTGCCGTAGGAGTAAAGGAGATCAACCCTGGGATGCTGATTATCCTCTGCACGGGGCATAGCAGTACTCTCACTAAAGAAAAGAGTCTGGCTCTTGGCATTGACAGATATATTGGCAAACCAATTATCGGAAATGTACTTCCCAATACCGTCCGGGAGCTGCTGGATGAGAAATAATTGCTGGCCCTGCAGCTTACCTTTCCAAAGGCAGTCACTTGATTTGCTTATCTGTGTCAGGTTGAAGTGTCTACTGCATCTCCGATTTCGGCTTCACACTTTAAAAACTGCCCCGCCCTCTCCTTGTCGCTGAGAAGAATAAGGTAATGGTTTCAGTGTTACTTAAATGGTTAACCTTGCCACTGGATCTAAAATGATTGTATAAAGGAGATATCCGGTTAGAAACCTGCTGATACTTGCGAGAAACAGTGTCGATTCATCTTTACCCGGAATGATATCAGAAAACCTGATAATAACTTGTTATACAAGAGTAATGAACCCCGTAATCCGCGAAGCAAAAGAAAACGATTCAAAGGCATCAATGCCATTGATGAAGGAATTAGGCTACACTCTTGATATTGAGAAACTACTTAATAATATATTGGAAATTATAAAAAGAGATGGCGTAGTTTTTATTGCTGAAGCTAATAATCAGATAGTCGGATGCGAAGCAAAATCAGATGCCCACAAGGTTCTGGAACTGTTGAAAGAACGTTTCAACAGTTTCTCTTTAAGCCTCCATCCCGAGAAAACAAAACTGGTAGCATTTGGAAAACCAGCCAAGAGTGTCGTGGTTAATAAAATAACAGGCACGTTCAATTTTCTAGGTTTTACATTTTATTGGTCAAAAGCACGCAAAGGCTACTGGGTGATCAGGAAGAAGACGATAAACAAGCGCTTAAGTCGTTTTCTGAAAAGGATCTGGGAATAGTGTAAGGACAATCGTCATGAATACTTGAAGGATCAGTATGAGAAACTCTGCGTGAAACTACGCGGCTATTACCAATGCTATGGAGTTCGTGGTAACTTCAAGGCGTTGAAAATTGCCTATGAGCATACTGAGAAATCCTGGCGTTTCTGGCTGAGTCGCCGTTCCCATACAGGTGTAATAAACTGGTCAATGTTCAATAAGATCAGGCGAACCTTTCCTCTGTTGCAGAATTCCGGGGACACAATGCTAGTTCCCTGAACTTTCCTCCCATTAACGCTATGCCACAAATCAGTATTGATGTCCCTTGATTTCACAACAAAGCAAGTTGTGGAAGCAGTTGATGGACTGAACAACAGACCCAGAAAATGCCTCAAGTATAAAACACCCTATGAAGTATTTGAAAAACTTACGGGTGTGAATGTTAGGAAATTAATGGGTTATGCACTTATTACTGGAATCCAGGTAATTACATGATGAAATTATTAAAGAAATTACTTTTCAAAGGCGAACAAAAAACGGACGTCGAAAAACCAATCATTCAGCACAATGGTTTTTGTCCGACCTGTGATAGCCCTGTCCTGTTTACGGCGTATAATAGCTGGTTGCGAGATCATTTGTTATGCTCGAATTGTGGGTCGATACCACGAGAAAGGGCATTGATGCATGTTATTGAAACATATTATCCTGATTCCCGGCAATTGAAAATTCATGAGTCGTCTCCTGGAAAAAGGGGGGCAAGTGAGAAATTGTCGGCTCAATGCAGTGGCTATCTTGGCAGTCACTATGATAGGTCTGTTCCTCTTGGTTCGTGTGGTGCGAGTGGCTATCAGTCTGAAGATTTAGAAAAGTTAACTTTTAAAGATGAGTCTTTTGATTTGGTGATTACTCAGGATGTGGTCGAGCATCTTTTTGACCCTAGTAAGGCTTTTGCTGAGATTGCTCGAACATTGAAACCTGGAGGTGCACATATCTTTACTGTTCCTCTTGTTAATCAGCTCAATACGTCAGAACAATGTGCACTGATCGATACTGATGGTCAGGTTCGGTACTTAAAAGAACCTGATTATCATGGTAACCCAATTGACGCCAAGGGATCGCTGGTGACAATGCATTGGGGCTATGATATTTGTGAGCATATCTTTCGGTCATCAGGGCTTTTTACTACGATCATTCAGATTGATAAATTGGATTTAGGTATTCGTGCTGAGTTGGTGGAAGTGTTGTTGAGTTATAAAGCAAAATGACAGGATCACTCCCGACGTTCTCTGGCATTCAGCTTGTTAAGATTAGAAATATCCTTACTATCAATAACCCACACAGGTGGACGAATTTGTTTGTCCCCGAGCCGAACCTCCCTTCCCAGCTTAGTGAAAATTTTCGGTAGCACTGCATTAACTCTCTGCTTCACCTGCTCCATCCCGATCCTCTCTCTTGATTGGTTCAAGTATTCGTGAAGACACAACACCAGATCAACTTGACAGATTGTCTTGATCTCGGGGGCGCTCTTGATCTCATCAATGAACTGATCCACTGCCCCTCTCCCTGTGTCAATCATGGCTTTCTTAGCACTGGTCATGGGTGCTCTGCCTAACGGGTGAACACTTTCTGGGATTTCTGCTCTCATCAGATAGCTATAAACTTGCCGGAAGAACTCAGGGTCTTTCATTGATTTCTGATGAAAGTCCCAGAAGAAATCACGGGGGAGTATAGGCTCTCTGCAATGGCTAACAAATAACCGACGATCTCCTGACTCTATCCTCATTGATTTTAAACTGTTTGTATCGAATTTGATTCCGGCATGGATGTCGTAGGTACCATTCTTCCCATACTTCAGATTGAGATCTAGTCGGTCATTTGTGATTATCCTGCGTAGATCTGCATTAACTTTGAAATTAACTGCTCCATCGTCTTGAGTCTCACTCACGTCACAGTAAATTTTTTCATGAAGAGGGTCTCCCCATTGGGTATTATCACCTGCGATCTCTTTCAGTTTAGGATTACTACAGTTCCAGTTACCAATGAGAACTCCCACGACATCTGAAAGAGTCCCACGCCCTCCTGACCCCTCTTCCTCGTTTATATGCAATGGCGACCATTTTGGCCTCACTGAATGGCACCCCACGATGTGTCTGAGCTAACCCAAGATAACTACCCTCTCCTGTGGGTCAGGATAATGGTTCTCCGTCAACTTTTTGAACGGCTCCAACTTGTCCGTCTGGTCTGTAATTGTAACGCTGGGACGATGGAACTTGTTTAGTTGATCTACTCTTGCAAAACCCTCCTCCTGTGATTTGTATATTCTTCCCTTCTCCTCAGGTTTGAACACTGTCCCGTGCACTCTCTTTATTTCCTTGTTGTTCAACCAAAGCGCGTTTTCAAGTAAGTATTCAAGTCCTTCACCTGATGGAGATTAATCACTATGTTCTCAGCATCCTCCAGCAAAATTTTGTCTGATGCTTTTTCAAAAGTCTTGCTCCGGTAGTCCGGTCTATCTATCCGCGTATCTCGGCAAAGAGCAGACTCCTGCATAGTCTCGTCCACCTGATCTTCATCGGTAGCACCAGATTAGATCAGATGGCAGACAAGAACAAAATCTGCTCCGCTTTGTTTCTCTCCTTCCTCGTCGAATTCATCATTAACGAAATACTTCTCCCACAGGGTAGTGTTACTCTTCTGGGCGAGTTCCTTGATCTGGTCTACAGTGAGCTGACCAGTAACGCCTGTGGGGACCAATAAGGGTGCCAATTCACACAGGATATTGACAGTGTGTTGAATGCCAATGAATATCTAATCGCCAAGGCTGGAGAATGGCACGCAACCAGCGTATCCAAAATTATGAAGCGAGTAGGCTTACTGTAATAGCCAGGGAAGCACAAAATACTAGCCGTTTAGCCACGTTTGGGGAATTTTTATGCCCACCCGCATGGCTTGAGACAAACAAAGCCTTTAGTGCTCACATACAAGCATTAAAGGCTTTGCGGGTTACACTGGTAATCCTGACTATGTGATTGCAGTTTCTCTTTAATGCTTAACCTTACCACTGGAATCCTATCAATATCTTTCCCATAATTTCTGGTCAAAATTTTTCAATTGTGATTGAATAAAATTGAGAATAATCCATGGAAAGAGAATCTGGAAGAATCTCGATGCATACTTATTCCCAGTGTGTTAGTGTTGTTACTTAGATGGAACATTTTTCAGAATATAGAATCATTGTAAAATACCAAGAGGCTGGATATGAGAAATGTAAAAATGTTTGCTTGGCTGGCGAGTGTGATAGTTACCTTGTCCTTAGTAGGATGTTACTTTCCGCCCTCAGGCGCTCCTGCTCCTGCTCCTGTTGTGGTTAGACCTGCTCCTGTTGTGGTTAGACCTGCTCCTGTTGTGGTTAGACCTGTCCCTGTCGTGGTTAGACCTGTCCCTGTTGTGGTTAGACCTGTCCCAAGACGCTACTAAGATTATAAATAACATTATTATACGTTATATCTCCAAGGGCAGGATCATTCATTTGATTCTGCCCTTTTTGGTTTTCACCTTCTGCAGTCAATAGCCAGTGATAATATTTGCAGTTTCGCATTATCCTTAATCATTACACTTCTACCGTACATTTTCTCAGGCTTTCGCTGAACTTAGGATATAGGTTAGGCTGAGTCTTTTGGGCTACTAAAAAAAGGTTAGGGTTTAGCCCATGAAAATTTCATGAATAATATTTAGAATCGATTTACCTACCGTTTTAGTAATGTTTGGAGATCTGGAAGGTGATTAGTATGGTGAGAGTAGGAAAGAGCTGTGAGGGGAGTATAATGGAGCAGAAACAACAAAAACCTTTGCAAAAGGAGACCAATCCGTAAACAAAGGTTTTGCTATGGAGTGAGAATAGACTCACTGCCAAATACAAAATAATAATTATTCTATTTTATCCAAAAAACAATATCTGAGTGCTACCATCCCTCCAATTCTCAATCTTTGTTGGCTTCCTCTTCAATATGCTAAGGGAGATGGAAAAAAATAATCATCCAAAATAGCCAGGAGAAATATTCAGA
>CAZIDU010000155.1:0-7972 GCA_964538055.1 uncultured Desulfocapsa sp. | reverse complement strand
AGACGAATTGGGTCATGTCCCCAGTTTCCTACCAGCGTATTCGTTATGCAATTCAGACTCAAACTCAATTTCGGTGAATAGTTACAATAACTTGAACATTATTTCAGGCAGCACCAGCTTTGTAACTCCCCCGGAAGTGGGGCTTTAGCCCCGCCCAAAGGCGTAATCAGCGGGACTGAAATCCCGCTTCCGGAAATTCACTTCGTTCAAGTTATTTATTTTCAATCCCTAGGGTAAATCCAATTCAACAAGCAAGCGTACTACATTTTTAACATCTGCTTCATCGGGATGCCCAACCGCTGCAGGAGCATCGGCCAACCATGGAGGCTGAGGATCTTTCTTAGCCACCATCTCCAAAACCTTTTCCGGAACCTGTCCGGGACAGGAAAAGGTGGCAATAACATGCCCCTTGGCGGCGATGGATTTTGCTGCATTCATTGCGTTCTCTGCGTGTGGAGAGCCAGCAGCTGCACCATGGGTAGCAAAAAGATACAAGTCCTGCCCTTCTGCGATTTTCGCCAAAAATGCCTGGGAATCAGGATCCGGTTGCCCACCCTGTAGCCAGAAGCCGACAGCAACAAAGCTGTATCCCGCAGGATCAGGGGCATCAGCAACAGCACATATCTCTTTTTCACCACTGAGATGATTGTAAACCGCCTCGGCCAGTTTTTTAGTATTTCCACTTTTTGATGAATACACGACAAGACTTTTCATACCAAATCCTCCACTTTTTTTGACATACTCTTAAAAATGCTTCTTCTATTTTCCTATTTCAATTAAAACAAACTCATAAATTTAGGATGGCTAAGTAAATAAGCGCAGACTTCGAAAAGCTCCATATGCGAGGCGCGTAAAATTTATATAATTTCGGCGTACTAGGGTACGTCGTAATTGCATAAATTTTATAGCAACGAAGCAGATGGAGAGTTTTTACGACGCCATCAATTAACTGTAAGAAACTGTATCCAGTTGCGCAAGCATATTGTGCTATTGTTTGAAACTTTATTCTAAAACAGATTAGCCATGGCCAGCCCGAACACGCTCAAGAAAGCACTCCTTAACTGGTTTGACAAAAACCAACGTGATCTTCCCTGGAGACATACCTACGAGCCGTACCAGATATGGATCTCGGAGATCATGCTCCAGCAAACACAAATGGATCGGGTCACCATCTTTTTCACCCGCTGGATGAATGTATTCCCGGATATTGCAACACTGGCAGTTGCCTCTGAAGATCAGGTACTTAAATGTTGGGAAGGACTTGGGTATTACTCAAGAGCACGAAATATTATCAAGACAGCACGACTCCTTATGGAACAATACCAGGGGGAAATCCCAAGCAGCCGGAAAGAGCTACTGCAACTCCCTGGTATCGGGCCATATACTGCAGGTGCCATTGCCTCAATCAGCTTCAACCGAGATGTCCCTGTGGTTGATGCCAATATTGAGCGAATCTTTGCAAGACTCTTTAATATTGATCTGATTTCGGGCAGCCCGGAGGCCAAAAGAATCCACTGGGCAAAGGCAGAAGCACTCCTCCCCAAGACACAGGCCAGAAACTTCAATCAGGGTCTTATGGAACTTGGCGCTCTTATTTGCCGTCCCAAAAAGCCGAACTGCGCCCTTTGCCCACTGGCATCGCATTGTCTGTCACTCAAATATGACCTTATTCCGGAGCGACCGGTACCAAAAAAAAGTACCAAAATTATCCCCATTGAGATGGCGACGGGAGTCCTTATTCATAATGGGCAGCTTTTTATACAGCAGCGTCTTGAAGATGATGTATGGGGATCGCTATGGGAATTTCCGGGTGGACGATTGGAAATGGGGGAAGCCCCCGAACAGACCGTCGTCAGAGAATTTTTTGAAGAGACTGAGTTTAAGGTGGAGGTGGAATCAAAGATCACGGCAACCATTCATCACTACACCCGCTACAAAGTCACTCTGCACTGTTTTCTGGTAACTCTTACACAGCAGGAAAGCGATCCTGTTCTCCATGCAGCACAGAATTTCAACTGGATACCAGTTGTTGCTCTTGCAAACTATGCCTTTCCGGCAGGACACCGAAAACTTATCACCCATATGGAGGAATCAGGTTTTTTTACTAACCAGTCTCCCGGCAAACCAGATTAAAACCAGCACCGGCAGACCAAGGACAGCCGTCATCAGGAAGAAGGATTCATACCCGTAGGTCGAAACAGCAGTGCCGGAATATCCTCCTATTAATTTAGGGAACAATGTCATCAGAGATGAAAACAGGGCGTACTGAACAGCGGTGAAAGAGATATTGGTAAGACTTGACAAAAAGGCCACAAAAGCCGTGGATGCCAGTCCTGCGCAGAGGTTATCGGCGCCTATTACCACCGTAAGCATGGTTATATTATCCCCGCTTTGAGCAAGGAGCATAAAGAGCAGGTTCGTGGCAGCAGCAAGAACCCCACCCACAAAGAGCATACGATACACGCCGTAACGAATCGTTAACACTCCACCCAGAAATCCGCCAGCAAGTGTCATCAGTAGGCCAAACGTTTTAGTTACCGTGGCAATCACATTTTTACTAAAGCCCATATCCAGATAAAACACATTGGAAACCACGCCGAGTACGATGTCTGAAACCCGGTAAAACCCGACCAGCAGTAAAAGAATAAGAGCAGTTTTACCACCGTATCGAACAAAAAAGTCCTGAACCGGTGCGACATAACTGTCCTGCACCATATCTTTATCGGCCAGCCCTGCCTTCACTGCGAACAGTGCCCCAACCGCTGCCACCCCGAGCGCCACAAAGAGACGTAGCGTTTCCACTATAAAACCAATAAGTTTTCCATGAATTCCAACGCCTCCAGCCAGCTGTTCCTTTAATGATCCGACAAAGGATCCACTAAAGAAAAAACATGACCCAAAAAGAGCAGCAGCAAATAGAAAAAGGCATAAAAAACGACCATATTGAACGGCACTATACTGATACCCTTCCTGTCCAGCCTCCTCGGGTTCATCAATCACACAGGTCGTAATAACACCGACCAGCATAACAGCTGCCATAACAAGATAGGTTCCACGCCAGGCACTCACATCATACATCTCCCGTGTTGTTCCTAGCCAGGATGCGATATAGAGCGATCCGGCCCCCGCTACCAGCATGCCTATTCTATAACCTGCCACGTAGGTGGACGCCAGCATGGCCTGCATCGATTCCTCAACACTTTCGATACGATAGGCATCGATAACAATATCCTGGGTAGCAGAAGAAAACCCTAAGAAAACCGCGGCAAATGCCATATAAACAAGACTTGCATCGCTGCGGGTGGGATCGGTGAGTCCCATCCAGACAATGGCAGAAATCACTGAAAATTGTGAGAACAGCATCCAGGAACGACGGCGACCAAACATTCGGGTGAGCAATGGCAGAGGCAGCTTATCGACAAGAGGTGCCCATATAAATTTAAACGAATAACCGAGAGCCGCCCAGCTGAAAAATGTTACAGCGGAACGGCTGACGCCAGCTTCCCGCAGCCACACAGAAAGGGTGGAAAAGATTAACAGTATGGGAATCCCGGCAGAAAACCCGAGAAAGAGCATGGTCAAGACCTTTGGGTGTATCCACACCCTCAGCATATCAATTTTACTCTCTCTGCTGCCTTCTTTTTCAGCCATTCTTCTCTTTTCCCCGCAATAAATTTATGGTATCAATGGATCTATACTTATTTATTCCCTAAAAGAAAACAGGTTTCCAGTTGTAAGAGGAAACCGGAACTACAACGACCATGCCAGTTAAGATATACAATACGCTTACGCGAAAGAAAGAACTCCTCAAGCCCATTGAACCGGGTCATATAAAGCTCTACGTCTGCGGAATAACGTCCTACGACTACTGTCATATCGGCCATGCACGGTCGGCTCTTGCCTTTGATATGATAGTCCGCTACCTCAGATATCTTGGTTACAAAGTCACCTATATTCGAAATTTCACCGATATTGATGATAAAATTATCGCCCGGGCAGCAGAACAGAATACCACAACGGAAGAGCTTGCCAATCGGTTTATAGATGAATTCTACGTTGATATGGACAAACTCGGTATTGACCGACCCACCATGGAGCCCAAGGCCACCGAACACATCCAGGAGATGACAGACCTTATCAGTGAACTCATTGACAAAGATATGGCTTACCCTGCTGGGGGAGATGTCTATTTTAAGGTGCACTCCTTTGAGGGCTATGGCAAACTTTCCGGTCGTAACCTTGACGACATGCTGGCAGGGGCCCGTATTTCTGTCAATGAGAACAAAACAAACCCCATGGACTTTGTACTGTGGAAGGCATCCAAACCCGGGGAACCCAGCTGGAAAAGCCCGTGGGGCCTTGGAAGACCTGGCTGGCACATTGAATGTTCCGCCATGAGTCGGAAGTATCTTGGTTCAACATTTGATATCCATGGTGGTGGACAGGATCTAACCTTCCCCCATCATGAAAACGAACTGGCTCAAAGTGAAGGTGCCAACGATAAGCCCTTTGTTAACATGTGGATTCATCACGGTTTTGTTACCATCCGTGATGAGAAGATGTCAAAATCTCTTGGAAATTTCCTGACCATCAGAGATATCCTTGACCATTACCACCCTGAAGTGCTTAGATTTTTTATCTTTTCCACCCAGTATCGCAATCCCTTGGATTTTTCCGAGTCAGCCATGCAGGATGCCATGACGGGCCTTGATCGCCTCTATGAATGCATTGCCGCCACCGATGAACTTGGGAGTACCCATTCGGACAGTACTAAGCCCATTGCAACTGAAAAAGATATCAAGAAAATAGAATCCCTGGAAGAACGATTTCGGAAAGCCATGGACAACGACTTTAACACAGCCCAGGCCCAGGCGAGTCTTTTTGAAACGGTGAAAGTCATCAACAAGATCAGACGCCAACTTCCGGAGACGCCCGCAACAGCCGATTACACTCTACTGAAAAGCGGCACCGCCACTATCATAAAACTTGCTGCTATCATGGGAATAATGCAGGAGAACGCAGCCGATTATCTAGCTGAAAAAAAAGCAGCCATGCTTGCCAAAACGGCCATTAGCGAAGCAGAAATTCTTACCTGCATCCAGAAACGAAACCAAGCACGAGAAGATAAGGAATGGGGTCGCAGTGATGAGATCCGCGACGAACTTCTCGCCAAGGGAATTGAACTCAAAGACGGACCGGAAGGAACCGCCTGGAGCGTTAAGCGAAACTAACATGACCGCCATACACCGTTCACCAGCCGTTGCCGGCAGATTTTATCCCGGAGAGGCAGAGTCCTTACGTCTTGCCATTCAGGATTTGTCCATCGACTATCCTGCAAGCATTACAAAACAAAAGGTGCTTGCAGCAGTCTCCCCACATGCCGGATATGTTTACTCAGGCAGTGTTGCCGCTGAAACACTTGGTAAGATAGAGATCCCTGAAACGGTGATCCTTCTTGGCCCTAACCATACAGGTAAGGGTGTACCCGTAGCTCTATCCACTGCCACCTGGGACATGCCCATGGGGAACGTTCCCGTTAACCGTAATTTTGCTCAGTCCCTACTTGAGGAAACAGATTTTATCGAAGAAGATGAGTTTGCGCACAAATATGAACATTCACTGGAGGTACAGATTCCTTTTTTGCAGATGGCACAATCGAATCTTTCCATTGTTCCCATTACAATCTCCCACGTCTCCTATCAGGTTCTCAACGAAATAGGCCTGGCTCTCGCAGAAGTCATCAAACGCAGTGAGGATAAAAACATCCTGATTGTTGCCTCCTCCGATATGACCCATTATGAAGCACGTGAGGCTGCAGACAAAAAGGATCATTATGTCCTTAAAAAGTTGGCAGATATGGATCCGAGCATGCTGTACCGCTCTGTCACCGGGCACCATATTTCCATGTGCGGCATCATGCCGGTTACCGTTGCTCTGATAACCGCGCTGGAACTTGGTGCGACTAAAACAGAACTGGTTCGGTACACCGACTCCGGTGAAATAACAGGTGACACAACACAGGTCGTTGGCTATGCAGGAGTCCTCATCTCCTGATGGTTATTTTCCTTGACAGAAACAGGAAAACTTTCTAAATAGTCGACCTCAACGATGACACATCCTGGGGGATGGTCTAATGGCAAGACAGCGGACTCTGACTCCGCTTATCAAGGTTCGAATCCTTGTCCCCCAGCCACAAAAAAATTTAGGCCTTAGGTCACACGTTGTAATTAAGGTTTTTTTAGGGTCTTCCACTCACTGTTTGCTAAGTGTCCTTGATACAGCATCCCTCCACCCTCTGTACTTTCTGGCTCGCATCTCTTCATCTAAGGACGGCAAAAAGCGCTTATCACGTTGCCAGCTGGCACTAAATTCTTTGGGTACCGGAAAGATTCCCTCATAAAGTCCGGCAAGATATGCTGCCCCCACTGCTGTTGTTTCAAGAACTTTTGGGCGATCTACCGGGGCATCCAGAATATCGGCCAAAAATTGCATGGTGTAATTTGAAGCAACCATACCTCCATCTACCCGCAAAACCGTATCACCAGCTTCTGTTAAGTCGCGACGCATTGCATCAAGAAGATCCCGTGTCTGGAAGCAGACAGATTCAAGTGCAGCTCGTGACAGTTCCGCAGGGCCTGTTGCTCTGGTAATACCGAAGATTGCGCCCCTGGCATCAGGATCCCAATGTGGTGCGCCAAGCCCTGTAAAAGCTGGAACCAGAAAAACATCCTGGTTAGTATCAGCCTGACGGGCAAGTTTACCGATATCCGAAGCGGTTTCAATAAGTCCCATCGCATCCCGCATCCATTGGACAGCCGCACCTGCCACAAAAATTGAACCTTCAAGGGCATAGGTCGTAACTCCCTTTAATCTATAGCCAATAGTTGTGAGTAATTTGTTGTTTGAAGTAACAGCCTCTCTGCCTGTATTAAGAACAATAAAACAACCGGTACCGTAAGTTGATTTAATCATTCCCGGGTCAAAACATGCCTGTCCCACAAGAGCTGCCTGCTGATCACCAGCAATACCTCGTATCGGAATAGGGGCGCCGAAAAGAGCACTTTCACATAAACCAAAGTCGGCAGAGGAGTCCTTTACTTCCGGCAAAAGAGCCTCCGGGATATCAAGCAACTGCAGGATTTCTTTATCCCAAATATTGTCGTGAATATTGTAGAGCATGGTACGGGAAGCATTTGTCGCATCTGTTGCGTGCAGTTTGCCACCGGTCAGGCGCCAGAGAAGAAAGGTATCGACGGTTCCAAAGACAAGTTTCCCTGCTTGTGCTTTCTCCTTTGCTCCTTCAACATTATCCAGTATCCATTTGATTTTCGTTCCGGAAAAATAGGAATCAAGCAGTAAGCCAGTCTTTGAGGTAATCATTTGACCATGCCCCTCACTGCTTAATTCCCTACAAAAATCGGCAGTTCTGCGATCCTGCCATACAATGGCTTTATGAATTGCTCTGCCTGTCTCTTTATCCCAGATGATCGTTGTTTCTCTTTGATTGGTAATGCCTATTGCAGCAATATCAGAGGCTGAAAGAGTGGCCTTTTCCAGTGCTAGTTTGCAGGTGGCAAGGGTCGTGGACCAGATCTCTTCAGGATCATGCTCCACCCAGCCGGAACGCGGGAAAAACTGTTCAAATTCCTGTTGGGCCTGTGCAACTATTTCAAGTTGATCATTGAAAATAATCGCTCGACTGGAAGTCGTCCCCTGGTCAATTGCAAGTATATGCGTGGGCATTATATTTCTCCTTGAGCAAAGGCTCTGGCAACTGTTGTGAGTAGTATGGTATATGTCCTTAAATTTTTTAATTTCCGTAACATATTGATAATGCAATATTTATACGATCGACCAAGCTTCATCACAGACAGTTAGACCAAAGGCTAAAGGATGATAGTTTGATAATACTTTTTCTTTCGTAACTATTCACCATGCTATTGAACGGCACAATATTTATCCGGAATCGGGG
>CAZIDU010000154.1:0-8149 GCA_964538055.1 uncultured Desulfocapsa sp. | reverse complement strand
GAAGATTTCATTATTTTAAAACATGCAAAATCCTAACCGGACACTACTGAGTTTTACTATGTTTTATTATCACAAGTAATACTCAGCTGCTTGTCGTTTATGTCGTAACTTTAGGCAATTAGTCAGTTTGGCTAGGGGCTTGATCTTGTAATTGTGGTCTTTTTATGTTTTAATAAATATATTAAAATCATTAGTCTCTTGGCAGGAAAGGATCTTGGTATCCGTACTATTTCTGTTTGAGATTGGGTTGTTTTGCTGATGCAATAAAAAGGAGCAACAAATGACTAAAAAACTATTAACAGGATTAACAATAGGATTAGCCCTTTTGGGGCTTGGAAGTACTGCAGCAGCAACCTTAATATCTGATAACAATTGGAACCCTGATTCTCTGGTAAGTGGCAGAAATAGCTATGGTACGCAGTCAGAAGCCGATGTACTAAATGAAATTAGAGACCCTAATACTCCAGATTCACGATTTACCGGAGTTGTTAGCATTCAAATTGTTAAGAATGGTGTGAGCTATATTTGCACAGGTACAGCGATTTCGAATAGGCATATTCTCTCTGCCGGTCATTGCGTAGACACCGACGGGGCAGGTACCGTAATTGATCTGAATGACTCTAATAATGAAGTGAATGTTGTTTTTAACCATGATGGAGATCACGCATCTGAACTAGCCGCCAGTGACGTTGCTATGCATCAGGATTATAGTGGTTTTAATGTGTGCTCTGATGGTACCCCTGGCTGTGTTAACGATGATGTCGCAGTTATTACTCTCGCAGAGGATATACCAGCCGGTGTTGAAATATATGATTTCTATTCAGCCCCGGTTAAGGACACAGAATCCAATGCCGGTGACGGTGATATTCTTACCATGGTTGGCTACGGTACGAGTGGTGATGGCTATTGGGGGTATTATATTGACCCTTCATGGACAGGAAAAAATACAGGAGCCAATATCGTCGACTTTGTCGAACCGGATGATGAAGGCAGCGGTCTAAATGAAGTTTGGTTTGCTGATTTTGATGGATATGATGATTTCTTTGGAACAAATATTGATACTTTCGCCAGTTCCTTTGGGGTGAATAGTTCTTGGCTGGATAATGAAACAATAATTGGTGGTGGCGATTCTGGCGGCCCTTCTTTTATTTACGACTCTACTCTAGATCAGTATTTTCTTGCTGGTATCAACACATTTACTATTAGTGGTTATGAGTATGGCTATGGCTGGACGGCGGGAGCTTTTGGCGATTTGATGGGGGGGATACTTCTTAATCCTTATCAGGGTTGGATAGATGGAATAATTCACTCAGAGTCTGATCCAGTACCAGAACCAGCATCAATACTACTCTTCTTCACTGGTTTAGCAGGGATAGTAGCTGTGAAAAGAAAAAGAAAATTTTAAAGTATTATAGCAAGTTAAGAATAGGTGGTTTTGTTGTTCTTTTTATGCTGGGCAATAATTATTTTGTGGTAGATAGTGTTACGGCAGGTGAAGAGTCTGAACTTTTAATGTTTGGTTCTTCAGCTGAAACGGTAAAGGACCTAAGGGAATCTCATCCACAACCTGTCATTGGCAAAAGCAATAAGTTAATTGTTCTAGTTGATATCTTGGTTGGGGGTAACGGCCAAGCGATCAAAACTGCTATTTCTCCCCCCCGTCGCTACACATCTTTTAATAGTTTGGCGCTGCGCAAGGCGATGAATCAAGCGTATCTTGTCAGGCTTGCTGAACAAAATATTTCAATCGAATATTGGCTTCGAAAACAGCCCATATATTTTTGGGTACAACCGCAAAGTGATACAAACAACAAATTACCTTGGAACTAAGGTGGTGTTGGTATTGCCACACATCCCCATAGGTCTTAGTCACGGTATATCTCTTCTCTCCATACCTTTGAGGGAAAGTGCTTGCAGTAATGGAATATTCTTTCCAGGATCCATATCACGATAAGAACAATCACTGTTTATTCTTCTGACTAATTTCCTGTTTATTTCCGTTTGTCTAATTTTTGATTCTGGTACCAGCATTACGAAGAAATTTTCCATGTCGTACTGATGCAGCAGAGTGCGCCAGAGTTTCAAAAATGTACAGTCCTTTTGTTTTCAGTAGATAGCTGTTGGCTTCAAATACATCTCTTCCGTGGACTAGATGTGATAGATCAGACCATTTAATGCAAATCTACCAAAATCGTTTCTACTGGAAACTTGACGAAGACGAACCTTTGATGATACCAATAAATAAAAGGTGTTTGTTTACCACAATTATCAGGAGGATAACATGTTGCGAGTAGCTACCCTAATTCTGTTTACCCTGTTTCTCGTCCCAAGCCTCATTCAAAGCGCCCCGATAGATGCTCTCTGGGCTGAAGTTCAGGCTCCCGAAAAGCTTGTATTGTCGCCAGTGACCATAACCCCAGCAGATACGGCTCTACTGATCCTTGATATTGAAGAACGAACCTGCAATATGGAGCGACGTCCCAGATGTCTGGAAACCGCTCCCAGAATTGCTGATCTTATGACCCGAGCTCGAAATGCCGGGGTGGTTGTAATCTACAGCCTGACTTCAAAGGGACCCCCCCCCAGACCATATTAGAGCCTGTTACACCCCAGACAGGGGAAGCAATAGTTCAGTCCTCGGTGGATAAATTCTGGAAAACTGATCTTGAAAGGATTCTCCAGCAAAAAAACATCAGCAAGGTCATTGTTACCGGGACTGCCGCCCACGGCGCTGTTATGCACACTGCAACTGCGGCTGGATTTAGAGGAATTGAAGTTATTCTTCCCGTGGATTGCCTGTCGGCAAAAGATCTCTACACGGAACAGGCTACCATACAGCTGCTTAAAACCGGGCCAGGAACCAGGAAACGGATAACCTTGACCAGCAGTCAGCAAATCAGTTTCCCCTGAACAGGGAAAAAAGGAATACATTTTATAGCGTTTAACGAACTTTAAAACAGGGAGTGTATATGGTATTGCGAAATTTTCCTGAAGCGGTCAAAGAGTTTGCCATTCAGGTCTATCAAAAACCTGAAGATGAGAAAGATTTGAGAAAAACCCATGTCGCCTTTAGCGGAACCCCGCAAAAACATCCTTCCGATCTGGACAAAGTGGTTCTGGTGATAGATCCTTACAGCAGCAATGTATCCTATTATGAATTTTTAACTCGTGATATCTCTTTTGTGGAAGACCTGACCAACATGGTTGATGCAGCCGGTAATGTCATTCCCTTTATGCGCATATGGGTCAAAAAGGAGAGTATCGGTATTCGTTCCACTCCTTTTGTGGTGGCTGATACCATTCGTGCTTGGTAATTCAGACAGGGGCGAGAGTGGCCAAATGATCTAGTTTTTAAAAGAGAGGCCTGCCACTTTAGCCGGTTCAACCCAGTGACACATCAAGAATCATCATTACCGAAAAACCAAACATTGTTGCCATTGTCACTAAATCAATGTTTTTATAGTTGCTTTGCGATTCGGGAATGAGTTCTTCCACCACAACAAAAATCATTGCTCCGGCAGCAAAACAGAGGGCGTAGGGAAGGATATTCTGCATCTTTAACACAAAAAAGGCGCCTATCACTCCGGCAATGGGCTCCACCATACCTGAGGCTTGGCCGAGAAGGAAACTCTTCCTTTTAGACATTCCTTCTCTTCTCAGTGGCATAGATACCGCAGCACCTTCCGGGAAATTTTGAATTCCGATGCCAATTGCCAGGGCAATGGCTCCTCCAATTGATGCAGCAGGAAGCCCTGCTGCTGCGGCACCAAAGGCTACACCGACAGCTAGTCCTTCAGGGATGTTGTGAAGGGTTATGGCAAGTACCAGAAGGGTACTGCGTTGCCACGATGTCTTTATTCCTTCACTTTTATCCATGCTGAGTCCTGGATGGAGATGTGGTAGGAATGCATCGATTGTCCTCATGAAAATGCCTCCTCCCATAAATCCGATTACTGCGGTCAGCCAGGGGATTTGACCCAGTTGTTCCGCCATTTCTATGCCGGGTGCAAGAAGTGACCAGAAACTGGCAGCAATCATGACTCCTGCGGCAAAGCCAAGCATGGAGTCCATAAGTTTTCTGTTGACTGCTTTTGTGAAGAAAACGAGTGCGGCTCCAGCAGCAGTAAGGGCCCAGGTGAAGAGTGTGGCGACAAATGCTTGTGAAACGGGATTGAATTGCTGTATAAAGTCTATCATTTTGGATTTACTACTCCATGGAGATGGTCTGGATTTTATAAGATATCTAAAGCAGGCTCTGTCCGCAACCCAGGTTTTGAGGCTGAAGGCCGCGTGTAATGCTGTCTTTCCTTCAGCCTACGTACCTTATCGTAATAACGAAAGAAATTAATGATTATTTCGAAGTTTACGCTTATCTCGTGTTTTTTATAACAGGAGTTCAGGAATAAGGTACTAAAAAATATTTTTTGGGCTATTTCAGAATATGAAATTCCAGGCATCTCTTTTTTTTTAGAATCAGAACATTGTGAGATTGCTGGAATTGTCCACCCTATGTAGTAGCCTTTGGCGCGATCGTGTCAATATATTGTGGCTGACCATTGACTCTGGTATTCCTTCATGATAAACTAAAGAAACAGTTGAAAAAAGGTATTTTTTCTTGAATCTCTATTTTCTGATGGAGGGTTTCCATGAAAAAATGGCACTTGGAGGGAGTTTGTTCCCTCGGCGCGTCTAGAAAGCTTGTTCTTCCTGATCTCGGTCAAACTGCAGTGTTTCGTCCTGTTTCTTTTTCTGAATTTTCTAAAGAATCTAAAGTAATATTACTTTGCAGGCAAGTTGCTGCGTTTTTTATCCGTTTTTTCTAGCGTGATCTATGAAAGAAGCTCTTCTGTATAAAAAAAGCCCCGACGGGCTGATCACTTGTCTGCTCTGCAATCATTTCTGTACCATTACTAATCGTCGTCGTGGTATCTGTGGTGTGCGCGAAAATATAGATGGTGTCCTCTATAGCCTGGTGTACGGAAAAGTAATTGCCGAAAATATAGATCCCATTGAGAAAAAGCCTCTCTTTCATGTTCTTCCCGGTAGTCATTCCTTTTCCATAGCAACCGTTGGCTGTAATTTCTCCTGCCGCCATTGTCAAAATGCCTCCATTTCACAGCCCGGTTCTTTCAGCAGTGATGCTGTACCGGGTATTCAAAAAAGTCCGGAAGTAATTGTGGGCAGCGCTCTTGCAGCAGGATGTGAATCCATCAGCTATACCTATGTGGAACCGACGATCTTTTTCGAATACGCATATGACTGTATGACGCTTGCAAAAAAAGAAGGTCTTAAAAACTGTTTTGTCTCCAATGGCTATATGAGTAAATCCGCAGTTGAGCTGTTAACCCCGGTATTGGACGCCATTAATATTGATCTGAAATCCTTTCAAAATGAATTCTATAAAACTATCTGCGGGGCGAAACTGCAACCTGTGCTGGACAATATCAGAAGAATGCATGACGCTGGAGTCTGGGTAGAAGTTACAACCCTGCTGATTCCCGGATTGAATGACAGTGAAGAGGAGTTGCAACAGATTGCTAATTTTCTCGTCTCAATTGATAGTTTTATTCCCTGGCATGTTACCGGCTTTTATCCAACCTATAAATTGACAGATCGACCGCCAACAAGCACCGAAAGTCTTGAACAGGCACGTGAAATCGGGATACGCCAGGGCCTGCAACACGTATATGCAGGCAACAGGCCTGGAAGTGGTGGTGAGAATAGTACCTGTCCATCCTGTGGGTCAGAGGTAATCCTGCGTCATGGATTTTCCATCCAAAAAAATAGTCTTATTCAAGGCAAATGTCCTTCCTGTAAATCCCCAATTGCTGGAATCTGGGAATAAAATCACTTCATTTCTGATTTTTAACTTGCGTTTATTTATAGCTACGGGCTAGCCTTCAGTGTAAGTTTGTCTATTCTGAACAGTTACAGCTTATAAAAGTTAGGGTCATATCGTGCCCCGCTGAATAGTTACGTCTATCTTATAAAATAATACTTGTCATTCATATCCCGATAGAGGTTGTCTAAATGAAATTATTACAGAAAGATATCCTGTGTTTTTGTACCTGTGTTTTTGCACTTTTTTTCTTTAGTGGTTGTTCCAGCACCTATTACGGTGCCATGGAAAAAGTTGGTGTTCATAAGCGTGATATCTTGGTCGATCGTGTGGAAGATGGTCGTGATTCCCAACAGCAGGCTCAAAAACAGTTTCAGTCAGCCCTTGAACAGTTTCATTCCGTGGTGAAGTTGGAAGAGACTGATCTGAAAAAGGCCTATGACAAACTCAATAACGAGTATGAAAAAAGTAAGAAAGCTGCCGATGATGTCTCCACACGTATCAATAAGATTGAATCTGTGGCCGATGCACTTTTCAAGGAGTGGAAGGGCGAGCTGAAACAGTATGAGAGCAAGGAACTGCGACGTTCCAGTGAAGAGCAATTAAAGACAACCAAGGTACGTTACAATGAAATGCTTGTCTCCATGAAAGCAGCGGAAAAGACCATGGAGCCGGTGCTGAAAATATTTCACGACAATGTACTCTTCTTAAAACATAATCTGAATGCCCAAGCCATTGGTTCACTGCAATCTGAATTTACCAATCTTGAAGGACAGATTGGTGAGTTAATCAAATCCATGAACGTGGCCATTGATTCATCCAATAAATTTATCGCTGACCTTAAATAATAGCCCATTATGCCCATTCAAACCCATTCAATTGTTGCACTCGTTGGTCGTCCCAATGTCGGAAAATCAACCCTGTTTAACCGTATAACACGTTCCAGAAAGGCACTTGTCGACCCCACTCCGGGGGTGACCCGTGATCGCCATTACGACAAGGTCGTATGGAACGATAAACTGTTTATGCTGGTGGATACCGGTGGTATTGAAGATGCCAGTGGTGATGTCATGGGGGGACATATCCGTGATCAGGCACTTGCTGCCATTGAAGAGGCCGATATTATACTCTTTGTTCTCGATGGTCGTGAGGGGGTGACTCCCGCTGATAAGGAGGTAGCAAATCTTTTACGGCGTACCGATAAAACCATCTTCTATGTGGTCAATAAGATCGATGGACCTGAACAGGAACAGCTACAGATGTCCCAGTTTTATGAGCTTGGGGTTGACGACTTGTGGGCAGTGTCCGCCGAGCATAAGTATGGTTTTTATACTCTAATGGATGCTCTGGAAGAGAGTCTTCTTGATAGTGATGATGAGATTGATCTTCCGGAAGGGACTGTTAAAGTAGCATTTTTTGGGCGTCCCAACGTTGGAAAATCCTCCATGATAAATCAAATTCTCGGTCACGACCGAATGGTGGTTTCCGAGGTGTCCGGCACGACTCGGGATTCCGTCGATACTCTGCTTACCCATGGTAACCACAACTATTTACTTATCGATACTGCAGGAATCAGAAGGAAAGGGAAGACCAAGGAAAAATTAGAGAAATTCTCCATTTTAAAGGCTTTGGCAGCCCTTGAAAAATGCGATATCGCCGTTGTTCTTATTGATGCCGAGGAAGGTATCACTGAACAGGATACCAAGGTGATTGGTTATACTCAGGAACAGGGCAGGGGACTAATCCTGCTTGTGAATAAATGGGATCTGGTACAGGACGATAAAGAGCGTCAGAAGCAAATTATGGGAGAAATCGCCCTCGCTGTCCCCTTTGTTGGATTTGCACCTCTTCTTACAGCATCTGCCTTGACAGGGTATGGAATAAAACGACTCTTTCCCACCATTGGTTCAGTGTTTCGACAGTTTACCTCTTCTTTCCCGACATCGGCCTTAAATAGATTATTACAAGAGGCAGTGGAGGATCATTCTCCACCGATTTATAAGAATAAACGTCTTAAGTTTTATTATACTTCCCAGGTGGGTAGCCGCCCACCAAAGTTTGTCATTATGAGCAACAGCTCCAAGGGCGTTCATTTCTCCTATGAACGCTATTTGACAAATCGGTTTCGCGATGGGCTTGGCTTGGATAAGATTCCCATTCAACTCTTTATCCGTGATAAAAATAGGGACAAAAAAGGAAAAAAATAGGGTAACTTACAGCTCAGAAGTTAGGGTAATATCGTTCCCCGCTGAATAGCCTGAATTCAAGTGATAAGTGCATAGCCCATTATTTTTTGGACATTAACGCCTG
>CAZIDU010000153.1:0-8217 GCA_964538055.1 uncultured Desulfocapsa sp. | reverse complement strand
ATATGGTAGCGATCGGAATGGTTAAGCCTCTGCATACGCTTGTTGATTATTACACCCACATCAAAGGTATTGAATATCTGATATGTGTCGCTTTCTTTGTAGCCTTCCCGGTTTTCTTTAAATATGTAAACAAGGCTCCAGCAAAGGTTACAGCCGCTAAATAGTAAACATGTTAAAAGGGCATTGCCCCTGTATTAATAAACTCCTGTGAGTCGGACACCATCTTCGATTCACGGGAGTTTTTTTTGTTCCCTCGATTTATGAACGTTAGATTCGCAAGACCTTGCTTATCTCTTTCCCTTCCCCAAAAAAATGTTTTTTTGTAACTATTCAGCGAATACCTGTTAGGAATGTAGTTTTAGTATATTGAATACAGTCAGCTCTCGGAAGTGGGACTTTAGTCCCGCTGATTACACTTTTGGGCGGGGCTAAAGCCCCACTTCCGGGGGGAGTAACAAGATTTCAACATGCTGATATTTAATTACTTTTATAATATATACCGCCTCGCCGGTTGGGGCGTTGAATAGTTACATTTTTTTTAAAGTGTGTTGTACATTGAGATTGTCTCTATTTGTTCGGTATCTCCTTTTAGTACCTTGGAAATCTATGGTATCCTGTGATAGGATGGTAAGCTGGTAATACGAGATCTTGAAAAAGAATGAGTTTCCCCTATGGCCAACAGATATATTGCAGGGTATCGCAATGCATTCAGTGGCAAAACAGGATTGGTACAATAATCACAGGATGAAATATATGTTGGGCAATGGACTGGAAGCGATACAACTGAGTAAATCCTATACTGTGGATTCCCGGCGGATCAGTGTCTTGAATGATGTAAGTCTCATTGTTCAAGCTGGCGGGTTTGTCGTTATTGAAGGACAAAGTGGCAGTGGTAAATCAACGCTCTTAAGTCTTTTGTCGGGATTGGACCGAACGGACTCAGGAACAATCAAACTTGCAGGCACCGATATCAGCAACTTGAGTGAGGATGCACTCGCCCCCTTTCGCAATCGGACAATCGGCTACGTCTTCCAGTCTTTTCATCTTGTACCTTCTTTGACTGCGATTGAAAATATCTCCTTTCCGGCTGAATTAAACAGGGACCCGGAGGCTGTTTCCAAGGCAGAGGAATTGCTGAATCGGGTGAGGCTCAGTCAGAGGGCAGATAATTTTCCGCACCAGCTCTCAGGAGGCGAAAAACAACGGATTGCCATCTGCAGGGCCCTTATCAACAGACCGCAGATTGTTTTTGCCGATGAGCCCACCGGTAATCTGGACTCGGCCAATGGTAAAATCATACTGCAACTTCTCCTGGAGCTACGTCGGGAGTATCAAACAACCTTGGTACTGGCTACTCACAGCCATGAGATAAGCAGTCAGGCGGATCATGTCTTCCGTCTCGTTGATGGCAGGATTGTCCATTCTTCTGAGCTGGTAAACTAGGTAGATGCTCTATCTTCGTTTCATTTTCAGGCAAATAAATGGCTCTCGTAAACAGGCCATTATTTTTATGGCCTGTGTTGCCCTGTCCCTTCTTATTCTGACTTCGTTGGGAGGCTTTAGCAGCAGTGTTCGCCGCTCAATGCTTCAGGATGCCAGGCAACTCCACGGGGCTGACATCAGGCTTGATTCCCACTATCCCTTTTCCAAGGCATTGCTCGAGGCTGTTCATGAGTACGAACAGCAGGGGATTGTTGAAGCTGCGCTGATTAATACCTTTTACAGTATGGCCAGCAGTCCTCGAACAGAGAAGTCCCTTCTTAGCGACTTGAAGGTGGTAGAAAAGGGCTATCCTTTTTATGGCAGGGTGGAGTTGCTTTCAGGGCGGGAGTTTTCAGCAGTACTCAGGGAAGGAGCAATCGTCGTTGAACAGTTACTCTTGGACCGCCTGGGTGCAGAAGTTGGCGACAGTTTGCAGATAGGCTCAGCCGTATTGAGGGTTGCTGATGTCGTCGTTCTGGAGCCGGATCGCCCGGTTTCTTTTTTTTCCTTTGGCCCGCGGATCTTTATTGCAGCAGCCGATCTAGAAAAACTCGATCTTATCAAAAAAGGTAGCAGGATACAGTTCAAATATCTTCTTAAAGTGAATGACCCCGCTCGTGTTGACGGACTCGCTGAAGAGTTGTCTGCCAAAGCGGTTGTTCCTCAGGAAAGTGTGAGTACCTTTAAGACTGATAATTCACGAATTAAACGTTTTTTCAGTAACCTGCTCTTTTTCCTCAACCTTGTTGGCCTTTTTACTCTGGTACTGGCCGGTATCGGTATCCAGACATCGCTCTACGCTGTGTTCCGTGAAAGTGAATATACAATTGCAATCATGAAGTCAGTTGGTGCCACAAACCGCTTTATTCTCTGCAACTTTATGGCCATGGTTATGCTGCTCGGTGCAGTCGGAACGCTCTTGGGACTTATTTTGAGCTTTCTGTTGCAGCTCTATTTCCCCATTCTCTTTGCCGGTATTCTTCCAACAAATGTTGTACTGACGATTTCCTGGAGTGTTGTCCTTGAAGGACTTGTTCTGGGGATAGTTGTGGTGGGACTGTTTTCTTTTCTTCCCCTGCAGCGTCTCAGAAATTTGAAACCGGCCTTTATCTTTCGGAAAGAGGTAGATAAGGGACAACGGGGGATTCTTTATTACGGTACCATTGTACTTATTGTTTTATTCTTTATAGGACTGGTTGTCTGGCAGCTGGAAGATGTGAAAATCGGTTTGTTTTTCATAGTTGGAATCGTTGCCCTTATTGGCCTGGCAGCTTTGCTTACCCAGGGAGTGCTCCTTCTTATGAAAAAGAGCAGGCCGCGATCTCTGGCACTCCGGCAGGCCCTTCGCGGCCTGTTCAGGCCAAATAATGGCACCAGGGCCATTGTTATCACTCTCAGTACTTCACTGGCAGTTATTTTCTCCATATATTGTATTAATCAGAATTTACGGGCCACCTTTATAGAGTCTTATCCTGAAAATCTGCCCAATGCCTATTTTCTGGATATCCAGTCCGGGCAGAAAAAGGAGTTTGCTGATATTCTCGGGAGAGAGGCAGAGTATTTTTCCATAATCCGAGCTCGGCTGGCTTCGATTAATAGTCATCCAATTAACAGGGACAAGGATAAAAAAAGAAAACGGGGCGACAGCATGACCCGTGAATTCAACCTTACCCACCGTGATGTCCTCCTCAAGGACGAGCAGTTATTAGAGGGGCAGACTCTTTTTGGTAACAGGGGCGATGAACTGTCGGGTCGTGGAGAACTGCCCGTTTCAGTATTGGATAGTGTGGCGGAGAACGGGAATATCAAGTTAGGTGATCTCCTGCTTTTTAAGGTGCAGGGTATTCCACTCAAAGCGCGGGTCACAAGTATGCGGACTCGAACGGAATCAAAGGTGCGCCCCTTCTTTTATTTTGTCTTTCCGGAAGGAGCCCTGAAGGAGGCTCCGCAGACCAACTTTTGTGCCGTCAAAATAGATAGGAATGAGCTGACCGTATTACAGAATACACTTGCGGTTAGTTTGCCTAATATCAGCGTTATTGATATAGGGGCGACGGTGAAGGTTCTTGGGGGAATAATGGATAAGATGTCTTCCATTATTCAGTTTTTCACTTCCTTTTCAATTGTTGCCGGAGTGTTGATCATTATCAGTTCTATTTTCGCAACGCGTTTGGGTAGGATCCGGGAAGCTGTCTACTTTAAGATCCTTGGTGCCAAAGGATCTTTTGTCCTCAAGGTGTTTAGCTATGAAAATCTCATTATTGCATTATTGAGTTCTTCACTTGCGACGTTGATTTCCCATGTTGGCAGTTGGCTCATTTGCCGCCAAATATTCGATATTGCCTACCAGCCAGTACTGGGCAGTACGGTATTTATGATTGCTGCGACCTTGGTGCTGGTTATTGGTGTGGGCCTTGGGGCCTCGGTTTCAATTTTACAGCAGAAACCGATTGTCTATCTTCGAGATGAAATACAGGATTGATGGAATCGACAAAACTCTTTATCTTCTTTGTTGTGCGCCCTCAGGAGATAAGGAGCGAAGCGCAAATAACGTGAACATTGTTTCAGGAAACACGTAATTTGCAACTCTCCGGAAGCGGGACTTTAGTCCAGCCTCAAAGTGTAATCGGCGGGACTGAAGTCCCACTTCCGGGAGCTTACTGTGTTTAATTGTATTAAATTTCCATTCCATATCTACAAATATACCGAGATTAAAAAATGCCAAAAATAAACAAAAACACTGTGGCTCACCACTTCCTCATGAACATTTCCTGGTTACTGTGTATTGTTTTTCTGCTCAGTTGCGACCAACAGGAATCCCCGTTCAAAACCGAGGAGCCGATTGCTGTCCCCCAACATACCGGGACCATTATCGCTGTTGGCGATAGTCTGACTGCAGGACTGGGGGTAATGGAAAATGAGGCCTGGCCGGCAATTATGGAAAAGAAACTCCATGACAATGGGCATCGCTGGCAGGTGGTGAACGCAGGGATCAGCGGCGAGACCAGTAGTGGCATCGTCTCAAGAATAAAATGGATAGTGGCTCAGAAACCAGAAATTGTTATCCTGGAAACAGGTGCCAATGACGGATTCCGTGGTATTCCTCCCGAGCTTGTACGGGAGAATATTACTCAAGCGGTGCAGATGCTGCAGGAAGGGAATATTACCGTGCTGCTCGTTGGTATGCAGATAGTTCAGAACCTTGGTGAAGAGTATACCAGGGAGTTTGCTGATATCTATCCGTCTGTAGCCAGCCAACAGGGTTGTCTTCTTATTCCTTTTTTCCTGGAGCAGGTAGCTGGTGAACCTACTCTCAATCAAACTGATACGATTCATCCCAATGAGAAGGGCCATACAATTATTGCAGAGACAATTTATCCTTTTGTGGAACAGGCCATCCAAAAAAGAGACAGCTTTACAAGGTAAGGGGTAACAGTGGAACAGTTCCTGTTGCATAATGGCTTACCGGCTCTTTTTGTATTGAGTTTCCTCGCGGCTACGATCCTGCCTCTGGGATCTGAGTGGTTGCTGATCACCTTGATTTTTAATTCCTTTGATCCGGGGAGTGTGGTGACCGTGGCCACCGTGGGGAATTTTTTTGGGGCCTGCACCACCTACGGGATTGGCTTGTGGGGATCAGTTTTTTTGCTGCAGAAGGTCCTGCGAATAGATACGAAGCAGATAGAGAGAGCCACGGCCCTCTTCCGCAGGTATGGTTCCTGGACACTGCTGCTCTCCTGGTTACCGATAATTGGTGACCCACTCTGTCTGGTGGCGGGCTCCCTGCGATTCAACTTTTTTCTTTTTTCTGTCCTGGTCTTTATCGGAAAGCTAGGCCGTTATGCTTTTATTGCTGCTGTTACTTCTGGAAGTTTGAGCTGAGTTGGTCTTTTTTTTAGATTGTATGCTTGGCACACGTAAGAATTTGAGAGTCTGTCAACCACAAAAGATTACGGTTAGCACACTTTTCCGGGTGTGATAATGTCAGGGGGTTACGTGTGCACCATGTCAGTACCTTATCCCTGATCCCCTCAGGCCCCAAAAATGTATCGACGATCAACGATCAGGAAAGACCAGGTCGAAGGTGCACAGGAAGGTAAAGTTGGAGTGCTGAAGTAATGATCGCACCTTCGGATTGGCAATCCTTAACACTGCAAACCACGGACAACAAAAAAAGTACAGGAGGAGGGTTTTTTTGCTGTCCGTGTGTGTTTACCCGCAGTGGCTATTACGCACTCTAGCCGTCGTTCATATTTGGGATATTTGGCCCCAATGGAATTTGAAAAAGAACCGGCTTTACAAAAAGTCGCTTAATAAAATGTCCACTTTTATTTGACCAGCTCAGTCGAACTTCAGAACAAACGGGGGACAATCGCGGTAATCCCGCTCCGATGTGCTAAAGAGCCAGCCCTTTACACAGCGGAGCAGGATGTGTCACGCCCTACACCTTGTATTTAGCAATCAGTTCTTCAAGGTTTACAGCAAGGACCTTCAAGCCCCTGCCGCTCTCTTGGACCTGCTCACTACTTTGATTAAGTTCGGTTGCAGTGGCACTGACATCTGCTATTTCACTTGCAATTTCCGTCGTAACCGTTGCCACCTGGGCTATGTTTTCAGTCACCTCCTGGATCCCCTGGGAGGCCTGGGCTACATTACCTGCAATTTCCTGTGTCGTTGCCGACTGCTCCTCAACTGCTGAGGCCACCGTCGATGCCATTCCATTCACATCATCGATTATGCTGTTTACTGCATTAATCTCTGTCACTGTCCTCCCAGTAGCGTCCTGAACCCCCTCAATATTAGTTTTAATGTCCTGAGTGGCCGCCGCCGTCTGTTTAGCAAGTTCCTTTATTTCATTGGCCACCACAGCAAATCCCTTTCCAGCCTCACCTGCACGGGCCGCCTCGATGGTGGCATTGAGGGCCAGGAGATTTGTCTGCTCTGATATCTCAGTAATAGTTTCCGTAACCTTGCTTATCTCCTTGGCCGTACGCCCCAGGTCATTGACTATCTCAGACGCCTGGCTCGCCTTTTTACTGGCATCATCTGCCATTGCACTGGTTTTCGCCGTATTGGCGGAGATCTCACTGATGGTGGACGTCATCTCTTCTGCAGCTGAGGCAACCATATTGACGTTCGTTGCAGCCTGTTCCGTTGCTGCAGCGACGGAATCCATATTGGCGCTCATTTCTTCAGAAGCGGAAGCCACAGTGTTTGCTTTCATTGATGTCTGCTCAGAACCGTCGGCCATCTGCTCAGACACTGCAGACAGACTTAGCGAGGCATCCGAGAGTGCTTTGCTGCTGGTTTTAATTTCTCCGACCATGGCCTGCAGACTCGCTACAATTGCATTCAGTGCCGACGCCAGCACTCCAACCTCATCTTTCTGGGAGATGGCCAGGGTCTTGGAAAAATCTCCACTGGCAAGAGCTTTGGCAAAGGCGACGGCCTGGCCAATCTGCCCCGACACCATTCGAGCAATGAAATAACTTATTGCCGCACCAAGAGCAATTGCAACCACAATGGCTGCAATGATATTTCGCCTTGTCTTTGTCTCTGTACTATAAAGCTGGGCTTTCTCCTCAACGACACGCTCATGAATTACCTTGATGCCTTCCCGGAGTGCCCCTTTGACTCCCGCCAAGGCAAGAACGCTCTCCGTCTGATATATCTCTAAGAGAGCTGCACCAATACCTTCCCGACTACCACTGTTTCCTGCTACAATTTTCTGTATGTTGGAAGCACTTTGATGGAGCGCTGCATGATCCCCTTCCATACCCTCTAAAATTGCCTCCAGTCCTGGTGCCAGTGTGTAGATGGCATCCATTTTCTCCTTATCTGCAAGCCAGATCCCCAGTTGGCATGCCTTATGATCTATCCCTGCTGTTAACGTTTCTTTTGTCTCATCCAGGAGAAAGGCATTTACCTTATTAGCCCAATTCAAATGATCTATTTCCCGTTCTGCCAGATTGACGTTAATATCCAGAAGACGCTCCAAGGCATGCGCCACAACCCCTTGGCTTTTTATACCACTCATCCCCTGCCAACCGACCACTGCGGTGAGCAGTAATATGCTCGCCGCCATTAGACCTAACTTCATACCGATAGATATGTCTTTTACTTTCATATGTTTTCCTTTTTTTTAAAAATGCAGCCAAACAAAACGGCCAACCAATTGATATCCTGTTCATAATCTACTACTGAATTGGGTAGGTTGTTGAATACCCTCTTCTATAATTTCCAGCCGTTCTCTTGACATTGGCAAGGGGTGAAGGCGATGAGGTTCATATTGACACTAACCTACGTAACGTGCTGTTTATACACAGTTGTTTTTAGGATGCTTGTTCGGACCATTTATTATCAGCTTTATTTTCCCTGATAAGTTGATATTGAACCTATTTTCAGGTACGGTTCACCCTTTTTTATCTTAATATGTTGCGTAAGATATCAGACAGTTATGGGTCAATCCAGTGGCAATGCTAACAGGAGAAGATTCAGGTGTTATTGAGATGTTTCCCTTTTTAAAAAATGTGGTACTGTGTGGCACAATTTAAGTAAATCACTTCTGATTTATTTTTAACAGGAAAAAATGAAAGGGAGCTTTCGGCAAGGTTAACCATTTAAAGAACAACTGCAACTTTAGCTTACTCCTGAGAACTAAACCGCTACGCGGAGAGGGGCGCTGCCAATTCTCCTTGCTGACTTTTCCCCACAGTCGTACCCTCCAATCCTCCC
>CAZIDU010000152.1:0-8275 GCA_964538055.1 uncultured Desulfocapsa sp. | reverse complement strand
GCATGTTGCAGGACACTATTTTTCTCTTTCTATACTGCCTCTGGGAATTGCTGCTTTTACGGTTAATGGCCTAGAGCAAGGACGGGAAATACCACCCACTCCTAATAGCAACAGTAGATCTAACAACCGGAGGATGTTTGAATAAAATCAAATCTTCGATGTGGCAATCTCAATCCACCACAATCCGGATTTGGCCCAATAACCATATTGAAACGCCCAGTGCGGGGGTGTTGTGGGGCTGAGGAGACAACCTCTCGGTTACCCGATTGTGCCATCTATTAAATTCAATTGATCACTTATCTCCTAGCACTTTCCGTATAGTCTTAGCCAACTCAGGAATCATAACCGGCTTCATAAGAAAATGCCTGACACCAAGGGCGCCGGTTTTTTCTTTTGATATGAGAGAGCTATAACCTGTACAGAGAATAATGGGGATATTGGACCTTATCTCAAGCATCCTTTTTGCCAACTCGGATCCGGAGATATGGGGCATGGTTTGGTCGGTGATAACAAGATCAAACTGACTTGGGTTCTCCCTGAAACATTCAAGGGCTTCGATGCTATCGATTTTAGAAGTCACCTTATAGCCGAGTCTTTCAAGGATTAGAGTGAGCATTGTCGTGATTGCCTCCTCATCATCAACCAGAAGAATTCGTTCATTGCCAAGGGGCAAGGCTCCAACCTCCTCTGTATGTGCATTTTTTTCCTGGGTTTTAATCTCAGGGAGATACACCGCGAATGTTGTTCCTTGTTCCTTTTCACTATAAACTTTTATATGACCTCCGTGGTCTTTCACTATCCCGAGAACCACCGATAAACCAAGCCCTGTTCCTTCTCCTGTTTCTTTGGTCGTAAAATACGGATCAAATATCTTGTCCAGCGTTTTGGGATCTATGCCTTGTCCAGTATCGCTCACAATTATGCGGACATATTTCCCCATAGGAAGATTCTCTATTAATTTGGATTCTTCTTCGCTTAAGGCTATACCTTTCATGGACACTTCCAAGACTCCTCCATCACTCATCATAGCATGATAGGCGTTGGTTGCCAGATTCATCATAACCTGATGGATTTGGGTGGCGTCACACATGACTGGCCCACAGTTTTCATCAATATCCTGTTTAATATCAATTGAGGTGGGGATAGAGGAACGTAGGAGCTTCAGTGCTTCCTTAACAATAACGGTAATTTTGAGTGGAACCTTCTCCTGCTCGCTCTTTCTGCTGAAAGAAAGGATCTGTTTGACCAATTCTTTGGCCCGAATGCCTGCATCTTTAACTTCATGCAACATGGAGACTTCTGCACTCCCCTGTGGCAATGCCCCCATGACAAGCTCCGTGTAGCCGATTATGGGGGTAAGGATATTGTTAAAATCATGGGCAATGCCGCCAGCCAGGGTACCAATTGCCTCCATTCTTTGAGACTGCTCCAGTTTTTGCATTAATTGTTCTTTTTCATCTTCTATTGTTTTTTGCAAAGAAATATCTTGCACAGTACCCATTGAGCGATAGGGCGTTCCGATTTGGTCACAATATGTCTTGCCTTGTTCATGGACATATTTGATGCTGCCATCATTAAAAAGCAATCGGTGGGTGATATCATAATCAGTCTTATTTTTTACGGAATCGTAAAAAGCATTGTTAACATCATCTTTGTCATCTGGATGAATTATACTCAGGAAATACTCATAAGTAGGTTTTTCACCTTTTTTTAATTTAAATATACGGAATACCTCATCGGACCAGGTTAAGTCATCGGCAGAAAGATCCAATGCCCAATGTCCAATTTGAGCAATTTGTTGAGCTTCCTCATGCTCCATCTTGCTCAGAGCTAAATCGTCCTCTGATTTTTTTCGTTCGTCAATTTCTTTGGACAGATTTTCGGATAATTTCAGCAATTCACGAGTTCGCTCCTGGACCTTTATGTCAAGCACAGCGTTGGCTTTCTGCAGTTCAGCCTCGGCATATTTGCGCTCAGTAATATCATTCATTGTAACTACTGCTCCAAGTAACTCCCCACGTTCATCATGTAAAGGCTGGCCAGAGGCTAGTAAGATACGATTTTTTCCATTTTTTGGTGCTATAACCATTTCCATTTCTTTTACGTGAGTACCTTGTAATGCACGAAACAGTGGAATATCTTCTTTTTTCATTGGAGTAATGCCATCAGCAAGGAATAAGTCATAATGCTGAGCCCACTCCTCTGCAGGAATCGGCTTTTCAGGAAGGTTGTGAAACTCTATGCTTGCCCTGTTAAATAATGTCAAAACTCCATCTTTGCCGCAGGCAACAATGCCGTCTTCTATGTTTTCAAGAACAGCGTTAATAAATTCTTTTTCTGCCTCCAGTTTTGCCTCTATTATTTTGCGTTCTTCAACTTCTCGAGAGAGCGATATAGTTTTCTCTTGTACTCTTTTTTTGAGCCTGCGTGAAAAGAGTAATAGGGTTATTGACATTATGACCGCAAGGGAGATACCAGTTGCCATTATTGTAAGAATTACCAGTTGTTCTTTTGTATAGCCAGATAGAACCTTTCCTCCCCACCATTTTTTATAAATGCGATCGTACTGCCCGCTTTTGTGTACTTTGGCTATCCCTTCATTCAGACGTTGCAATAGTTCTTCATTGCCCTGCTTGACAACCATCGACCATGATAAAGTCCTCAAGGGTTTTCCGGTTATTTTAATTTTGTCTCGTAATCTTAAATTCTGTACAAGATAAAGAGCAATCTGTTTAGGATATACAAAAGCATCGACTTTTCCGCTGATGAGTTCATAGATACCTTCAACTGGCGTTTTGACTATAAATACTGATATTTCAGGAAATTGTTTTAAATAAAGGTGGGTAATGTGTTCATTGACACATGCAACCGTTTTTCCCTTGAGAGAATCAAGACCGTTGATAGAATATTCATCAGGTCTAACGAAAATAACCTCTGGCATTGCAATAATAGGATCAGAGTAATCAAGAAATTGGTCTCTCTCTTGTGTGTAACCTGTATCGTGAATAAAGTCGGCCTGGCCTGTTTCAAGCCAATTAAGCACCTCTACCCACTGCGAGGAATGAATATGTTCAACTTCTCCCCCAACTTCTTTGATGACAGCATCAGCCATTTCACGACCAAAGCCGGTAAGGCCCCCATCCTTACCAAGAAAATTCATTGGGGGGAAATTGTTGGATGATGCATCCACAACGTGAAGCGTTTTTTTTGATTCTCCCTGGGCATGTACGGATTGGATTTTTGACAGAGAAAGCCCGAAAGAAATAATAATTACGATAAAAAGTGTTTTTCGTAGATTATTCATTTGTCTGTCCCATTTTTTTTGGTCTACGAATAAAATAGGATGTCATCTTCAACAAAATTAGAGTCCAGCAAAAGTTAAGTATATCACCATCTATAATAAGAACTCATAAACCCCAATTCCTTACCAGGTTCAAAGGCTATCTTCAAAAAAAAGAAAAAAAACAGATAGCTGCGAAGCTTAAACTCAGAAAAATAATCAGAGGACAAGAAGTAGTTAAACAGATAGAGATATTCACTGGCGCTCTCAAGCCAGGATGAATAGTTGGAAAACTTAAGATTCTTCTTGGTTCTTCTCGTCACAAGCAGTGCTTTTTTTATTCAATCACAATTGAGATATTTTTAACAGAAATATGGAAAGAAATATAAGAATGGAGCCATTGGTAATCTTAACCACTGAAGAAAAACTGCCATTTAAGATGTTTCCTGAATATGTGTAACGTAAAAATATTTATTGTTCAATCCAGCGGTAACCCATACCATACTCGGCCCTGATGGTATCAAATGCTGGGTCTGTTTCACGAAATTTTTCTCTTATTCGTCTCACATGGGCGGCAATAGCGTTATTGGTAACCACCACATTTGCTGCCGCCATAAGCTGGTCATGTGATTTGACATGACCAGGGCGACGTACAAGGGCGCTTAGAATCCAAAATTCCGTAAGGGTCAAACTGATCTGTTTGTCCTTCCAGTAGATTTGTTTACGTTCCTCTTCAACACGAACTGAACCATGGACGATGATGGTTTCATCCAGGCGTGTTGCTGTTCCTGCAATGGCTTCCAGCATCTTAAAAAGAGCCGAGATGCGCACCGGGAGGAAGTCCAGAGTAGTGGTGTCTTTGGTGAGGTAATCCCAGGCACCGAGGCGGAGACCGGAAACACGATCCAGGTCAGAATTTCTGGCAGTAAGAAAGATAATGGGAAGAATGGGAGAGAGGTTGCGCAGTTCACGGCAGAGCTCGAACCCTCCCTCCATTTCATCGTGTAGCATCACATCGAGGATGGCAAGATCCGGGAGCTTACTGGCAAAGGCGGTGCTTGCTTCAGCTCTGGAATCATAGCTGTTTACCTGGTAACCATCTCGCAACAGAGCTTGAGCGTAGTTGTTACGCAGAGCCTCATCGTCTTCCACCAGTGCTATTGTATATGTCATTTTTCTCCATAATCGAGGATGTTTATTTCCATTGTATTAGCATAGAAAAACGCTTCTGACCAGCCTTGGGAACCCATTGTCATAATGTGTCATTTTTCGAGCGTAAAATGTCATTGTTCTCTCCTCTCATTGTCATTGTGATGGGCTTTACTGGATTTACAATGAAAAATGAGGTTTTGAATTTTACCAGAACAGGAGAAGAAAATGGCCAATGGCAAAGATGATAGAAGAAGGGCAGCACCGGATCCGGGAAATACACTCTTCATTGTGTATGTGGGATTTGTGATGTTCATTGTTCTTCTATCGATGGTGGTGGATAGCTATGCGGCTGTGGATTCGAGCGAAAATCAAGAGGTGACTTTATCAGGAATACGCCAAGGGGCTTTGCTCTTTGCGACGAATGGGAATGAAGGCAAATTTGTTGCCGCTCCGCAGCTTTCAAAGGATGTGGAAATATATATCAGTGCCATGACGGCAAGAACCATGGTACGGCAACGCTTTGTCAACGGCACGGATCAGTGGCAGGAGGCAATCTATGTCTTTCCTCTACCCGACGAGTCTGCTGTAGATCAGCTGCGCATGAGGATTGGTGACAGGGTTATTGAAGGGGAGATAAAGGAGAAGGAAGAAGCAAAGACAGTGTACGAACAGGCAAAGAAAGAAGGTAAAAAGGCTTCTCTTCTGTCCCAGGAACGACCCAATATTTTTACCATGGCCGTGGCAAACATTGCTCCCGGTGAAGAGATTGAGGTGGAAATAGAATTCCAGCAGGTGGTGGCATTGAGTAATGGAATATTTTCCCTTCGTTTCCCCATGGTGGTTGGTCCACGATATATTCCAGGGAGTCCTGGTATACACGATAGAGAGCAGGAATCCCTACATTTTAGCGGGACTGGCTGGGCCATGGATACTGATCAGGTTCCCGATGCTTCCCGTATTACTCCTCCCGTTGCACCAAGTGGAGAGCAAAACTTGAATCCAGTTCGGCTTATGGTTGAACTGGCAGCCGGGTTCTCCATTGCCAGAGTTGAGAGTCTATACCATGGTATCATCGTGGCTGATGAGGAGAGGGATGTAAAACTGATTCGCTTTGATGGGAATGTGAAGGCGGATCGTGATTTTGTACTGGAATGGGAGGCTGCACAACAGGCTCGTCCCCAGGCGGCACTTTTTAGTGAAAAACGTGGCAGTGATACCTATTTGTTAATGATGCTGAGTCCCCCAATATTGGATAGCAGTAAGCAAGCACCTCCAAGAGAACTTGTTTTTGTGCTGGATACCTCGGGTTCCATGGCAGGCACATCAATTGTTCAGGCCAGGGAAGCTCTGATTCTTGCCATTTCACGTCTCACTGACCATGATCGCTTTAATGTTATTGAGTTTAACTCCACTGCCAGTAAGTTATTTGAGCATGCCGAAGCGGCCGATGCAGAGCACCGGAAGCAGGCGATCCGGTTTGTAAGTTCGCTTAAAGCGAATGGCGGGACCGAGATTGCAAAAGCACTTGATCTGGCACTCGATGGAAAACAGAACCATGAACGGATTCGTCAGGTGATGTTTCTCACCGATGGCAGTGTGGGCAATGAAAAGGAGCTTCTTGCTACGATAGCTTCTCGGCTTGGTGATTCCAGGTTGTTTACCGTTGGCATAGGCTCTGCTCCCAATTCCTATTTTATGTCACGCGCTGCTGTCATGGGTCGGGGGAGTTACACCTATATTGGAAAGACCAGTGAAGTAGAGCAGAAGATGGGTCGATTATTTCAAAAACTGGAACATCCTGCAATTACGGATATCACACTGAAAACGAGCAGTGGTCGCTCTTTGCAAAGTTATCCTGATCCTATTCCGGATCTTTATGCCGGGGAGCCTCTGGTCGTTTCGCTAAAAATTCCGGAAGGGACTGAACAGGAGATGCTGAATATCAGTGGCCGTCTCGGCGTTGAGAGGTGGCAGGAGTCGCTAAACCTGAAAACACTTGCAGAGAGGTCAGGAGTTGCAACACTCTGGGCAAGAAAGAAGATTCGCTCTCTGGTGGATACCCTGGCACTGGGGGCGAAGGAGGACCATGTCCGTAAGGAGGTGTTGGATACCGCTTTGACCCATCATCTGGTCAGTCGCTACACCAGTCTGGTGGCTGTTGAAAAACAGGTGTCACGTCCTCTCGAAGAGGATATCAGTCAGTCAGTATTGAAAAATAACCTTCCCCATGGCTGGCAAGCGCAGAAAATATTTGGCGGTACAGCGCAAACCGCAACTCCGGCTCAGCTCCGAATGATTATGGGAGTGCTTCTGCTCCTCGCTGCCTTTTTACTTCTCTACTGGAATCGGAGGCAACGAGTATGAAAGCATGGGCTTTGCGCATCACCGCCTTTGCTCTTCTGACAAGCGGAGGTTTCCTCCTGGCTGATGGTTGCTGGATTCGCACAAAGGCGGTGCTTGCTCAAATTCTTTTACAACATGCCTGGGAACAGACACTGACAAGTGGCAGGCAGACAAAGCCATGGCCATGGGCCGATACCTGGCCCGTGGCACGTTTGCAGGTGCAGCGATTGGGGATCGATCTGATTGTGCTCGAGGGGGATAGTGGTGAGGTTCTGGCCTTTGGGCCGGGACATCTTCCGGCCAGCAGTGCGCCCAGTGATAATGGCCATTGTATTCTGGCGGGGCACAGAGATACCAGCTTTCAATTTTTACAATATTTGAAAAAGGATGATGTGGTGACTCTGCAGACGTCGAATGGAAGATTACAGAGTTATAGAGTCAGGGAAACCATGATTCATGGAGCTGAAGAGCTCTATTTTCAGGAGAGCGACTCTTTTGCTTTAACACTGCTCACCTGTTATCCGTTTGATACTTTGCGGGCAAATACAAATCTCAGGTACATTGTGTTTGCGGAGAAGTCGTAAGCCTTCAATGGTGATTATTTGTAACCTGCATATTGGACTGATCCGATCCTTAAAGATAAAATATCTGGATAAAAGAGTAATGGAAAGCGAATGGGCTCTATGTTAAAAGGAGGGGACTAAATTTTAACTAAAGAGGATCAATTTGTTTTCTAAAAAACAGTCTCTATATATTGCTTTGTTGTGTGCCGCATCCCTGATACAGACGGGCTGCTCTATTTCCTATTCTCTGGAAAAGTCATCGGATTCTGTTTCAGCGAGTCTCGATTCTATAACTTCCATTTCAACGTCATCTTCTGGTGGTGGTGAGGAAGAAACAAAAATTAAAGAAACAGGTACCGTTTACGAAGAGGATGTGGCTGCTGTTACCGTACTGTATGTTAGTCGGGAGAAAAGCACCGATGATTATCAGCGTCAGATTACAGCCATTGCAAAGAACCATGGAATAAGTGACTGGGAGCAGGAGGAGAGCACCTTTTTTGGTATGGGGAAGGGCTTGAGGCGTGCGGGAGTCAGTGAGGATTCCATTGCTAATTTGCCGTTTTTCCGTTCCATGACTAAGAGTTCTCAGTATTCCAATGTGATAACGGGATATAAAATGTAACTATTCGGAAGCACCCATATTCGTCCATTTGATCCTGCTTACATATAACTTCATATGCTGCGCAGGATCAAATGGACGAATATGGGCACTTCTGAACAGTTACGACAGTTCAGAAGTTAGGGGGATATCGTGCCCCGCTGAATAGCTACAGTGGGGGGGGCAACTAACAGGTATTTGCTGAAGGTAACTATTCATCACGCTATTGGACGGCACAATATTTATCCGGAATCTGGGGACACGATCCCAATTCAAAAGACGCTGACAGGAATCTGGGGACACGATCCCAATTCAAAAGACAAAGACGAATTGGGTCAT
>CAZIDU010000151.1:0-8688 GCA_964538055.1 uncultured Desulfocapsa sp. | reverse complement strand
ATACTCCATTGGAAATACCAGTAATCTGGTACTGGTATTTGTGCAGTAATAACCGATGGTTAGACTTATCCCAGGTTCCGTAAATACCACTCTGCTGCTTTGTCCAGGCCATGTTTTACGGAGAAAACAGGCCGGTAGCCTATAAGTTCGTTTGCTTTTGAGATATTCGCAAGAGAATGGCGAACATCTCCAGCTCTGAAATCCCGGTATTCCGGTTTTGCATTCGCGGCAGATGGATTGGTCGGGATAACTCTCTCTTTTATGAACTGATAGAGCTCATTAAGAGTTGTTCTTTCACCAAAGGCAACATTGTACACTTGATTTGATGCGTCTTCATTCTTCGCAGTTGCTGCCAATAAATTTGCTTCCACGGCATTTTCAATAAAACAAAAGTCACGACTTGTTTCGCCATCACCATTGATAAAAACTGTTTCATTTTTTATGAGCCCCGCAAACCATTTTGGGATAACTGCAGCGTAAGCCCCATTCGGATCCTGGCGTTGTCCGAAAATATTAAAATATCTGAGACCTATTGTATTGAATCCGTAGGTTTTGGCAAAGACATCGCTATACAGTTCGTTTACAAGCTTTGTAACAGCGTAAGGTGAGAGAGGTTTGCCAATTTTGTCCTCTTCTTTAGGTAGATCCGGGTGATCGCCGTAGGTGGAGCTTGATGCTGCGTAAACAAAACCATGTACCTTGGCGTCTTTTGCAGCAACCAGCATATTCAGAAAACCACTGATATTATTTTCGTTAGTAGTGATCGGGTCTTCGATGGATCGGGGTACAGAACCAAGGGCTGCCTGGTGGAGTACATAGTCAACACCGCTGCATGCATGTCTGCAATCATCTATGTCACGGATATCACCTTCAATAAATGTGAATCCCTGCCACTGTGCATCGCTTACCAGTGATTGCACTTCATCAAAATTATGTTGGAATCCGGTGGAAAAATTATCTAAACCAACAACTTTTTGGTTGAGTTTGAGAAGGGTCTCAAGGAGGTTGGAGCCGATAAAGCCGGCGACACCGGTGATGAGCCAGGTGTGCTGGTTACTTGTCAGGTAGTTTTGGAGTGTCTTGTATTGTGTCATTGTATTGGTACCTTATTCTGGACTCATGTTATAAGAAAAGAGGAGATAAGCGTAGACTTTGAAATAATCTTTTAATTATGTAACTACTCACCATGCTATTGAACGGTACAATATTTATCCGGAATCTGGGGACACGATCCCAATTCAAAAGAAAAAGACGAATTGGGTCATGTCCCCAGTTTCCTGCCAGCGTATTTGTTATTGCGACAAGGTGTATAGGCTAAAGGGTTTTAGACTGAAGAAAAAGTAACATTATACGGGGCCTTCAGCCTTTCTGTACCTTCCGCATCGTAACCTGGTTTTTTTATAATCTTCCATCCACAGCGTCGCTGGGGAGGATATTCTTTACATCATAGATAATGGTTTGCACTTTTCCCAAAGATTTAATCCATTCAATGCCTTTCGTTTGAAATTCGCCGTGGGCAACACAAAGGACAATCGCGTCATAAATTCCTGAAGCAGGGGAGTCAATCAGGTTGATGCCATATTCCTGTAGTGCTTCATCTTTGTCGACCCAGGGATCATATACGTCAATTTTGGTTCCATATGACTCAAATTCATTAATCACATCGACGACTTTTGTATTTCGTATATCCGGGCAGTTTTCTTTAAAGGTTAGGCCAAGGATAAGCACTTTTGAGTCTTGAACATGAACTTTCTTTTTCAGCATGAGTTTGACAACCCTGGAGACCACGTATGCACCCATGTTGTCATTGATGCGACGACCGGCAAGGATCATCTCAGGGTTATAGCCTGTTTCCTGGGCTTTATGGGTGAGATAGTACGGGTCAACACCGATGCAATGACCACCAACAAGACCGGGACGGAAGGGGAGAAAATTCCATTTCGTGCTTGCCGCATCGAGAACTTCGTTTGTGTCAATTCCCATACGGTGAAAGATAAGTGAGAGTTCATTGACAAGGGCAATATTAACATCTCTCTGCGTATTTTCAATGATCTTAGCGGCTTCAGCAACTTTTATGGAGCTGGCTTTATAGGTTCCGGCTTCTACAATACTTGCGTAAAGGATATCAATGATATCTGCAGCTTCGGGATTGGATCCGGCCGTTACTTTTGTGATTGTGGTCAGACAATGTGTTTTGTCGCCAGGATTAATACGCTCCGGGCTATATCCAACTGAGAAATCGGTATTAAATGTGAGATTTGATTCTTTTTCAAGAATGGGAACACAAATTTCTTCCGTCGCTCCGGGGTATACTGTTGATTCGTATACAACTATATCACCTTCAGATAAGACTTTGCCAACGAGTGAGCTGGCACCTTGGAGTGGACGCAGGTTTGGTTGTTTATGTTTGTCGATGGGAGTTGGTACCGCGATGATATAAAAGTTGTATTCTTTTAAATCTTTCTCCTGAAAGGAGAATTGTAGATTTGAACTATTGGCTAAATCTTCGGGAGTAACTTCTCTGGTGGAATCTTTACCATTTAGGAGTTCTTTTACACGCGCTTCTTTGATGTCAAAACCAAGAGTTTTGAAACTTTTTCCGAGCTCAACGGCCAAAGGTAGGCCAACATAGCCCAGGCCGATGATGGCTATTTTGATGTCTGATATTTTCATGGGGAGTTAGTACGGGAAATGGTGGATATGTTTTTGCACGCAGTGATACTTGATCTGCGGCATGTGGGTTATTTAGAAAAAACATCTAATACTCTTCAGCGTATATCTACGACTGGAACAGGGGCTTTAGCCCCTGCATGCACTCAGCAAGTCGAATCTTCTCATTTTTGTAGCTATTCACCATCCTTTTGAACAGCATAATATTTATCCGGAATCGGAATCAGGGGACACGATCCCAATTCAAAAGACAAAGACGAATTGGGTCATGTCCCCAGTTTCCTACCAGCGTATTAGTTATAAATTCCGACTCAAATACAACTTCTGTGAATAGTATGTTACTTTGTTTGCTGTCTGCAGGGGCTAAAGCCCCTGTTCCGGTTCGAATCACGGATAACTCGCAGGTTATTATAGGGTTTGGGCAAGTATATTTGTCTGGCTGAATCGTTATAACTTCCTATTCTTTGTCATAGTACTCGTAATACCTATAGTAGCCAGAATCTTTTTTGCTCCTGATAATTCCATTAATAACAATACCCAGGATAGGAGTATGGATGTCGCGTAATTTTTTCAATCCAACATCCAGCATATCATAGGTCGTTTTACCGGATCTGGCAATCAGCATTACTCCGTCAACCACGGTACTCAGGGTAAGGCTGTCAGTAACGCGCTGTATCGGAGGGGAGTCCAGAAGTACAAAATCATAAAACTTCGTCGTCTCTTGCATAAGCAGTTGCATTCTACGTGACTGTAATAATTCAGCAGGATTTGGAGGGATGGGACCCGAGGTGATCAGGGAAATTTTTTCATCGGGAATAGGATTTATCGGATTCTTTTTGCTATCTCCGGTGAGATAGTTACTGAGACCATAGGAATTGGGGACATTAAAAAGAGAGTGTGTACTTGGTCTGCGCATATCACAGTCAATAATCAGAACTTTTTTGTCATTCTGGGCGAGTACCCTGGCAAGGTTACAGGTTGTGGATGTTTTTCCCTCTTTAGCAGACATGCTGGTAACCAGTATGGAGCGGGGAGGGTGGTCCGGGGATGACAGGAGCAGACTGGAACGAACCAGTCGGTAATTTTCGGAAAGCGGTGAAAGTGGGTGTTCAAGGAGATGAGATTCAATTGCCTCATTTTTCCCCTGTAATTGTTCAACGGTTCCAAGAACGGTTAAGTCAAAGCGTTGCTCAACATCTTTTCCGTCCTTCACAGTATTGTCGAGATATTCAATAAAAAATGCCAGCCCGATCCCACCAAAAAGACCAAGTATAAGGCCCAGCATCAGGTTGCGTTTTTTGTTGGGTTTTGACGGCGCTCCAGGGAGTTCTGCTTTTTTAACAACCCATATCTTAATCTCCTGGGCTTGTTCGGTGACGCCGGCTTTTTTTATACCGGAAGTCAGGGCGTCATAAAGGACCCGGTTCATGTCAACATCCCGCTTCATAATGGTGTATTGAGTGAACCGCTCGTTTATGTTGAGCATCTCGTTTTTTGTTTTTGCCAGCAGTTGCTTAAGGTTGGATTCACGTGATTTGGTGAGTTCGTAGGCGTTTCGAGTAGACTCTATAATTCTGCCCACTTCAAATTTTTTCTCTTTTAACAGAAGGGCTTGCTCAGCCTTGGCATTGATCATTCTCGGATGCTTGTAGCCATATTTTTTAGAAAGATCCTTGATTTTTTGTTCCGTTGTAAAAATTTTATCACGTAGGTTTTGTAGTACACTGTTGTCGGCAAAAACAGATATTTTTTCGATATTATCATAGTTTTCCCCTAAGGCTTTGATCTGGGCGTAGAGGGATTCAAATTCTTTTTGTTCCGTTTGTGCTTCAGAAAGTTTGGAGCTGAATTCCGAGAGTCTTTGCGGGTAGACGGCTAGCTTGTTCTCAACGGTTACCAGATCGTTGGCTCTCATATATTGCTGCAGGGCAAGTTCTGCCCCTTCTAGTTTTTTTCGCTCTTCGGCTGCCTTACTTGTCATCCACTGTAGAGAATAATTACTTGAGGCAAGTTTTATTTCAAGAATTTGGTCCATATAGGCTTGGATTATGGCATTAGTAACCAATCGTGCCATTGCCGGATTCTTATCACTGTAGCTGATGATAACGGTTTTTGTCTTGGCAACCGGCTTAATGGATATACTGCCCATAATCCTTGTGGCAATGATTTGAGCATCTGTTTTAGGCTCGCTGGTGATAAGTAACCCGGATCCCGCGGAATCATTCATTGACTCGTCAGTATCCATGGAGAGAAGGCCTTTGATAAAATCTTTAATTCCGGTTTTGAATGAAGAAAGAAAGCTGAAAAGCCCTTCCTTTTCTTCGGTAAAGAAATAGTGTTTGTACTTGGTGTCAAGTTGTAACTGTTTGACAACCCTGTGAGTAACGCTTGTGCTACGGATTAATTCAAATTGGGTCGTGAGGAAATCGGGATCCCAGCGGGAATATGAATTTCCACCTACAATGGCACTTGAAGAAGTGTTCTTTTCAATAAGGACCTGGGATGACGCGGTATAGATAGGTGTCGCGGTGTAGGTGGCTATAAAAACAGTGAGGAAGGTAATAATGAGAAAAGTAAGAACAGTCGTTTTTCGCTTCAGGATAACACTGACGTAGTCACGAAGATGAATTTCCTGTTCCTGTAAATCCTTAAAAGCTGGCTGAGTTGAAGGGATAGTGTTCATAGCATATTTGTTATTCTAACAGGATTTAAAAGAAGCTTTCAGGGACGACGATGATATCGTTGGAAAGGACAGAGGTGTTATGGTCAACATCTTTAAGGATAGTTTTTTCACCCTTAACAATTCTTACAATACGGACACTGGACTTGGAGGCTTTGCCGGTAAATCCCCCTGCTCGTGCAATCAGTTTAAGAACAGTGGTGTTGTTATCACAGGAATATGCATCGGGATGAGCAACTTCACCAGTCACATAGCACATGCCGCCCTTGGATATGTAAATAGTATCACCATCAAGAATGAGGATGTTTTGGCTGAGATCCCCTCCCTCAACCATGGAAGTGATGTTTAAAATGATAACTTCCTGTTTTCCATCTTTGATCCTTTTGATGGTTGCAGTATCACCAGCACCTTCTTTCAGGCCACCTGCCTGGGAGACAATCTCAAGAAAGGTTGTGGTTCCCCGCAATTCGGCGATTCCTGGTTTATATATCTGCCCGAGGATAACAGCTTTTTTTGATCGGAATTCTTCTATAAAGATTGTTACCTGAGGGGTTACGATGTAGCCATCGGCCAGTAGTGTTGTGAGCTTTTGGGTAAGCTCAGGTAATGTCATGCCGTTAACCTGAACCTGGCCGATAAAAGGGATAACAATTGAACCGTTGTTTGAGACTCGAACGGTCTTTTGGAGGTCCATATGATCGTAAACATCAATCTTTAAAACATCGCCGGGACCAACAATATAATCATCAGCAAAAGCGTTTGTGGAGAAGCAAAACAGAATTGTCAAACAGAATACTACTAAGGATACTTGAGTGGATACGGAAGATTTAATATTACGCATAACAGGATTTTCAGTATTTGTGCCTCAAAAGGTTAGTCTCTTTGGCATGTAAAAAAAAATACTCATCCTGTTATTCATGGCCACCATGGGTTGAGAAGGGGGAGTAATGGAAAAAATTCTATATAACAGGACTTTCTCAAAGGACCAAAAGAGGGATACTCCCTAGCACCACTGAAGAGAAAATTTTTCTATTATAGCGCAGAATTTAAACTGAAGGAAACAGTGTTTGTATCATATTCATAAATTTCATCCGTTGATTTTCTTTGTTCCCAGCTATAGGCTAGTTCTGCCATGAGCCAGTCACTGAAAACATACTGCAGTGCAGGGCGGATGATGTAGCGGTCATCGTCTCGTTTGTCACCAATTACTTGATTGTAATCAGCATTTTCATATGTGGCATCAATCATTCCTATGAAATCTTCTGCAAACTCCTGATTGTAGCGGAGTGTCCCGCCAAGAATTCTTTTGTCCAGTGCACCAACACTATCGGTTTCGTCTATTTCATGGTGAACGCCAAGAGACAGGCCTGTTTTTTCGGTGATCTTGTATTGGACATCCAGCTCAAAAGCAAGTCCGTCATTGTTTGAGTTATCTGAGTTTTCACTGATTGTATTTGCAATTTTGTCCTTGTACTCACGTTGCTGATAACCTGCTTTGAACCGTACCGCGGTTTTGGTGGAGGCAATCCATTTTACACCACCGTATATGAAATCCTGATCATTGTCTTTAACTGTGTCCGTGTCGTAACTTACGTCTATATATCTGTATTCCAGAAAAATTGAAGTTTTAGGACTAAATGTGAATATACCATAGGCTGAGAGAGCGTTATCAGTTCTGTTGAGGAAGGCGTCGTCGGCTTCTTTGTAATCCAGGAAGAAGTTTGAGTAGTCGACTTTCAAGCCAATTTTTTCTGTAATATCCCAGGTGATATCGGCTATGGCGATATTAGAATAGTAGCGCCTTAGACTTTCAACACCAATAAAGTTACCAATGTCAAAGCGATCCTGACCGCGAGTGTAGTGATCAATAATTTGAAAAGAAAGGCCGCTTCTCAGATTGAATTTGAAAAAGCCTTCCACGTTGGCATCGTAATCATTTAGCTCTGAATCCTCAGAGTAATACTTGAAGTCCAGTGCTCCAAGAACGTAGGCATTATAGCGTTCGAAACTTTGATAATCTGGGAGAGCCATCTGAAGACCACCCGCAGTTGAATTGTTCGGTGCAATGGCAAGTGGCACTTCCTTTGTCCGGGGAAATGCGAGCCAGATACCCGGGGAAAGCGTTGTCAGGAAGTTACTTTTTTCCTCTGTGTAGATATTGAAAAGGTTGTCAGTATATTCACCGGCAATGCTTAGGAAGGGATGCACGTATCCGCCGCCCTTGGTTCCAAAAAGATCATCGTCTTCAGTTTGGAGATTGTCTTCAGGCAGGAGAGATTCGGATGTTCCCGATGGACCTTGTCCCATGGGGGTGTCCTGTGCCGGGATAATCGCCTCATTTTGAGCGACGATTGTCATTTTATCTATTACTAGCTCGTTTGATTCAGCAGTGTTAACGGGAAGTGAGGTGGAAACAAGAAGGCAAGCCGAAGCGAGAATGCATTGATTTTTCATTGTTTTTTTTCTTGGTCGAAGAAGTAAAAAGGGAAAAATACTCAATTTGCTGCATGACACAGATAAAGCAAAATCAGCTCCGTCCGGTAAGCCGAACAGAGCTGATTGGTATTTCTAGAAAGTCGATTGACTCACAAATCTTTGAGTATTGGTGCTTTGAGCTCTTGGCATCCCAGCAAAAGTAGCCCTGGCAATAGGGGTATATGCTTGACTGTCTGCCACCGCATCACCACACTCCACAAGACTTTTTCAAAGGCTGCAACAAGGATAAGGTCTGATATACCGGCACTGTCTGCAGCGGCCTTGACGTCGTCTCCGTCGGTGCCTTCACAGTAAAGAGCTTTCAGCAGATGCTGTGGATTGATACCAGCAATTTTGAGTCCTTCGTCAACAATGCTTGTGGGATCCATTCCAGCCTTAAGTGCTTCTGCAACAGCAACCTCAACGCCCTGGGTTTGATTGTTAACTGAAAAGTTTTCAATCCAGTCAGCAAAGGATGATGTTGCAACGAAAATTCCTAAGAGTGTTGATATTATTATTTTCTTCATGATTCCTCCTGACATTTGTAGTACTGGTAATTACAACTACTGTCTACAACGTAGTAACGATGTACCGTAAAAGCAATTATAAAATGTCTGTTACCTGTATGATACTGCCGTTTCTACTGCTGTTCCCTTTTGCCGACCAAGGCTTTTTAAAAAAAATAAACAATAATGTTTCTTATAATTATATAACGCTTGGCAGCAAAGGTAAATAGTCAAAATGCTTAATTTACAACACTTGCCGTCTTGTATGAACTCTCCAAGACAACAAGTCATTCAATGTCTCTGATGGGTCTTAAGCGACACATTACCCTCTTGGCATAAATAGATGTCTATAGTATA
>CAZIDU010000150.1:0-8721 GCA_964538055.1 uncultured Desulfocapsa sp. | reverse complement strand
GCGTTAATGTCCAAAAAATAATGGGCTATGCACTTATCACTTGAATTCAGGTGTTTCAAATAGTTGCTATTCACCATGTTATTGAACGGCACAATATTTATCTGGAATCGAGGACACCGGAATCGGGGGACACGATCCCAATTCAAAAGATAAAGACGAATTGGGTCATGTCCCCAGTTTCCTACTGGCGTATTCGTTATGTAATTCCGACTCAAACTTAATTTTGGTTAATGTTTCAAATCTTTATACTATCCCTGCAACAATGATAAGGCCAGCTGTGGTGTCTGGTTGGCCTGAGCCAGAATAGATACTCCTGCCTGCTGTAAAATATTACTTTTGGTCATGGCGGAAGTTTCCATGGCGATATCCGCATCAAGAATACGAGATCGTGCTGCAGAAAGATTCTCTGCCACATTATTCAGATTTGCGATGGTGGATTCAAAACGATTCTGCACCGCACCAAGACCACCACGAATGGAATCTATTTGGTCTAATGCTGCATCTATGCTGGCTATGGCAATCCAGGAATTTTCACGGGTATCAACACTTACCAAATCTATGGTTGTCGTTTCATTCCCGGCTGCGCCAACACCTGTGGCGTCAAGACCTGTACCATCAACGACAATGTCATTGATGGAGTCGAGGGTAACCTGACCATAGAGTGTGGTCGGGGTGTTTGCCGTGAAACCGTCACCAGTCATTCCTACAACTACCTCGCTGATAGCCATGCTGGAACCATCATCGGTTACCCTGGCAATATCTACATTACCGGTATCACTATTGATAGATGCTGTATAGGCTGCATCGCTATCTATGGCACTTGCAACTTCTGCTGCGGTGACAGCACCATCTGCACCGGAAACAGTTATAACCGTACCATCGATATCAAGAGAATAACTGTTGGCTGTAACTGAAAGTCCAGCAGCTGCGGCATCCGCACCACTTACGGTGATATTGCTGCTGCCTCCGTCAAGGGTGACTGAACCATAAAAGGTACTTGGAGTGTTAAGCACGATACTGGCAAAGCCACCGGTGGTTCCATTTGTAGTTGCTTCAGAAACGACAATATTATTGCCCTGAGCATCTGTTAAAGAAAGCGTTCCTAAAACGGCACTTGTTCCAGTATCTATACTGAGACCTGCTGCAGCGAGATTTGCTGCAACGGTAGCATCCGCCAGACGACCATCTATATATGTATCATCATAGGGCCCACCAACCGTAACATCAGCAATATTTGCAATTTCAACACCACCAATAGTAAGTATATATGTTCCAGTTGCAACGGCTAGATCCGTAAAAGCTCCGAGGCTTCCCGTTGTAGAACTTGCAGTAGCCATAACCACAGTATCAGTATTAATAGCTGTTGCAATCTCACCTGCATCTTGTGTGGCAGCGGTAGTCACAGGCATACCGTTGATAATCAGATCGCCTGTAAGGGGACCGGTAACAGTAGTACCAACCATAGTAGTTGAACCTGTTGCAGTCAGGGGGTCAAAAGGGAGAGACTGGGTATTCACTGCGGTAGCTGTTACTGAAGGATCGGCTGCCTCAATAACTGCTGCAATGGCAATAGCATCCTGGGGAGCTGCCGCTACTGGAAAACCATTTATAGTAAGGGTATCGGCAAGTAAAGGACCGGAAACGGGGTCACCTACAGCAGGAATTCCATTAGGTGCATCTATTACGGTACCAACATAACTCAGTTCAGCTGACCTGGCACTGTCTATTGAAAATGAGATAGTCTGATTGACTCCTGCATTTGGACCGACCTGAAAGGTTGCATCGGTCATCGTTCCATCAATAACTTTACGGCCATTAAATTCAGTAGTTACCGCTATACGATCCAGCTCAGCCTGCAACTGAATAACTTCTTCATTTAGGGACGCTCGATCTGATGCGCTGTTAGTATCGTTAGCTGACTGTACGGCAAGTTCACGCATCCGTTGCAAGATATTTGTGCCTTCCTGCAATGCTCCTTCTGCAGTCTGAGCCATGGAAATTCCGTCATTAGCATTACGGGATGCCTGATTCATTCCTTTTATCTGGGCGGTCATACGATCTGAGATAGCCAGTCCAGCAGCATCATCTTTAGCGCTGTTAATGCGGAGCCCCGAGGAAAGTCGTTCCATAGACTGGTTTAAATCGTTCTGTGATTTCCCGAGATTTCTTTGAGCATTAAGAGAGGGGATATTTGTGTTAATTGTAAGAGCCATATATTGGGTTCCTCCGTGAGGGATAGTGTCGGCATCGTGCCATAAATTTGTAATCCTTCGATCAAAAACAATTTAAGTAGATGTCCAGTCTGCTATTGTTATCGGCAGGGTGGGAATGAAGATTAAGAAAAATATTTCGGTAACTATTCACCATGCTATTGAACGGAACAATATTTATCCGGAATCGGGGGACACCGGAAACTGGGGACATGACCTAATTCGTCTTTGTCTTTTGAATTGGGATCGTGTCCCCCGATTCCGGTGTCCCCGGTTTCCCACCAGCGTATTCGTTATTCAATTCCGACTCAAAATCAATTTCGGTGAATAGTTACAAAATTTCAAAGAACAAAACCGGCAACGATATCAGTTTCTAAAATCACTGATTTATTTATTTTGATGGATTCTTGAAACAAATTTTGATAAATGATAAAATGCTTAAGGTTATAACTGCTTCTGAAGATAAGAGATAAAGGGGCTATTCAGCGAGGGAACGGCAACTGGCTCTAGCCCCACAATATTCCGTCAGTTAACCGCGCTACCCATGGAACGGGGGCTTTAGCCCCTGCAGATAGCGAACAAAGTGAACCTTCGATTTGCCATATTTATGCAGGGGCTAAAGCCCCTGTTCCAATGCTCTATATACGCTGAATAATAACGAAATAATTTTTTTTAATTCTCCACAAAGGATATCCTGTGACAGAGTTCAACGAATATTTACCACTCATTTCTGATGACAAACCTGTACGTCTTTTCCTACCTCTTACCGCTAGTGATGACAGGTTGCTCCTTCAGTGTGTCTTAAGAAAAACCACGACCAATCATTTCCTGTTACTGTTCAAACCCGGAACCTTGCCTGTAGACAAAATCGATCACAATACTTCCTGTCTTACCAATGTGGATGTTGGTGGACAAAGCATATCCGTTGAAAGTAAGATTACTCAGGTAGTCAACAATCAAACCTTGGAAATGGTTCCTCAAAAAACCATCTCCCATGAACAGATGCGAGAATATTTCAGAGTTGATTGTACGATACCCATACTTATCAAACCCATGGTACCTGAGGAATTTGGCAGCTCCGGAAACAATTGGAAAATTTCAGGGACTACAGCTGATCTCAGTGGATCAGGGCTGCGGGCCAGCTTTACTGAAGCGCCTCCGAAAAACACCCAGGTACGATTAGAACTTGCACTACCGACAACTGAAGCAGCTATCATTAAGACTATTGCCTCCCCTGTTCGTATCTCACAACTCACGGAAAAACTCTGGGATGCAGCGTATCAATTCGATGAGGTAGAAGATGAAGACCAGGACACCATCATTGGTTGTTGTCTGGTTGCCCAAAGGCGCCTGCTTCGTTTGAAAGTCAAAGTAAAAGGTAATTAAAAGGAACTTGCTGTGACTGCTTCGATATCAGAGACAATAAAAAGAATAGCCGATAGCGAATCGGCTAAAATTGACATTACTACCCTGGATAACCAGACAATTCGACTCAACTGTATCTACAAAGAATCTATATCTCCCAACTTTTTCCTGGTTTTCCCTCCAAAAAAACTTCCTGGTAATATCGACAGGGAAAACCATTGCCCTGTATCTATCAAATGTGGCCAGACATCCCTCACTTTGACGGCAAAAATAGTTGAAATCAATGGTGACAGGACCCTGGAACTGACTGCAAAAAACAGTGTAAAACCAGAAAGTTTAAGAGAATGTTTCAGGGTTGATGCTAAAGTTTCCATAACAGCTACGTTTGATCAGGAATCAGAGGAGAGCAAAATTCCGTCATGGACCCTGGAGGGCCGAACTCTAGATATGTCCGGCAGTGGTGTTCTTGCAATCTTCCCCGGAGAGCCGCAAAGCAAACATAAAATATCACTTCTCATTTATCTTGTAGATGGTCAAAAACCTCTTAAATGTCTTGGGCATATTGTAAGGAGCAGGCGACTGCGCAAAGGTCGTTTTCAGATATCCTTCCATTTTGATTATATTTCAGCAAAAGGTAAAGATTCTATCATTTCCTACTGTCTTCAGGAACAGAGACACCAGTTACGCGAGAAGATCCAGACTGCTGGATAGTCAAGCATTTCAGGCTGAAGGCGTTTAAGCTAAAGACTGAAGGAGTAACAAGGACCTTGTTTTACCTTCAGCCTCATACAATTGTACAACGAACCATACATATGCAACAAGTCGACTTATTTCCACAAATCAGAAAATTGAGTCATTAAGAGAGTCTTTCCCCTTGCCGAAAGGGTACTATGAGTACAATCAATGCACTTACACCCATTAAGGCCGTGGGAACTGCCACATCTGACAGTGGCGGCAAACAACAATCCCAGCAGCAGGCAAAGCCCGGTCAGACATTCACGGCCACGGTCCTTGAATCTGCGGGAAGTAATCGATTTTATCTCGATATTTTTGGTGATAAAATTCTTGCTCAGAGTGACAAGATCACCTTAAGCCCTGGCACCAAACTCGATCTGGAAGTTCTCTCTACCAAACCATTGCTCGAGCTCAGAATTGTTTCTAAAACCCCAGAACTGTTTTTCGGGAAGACATTGACACTACTCGGGAAAAATCTCGATATAAGTGGGTTATTTGAAGCATTAAAAACGACCTCCCCTCCCCCTCTAAACCAACTCAGCTCTTCATCGCAGCAAGGGATAAACGAATTCTATGACCTCCAGCAAATACCCGTTGGCAGTAAAGATGGCGGACCCCACTTAAAACAACTTCTCGACCGCCTTGGTCTGTCTCTTGAATCGCTCCTTGCCGGCGGAAACAAGTCGCCTGCTGCACAATCCTTGAAAGCAGCCTTACTTGAATTGGCAACATTGTTGAAGGATGGTGGTGAACTTGCCGAAACGACTAACCGACTACTCGGTACTCTGGAATTATATCAACTTGCTCAGTTGCGACTATCTTCAGAAAATTTGTTAATTTTCCCGCTTCCTCTGCCATTTCTCAATAACGGGTATCTTCTTGTTGAAAAAGATGACTCTCATAACGAGGACGAAACAGACCAGAACACGCTTCGTTTTTCCCTTCACCTTTCTCTTGAACCTCTTGGGGATATAGAGATCACCTTCCTTCAATTGAAAGATGGGTTATATATTCGTTTTGCCTGTGACTCTGAGGAAAAAAAAGAATTCACAAATGGCTTTCGTGAAACATTAAAAGAAATGATAAGCTCAACAGACATACTCGGCCTCAGTTTTACCGATACAGCCACTAATCCCGCCAATGATCTTGTTCAACTTCTTGTACCTGAAGGCGAATCCATGCTCGACACAAAAATCTGACATTCATTATGAAGAGAAAAGAACTGGAAAAGGCCGTTGCCATCCTCTACGATTCACAAACTTCATCATCTCCAAGAGTTGTAGCCTCGGGTAAGGGAGAAGTTGCCAGACGCATTATTGAAACCGCCCGTGAAGCAGGGGTTCATATCCAGGAAGATGCCAATCTTGTTGAATTACTCTCTAAAATTGACCTGGGCGAGGAAATCCCAATTGAACTGTATCAAACGGTTGCTGAAGTTCTGGCTTTTGTCTACAAAGTTAATGAAAAATTTAAAAACAAAATAGTACCATAGGAACAGAGAATGCTTTGGAAAGATAGCCGGAGAAGCTCCAATGTCGAAGACAGACGAGGAAGCAGAATACCGGGCGGACCCAAGAAAGCAGGTGGAATAGGTATACTCCTGCTAGCTCTGATAGGAATGTATTTTGGGATTGATCCCGGCGTCATTATGAATATGGCTGATACCATACAGCCGGGAAGTACATCTCAAAGTAGCACAGTGGCACCCACTGCTGAGGAGCAGGAACTTGCTGATTTTATATCCGTTGTTCTTGCCGACACCGAAGACACATGGAAAGAAATATTTGCCGGGAAGGGAGGAACCTACAGGGAGCCTAAACTTGTTCTTTTCACCGGAAAAGTCGAATCCGCCTGTGGATTTGCCCAGGCTGCCATGGGTCCGTTCTACTGCCCTGCTGATCGGAAAGTATATATCGACCTCTCCTTTTACCAGGATCTCAAAAATCAGTTTGATGCTCCCGGCGACTTTGCTCAGGCCTATGTTATTGCCCATGAGGTAGGACACCATGTGCAAAAGCTATCAGGGATCAGCAATAAAGTTCAGGAACTTCGCCCCCAGCTCTCCTCAAAAGAATACAATAAACTTTCAGTTAAAGTTGAGCTTCAGGCCGACTGCTTTGCCGGAATTTGGGCCCACCATGCAGATAAAGTACGACATATCGTGGAACCCGGTGACATTGTTGAGGCTCTGAATGCTGCCAGCCAAATCGGTGATGACCGCCTTCAGCAGCAGGCACAGGGATATATAACCCCCGATTCCTTTACCCATGGATCTTCAGCTCAACGGGTGCGCTGGTTTAAGAAAGGATATGCTGCAGGTACTATGGAGGCCTGTGACACTTTCAGCAGCAAAAGTTTTTAGTAACTTCAGCGAATACCTGTTAGAAATGAAGTTTTAATATATTGAACACAGTAAGCTTTTGGAAGTGGGACTTCAGTCCCGCCGATTACACTTTTGGGCGGAACTAAAGTCCCACTTCCGGGGGGAGTAACTATTCACCAAAATTGAAGTTGAGTCGGAATTGCATAACGAATACGCTGGTAGGAAACTGGGGACATGACCCAATTCGTCTTTGTCTTTTGAATTGGGATCGTGTCCCCAGTTTCCGGATAAATATCCGTGCCATTCAATAGCACGGTGAATAATTACCTTTTTTTTATTACATCAGGAAAGTTTCTTCCAGTTTCTAATAAATTCAACCAGGGTTCTCACACCCGTACCCGATGGACCTTTAGGGATATATGATTTCTCCGTAAAATCCCAGGCAGTTCCAGCAATATCCAGATGTGCCCATGGGGTATCCCCGACAAACTTCTGCAGATAGGCTGCCGCGGTGATGGTTCCGGCAGGACGTCCCCCACTGTTCTTGATATCCGCGACATCGGAATCGATCTGTTTTGAATACTCATCATCCAGGGGAAGCTGCCACAACGGCTCCCCGCAGCGCTCTCCTGCGCCAAGAAGCCGGTCAATAACCTTCTGGTTGTTTCCCAGAAGGCCTGTTCGATGATGACCAAGTCCCATAATAACAGCACCCGTCAGTGTTGCCAGATCCACAACGCAGGTAGGGGTGAACATTTTGATTCCATAGGCAAGCGCATCGGCGAGGATAAGGCGTCCCTCGGCATCGGTATTTACAATTTCCGATGTTATACCATCAAAGTGACGTATAATATCTCCTGGTTTCAAGGCACGACTGCCACTCATATTATCGGTTGCCGGGATGATAGCTATGACGTTGACGTCTGGTTTTTCCTCTCCAACAACAGCCATTGTGGAAAGTGCAGCAGCACCACCGCACATATCATACTTCATATCCTGCATCCCTGCGGCTGGTTTCAGGCTCACTCCCCCGGAATCAAAGGTTAGCCCCTTCCCGACAAGAAGAATGGTCTGGGCACCTTTTTTTGATGATTTATATTCAAGTATAACTAGCTTGGGGGGTGCTGCAGAACCCTGATTGACACCAAGCAAGCCTCCCATTTTAAGTCGTTTCATATCATTCATGCCAAGGACTGAACACTTCAAATCATATTGTTTAGCAAGTGAACGTCCATAGGCTGCAAAATCTGCAGCAGTCCATCCGTTCCCGGGTTCGTTAGCCATATCCCTGGCACAACATGCAGCAGCAGCAGCAGACTGGGCTCTGGCTAAGCCACGATGCAGGCCGACAGAACCGACTACTGAGCAGACTGAAAGCTGTTTAATCCCCTTAAATACAGGTTTCTTCGCTTTTTCTGGAGTAGCCTTATATTTATCAAAGCGATAATCACCAAGCAAAATGCCCTCAACTAAACACTGGGAAACCTCTTCGGCAGATAATCCCTTAATATTGGGTAAATTAAGACATACATTTTCACTGTTAAGGCCTTTTGCCTGGGAAGCTATTATTCCACCTGTTTTTCTACATATCTCTCGTAATTCCGTAGTGCTTTTCCCATTCAATTGACCAAGGCTCACAAATAAAATACGTTTAGAGGAAGTATTTTTTCCGCCTGTGACTTGAGGATAAATCAGCAAGGTATCTCCATACTTTCCTGTAAAATCTCCTAACTTTATAGCCTCCTTTAACTCTTTAGTGACTGGGGTGGCAATAGTATTTACCTTGTCTTTACTGTTCAACTCAGGACAGTAAATAAGCATATCACCGGTAAAGGTTTCAGGTTTTTTTCTTCTAAGGATTATTTTTGTTGATATCATGCTGATTTCTCCATTTATTTAAAAATTTGTAACTATTCACCATGCTATTGAACGGCACAATATTTATCCGGAACCGGGGGGACACCGGAAACTGGGGACATGACCCAATTCGTCTTTATCTTTTGAATTGGGTCATGTCCCCAGTTTCCTACCAACGTATTCGTTATGCAATTCCGACTCAAACTCAATTTCGGTGAATAGTTACTAAAA
>CAZIDU010000149.1:0-8763 GCA_964538055.1 uncultured Desulfocapsa sp. | reverse complement strand
TGTTTTGGGCTCTGCTACCTACAGAGGCTATGCACTTATTATACGAATTCAGCAGGGTTCATAGAGGCTTTCTAAGAAAAAATATTTTAAATGCTCCACCGCAATATCGGTGTATAAGGTGTGATTCACGTTTCAAAATAGAACAATTCAGAGTCAATAAGGTTAGGCAATGTACTGAGCTCAATTAAGCGCCTTTTTTAAATCCTCCCAGAAATCCTCAACCCACTTATATCGCTTTTTGCTGTCAAAGGCCATCGCCTTGAGCACAATCTGCTCCATCGAATTCGACAGGTTATCCACATGATTGCTTAGTGGTATGATTTGTTCTTTCTTCCTGAGCCATTTCCCGCTTGAACATCTCTCTTCACTAAAGGGAAGACTGCCTGAAAGTGCAAGATAGAGAAGAAACCCAAGTCCATAGATGTCACTGCCGGGATTGCCACGTTTTCCTTGTATTACTTCAGGTGCCATATATAACATATCCCCTTGAGGTCCGAGTCCTGCGGCAATTATCGGATCTTCCTGCTGATCGCTTGATGTGAGTCCCATATCTATGAGATGTATTTTTTCCTGGTCATCCAGTACCAGAACATGCGGCCGCAGATCATGGTGGACAAGCCCTGCACTATGCAAAGTTGCTACCAAATCACATAATTGTGAAAAAACGCGGAACAATAAAGTGTCATCCAGTCTTTTAGAATGGAGAAGAAAACTTAAATTTCCACCAGGAATATCATCTATAATAAGGGTATCTTCTACACGTTGTGTTACTTTTGGAACACATGGGTGAGAGAAACTTTCGAACAAATGAAATTCTGCTTCAAAGCATGCTCTGTAAAGTGGATTTCGTAAGACCTCCGCAAAGCCAATCTTTATGGCTACCTTTTCCTTTGTTGTTGATTCAAACCCCTTGTAAACCCAGGACATTGAACCAGCAGCCATGGGTTCAGTTACTGTATAGTTCCCTATAAAGTTTGGTTGCAGAGCCGATCCCTTGCGGGCAGAGCTTACATAGCGCCTGAGTGAACCAAGGGAGGCCTGTAGGAAATCAATTTCATCCCCACTCGTATTGTGTTTGCTCGTTCCTTTTTTCTTTTCACTGATCAAGGTAAGCATCACCCCAAGACGCTCAATGACCAGTCGTTGGAAAAGTACATTTAAAAGCCACAGTAATAGAGCACTACCGCCAAGTGTGATAGCAAAAAGATAAATTGATCCTTGCCACGCTTCACGAAAAGATGCTGAGACTGGAATAGCTACAGAGTTTATACCGGCAAGGTCGCCAGCCTTGAAACGAAAACCACCATCCATTCCATACCGATCTGTTAATTCGTGTGGGGCATCTTCCGCTTTCCCATGGCAGCGAATACAGGAACTCCCAAAATAGTCCGGGACCATGGATACAAAATACGAAGCTCCATTTTTCTTTACTATTCCCTGCCAGAAAAGACGGGTTGAATCGATTTCAAACCAGTCAAACATTCCCTCCTCAAAGGAATCAGCAAGATTGCGGGGGTTATGTGGATTAAGGGATGCCCGGCGGTAGATATAATCGGGCATTGATTCAGCAAAACGATCCATTATGGTGGTACTTATGTAGGTTGTTGACATAGCTTCAATTATAAAGGTGTCGTTGCCGTGACGTTCAAACATTTTTGGTCGTAGTTCCTCTTTCACATAGCTGCGTATTGCCTCAGCTCCTCTGAGAATGACCTCGGATTTAGTCATTGCCTCAGCCATAAGAAGTCGTCGGGTATTCCAGAAAGATAAGGCTGATAACAACACGCCACCGCCTAATAAAATAAATGCTGACCATATAAAGAAGCGCTGTTTAAGGTTGGTAGTTGATCGAGGTCCATGTCTTTTAATTTTCATCAATACTCCATGGAATCAGGTACCTTTTAGAAGGCGTTTATAAAGGGATGCCGGTAATGCATTTTTCTTCATGGCATTGACCGTGATTGAATAATCATACGGAATTCTGTGAAATTCGATTGTATGTTTTCGAGTATCAAAGATAAGGTAACTTGCCCGCGTATCATTATCTCTTGGCTGTCCGACACTACCGCAATTAATAATTAATCGTTTATTTCCAGAAATTTTGACCTGCGTAGGGCCGGTTATTGCCTGGATGTCAACGGACAGAAAATGCTTTTTCTTTATAAGTAATGGGCGGTGACTGTGACCAATAAACAGATATTTGCAATCGGTTGCTGCAAAACTTCGCAGCGCATATTTTCGGTCAGTGACATAGCGCCAGCCTCGTGGATTATAAGGGTTTGCATGAACAAAAGTCATCTCAGCGAGATCAATACGATCTGGTAATTCCGCAAGGTAGTTTTTATTGCTTTCATTGAGTTGTTCCATTGTCCAGAGGATCGCCTTTTTTGCTCCACGAGACATACCGTAGGGAGATGTTTCCCAAAGGGCGGCTACATCATGATTACCAGCTATACAGCGACATTTCTTCAGGCCTCGCACTCTTTCTACGCATTCATTTGGAAATGGCCCATAGCCGACAAGATCTCCAAGAAAGAGGCTTCTATGTACGTCTCGTTTTACGGCATCCCTTAAAACACACTGCAGGGCCTCAAGGTTGCCGTGGACATCTGAGAAGACCATTAAGCGCATTCAGGTGTGCTCCATTTTGAGCTGAATCGCCCTTTTATCTTTCCCTTCTATTAGAGCGCAAATATCCTGATCAAGATTTAAAACACGTAACAGAGGACCATAACAGGCAATATCAGGTTGGGATACCGGACAAATGTTATCGGAGAGAAAGGGGACAGGGGGAGGTGGTTCTGCTATATGGCTTCGCAGGAGAAGGGAAATTTTACTTAGGTCATTCTTGAAGTGACAGAAAAGCGGGAGGAATTCAATTGTATACAGAGTATATAAACCTGAGTGATCATTGTGAGAAAGTTGACTTATTTTAAGAAAAAGTTTGTGAAATTTGTGTTCAGCTGGCTCCAGTATTGACAGGATATTCTGCCAGTGACTTGAGTTTTTAAGAGAAGATGAAAAGGAACTCAGTAAAAAGTCTTCTCCATTGCCTGTTACCTCGTTTTTTGTATTGAGAAGCATCTTGTATATATGATCCGTCTGAAAATGTAAGTGCTCAAACCAGAGGTTAACGAGGAAAATATCACAGACTAGAATTTGCTGAGCTGTAAGGTCGGTCGTGGCAATTTCTGCAAGCTTGACAGCCGGCATAAAATGTTCTTCCTTGGCAACAGTCAGAGGGCATGGACACTTTTTTTGCAACCTGCGACGAACCGAGGCACTGCGCAGAAAACCTTCATTTTTGCGGGAATCCCCAATAATTAACAGTTCCGCATTCAATTCTACGCAAAGACTTCCCAGGACTTCAACAACCTCACCACGAAGAAGGCGGATAGTTGGATCAATTGAACAACGGCGAAATTGCTGAACAGCTCGTTCAAGCTGTTCCATGAGCGCTTCTCCTTCAACCGTTATTGAATAGCGACGCATATGCAAGTCGCACTCTTCTTCAATCACATGAACAAGAGTGACATCGGCAGAACGGACAAGGGCCTGAGTCTTTAACTCAATCAGCATATGGTCAATGCCGGAATAATCTATCACAGCTGCAATTATGTGAGGTTTTGTGGAAGGTGTTTCTGTACGTAACGATATGGGGAGTGTTCTTTGTACAGATTTTCCTGGAAACAATCTTTTGAACAGTGATTGCTTTTTGACCGTGTTGCCTCGCGCTGTTACAGGTAGCTGCTTCCAATGTTCCAAGTCATGCTTCATCTCAGCAATATTTTGATAGCGCTTCTGTACAAATCTGGAAATTGCGCGAAGGATAATTTCCTGCAGTTGTGGTGGAATAGCATGGTTGAAGTACCGTGGTGGGGTCGGATCATGGCGCAACCTTCGCCTGGCAATATGCACCTTGCTGGAACGTGGCCATGGTAATTGCCCTGTGAGCATTTCATAGAGAAGCATTCCCATGTTGTAAATGTCACATCGCGGATCACTCCTCTCTCCAAGGAGTTGTTCCGGGGCAATGTACCAGGGGGTTCCCTGAGGGTTTTTAATATCAGTGGCCAAAAGATCAGGAAGACTAGCACAGCTTGCCAGTCCGAAGTCAATTATTTTAATCCCTGAATTTGGTTGGAGAATAATATTTTCAGGTTTAAGATCCAGGTGTACTATTCCTTTATCATGGAGATAGTTCACAGCATCACAGAGCTGTGTGAGCAAAGAGAGGGCGATGTCGAGCTCTATAACGCGATTTCTGCCAACAATAGATCTGAGATCATGGCCTGGAAGGTATTCCATTATTATATACTGTCTTGATCTGTGACGATGGATAAATCGTATTATTCCGGGATGATCAACTTTTCTGCTGATTCGCTCTTCATTCTGATAATGATAGAGAAGAATAGGCTGGTTAAGAATATCCCCACAAGGGATTTTAAGAATAACCTGTTCTTCAGAAAGGCGGTCTTCGGCAAGAAAGAGAGTGGCCATTGCCCCTTCGTGGAGAATGGAACGGAGTATAAAGGTATCGAGGAAATCACCAATTTGAAGTTGGCTGAATTGTGAGGATGATTGTTTCAGTATAGACATAATGTGTCCATATTGCACAAGGTTAAAATGTTTAAATCTGTAGCGTGCTGTAGCCTAATTGTAGAGTTTTTTTTACGTTGCTCTTCCCAGCAGTTAACTACCCTAAATTCTTTACAACAAACAGAGCATAGCCAATCACCAGGAGAACAATTACAGCCAGTTCCACCGCAGTAATCTTGGCCATCATAAGACATATTTTCCGTTGAGACGGATTCATAGTTAAAACCATTTTATTCATCAACAAACGAAAAAACAGAGTAATGGGAGTTTTCTTCAAATAAATACGAATATATTCTCTTATGGCACGAATCCAAAGAAGAACCGGATCGTCAGGAGATGGTTCTCCTGCAACCGTATCAATTTGAACCCTCAGTGAAGTTTTCCGGTTGAAGAAACGAATTTTCGTTTCTAGGGGGGCGCCGAGGGTTATTGTTAAAAGTTCCTCACTCTTCGTATCAAAAACAAAACTTCCTGATAGAGAAAATGTGTCGTCCGTAACGTAATCTTTAATTGCAACGGTAAAGGAGGATCCCTGCTGCTTGAACTCCGTTACAAACCAATTGGGATGCAATCGCAGTAGTCGATCACCAGGGAAAAGTTGAGAAATATCCAGATCCGAGGTGATGTTTGGCAATCCAAGATCAACCTCTTCTGTGGTGTGAGCATAGTCGCTTATCATGGTGCGATAAGTAGAGGGCAGGGGAGGAGTGGATGGAGTTTTTTGTTTTCCATCCTTGCTTTTAACCCCATATCCATATCTTTGCTATGAATTGAGAATCTTTTTGACTTACGATAGGGGCCAATCACAATCAGGTCACAGTTAAGAGTTGAGGCGACTTGAGTGATAGTCTCTGCAATTTTTCCGGTGCGTTGAATAAATTCTACCCGTGAGGCGATAGGATGGGACGTTTTGATCCGTTGCCAGTCTGCAGCTATTTCTTCACTGACCTGTTGCTCAACGTGGTCGAGGAAATCGGTGTGCGTTTTACTAGAATTTAACCAGTCATCCCCGGTCATCCCTCGCCAGTCTTCATCAAGCACTGTCAGTACACTAACCTTTAAATCGGGGTTCCTTTCAAGGGTTTTGAAAACAAAGTTTTCTGCTTTTTGAGCACCATCTGTGCCATGGGTACAGAGAAGAACATGATTAAACATAGCAACTCCAAAGAGGCTGACCATAGAAAATAACAAACCACCATAGCCGATACGGATACCGACTATGGTGGAGTCTAATACAGACTGTGCCAGCACTACGGGTTTTGAGGCTGAAGGCCGCGTGTAATACTATCTTTCCTTCAGCCTATGCACCTTGTCGAAATAACAAAAAAATATTATTTCCGATTTTTTTGTAAAGGTGTTCAGGAAAAAGGTACCAACACAATAATCGTATATTATACCAGCCACTTGGTAAAGAGCAAAACCAGAAAGGTGGTTATTAAACAAAATATCAGCGCAGTGATGTCCTCATTGCGATCACTGGAAAAGACGGACAGGGCACGTTCTTCAAGTTCTTCAGTGTTTGCGCTTTCTGACATCACAGTGCTTCCCTTACCGGCATCACCGGTTTCGATTATTACTTTTTTTTCTTCATCACTCATAAAAGACTCCTTAGCTGGAGATTAATTTAGGACAACATCTTTAACTAACCAAAGGACAACAAAGAAAGAAAGTGTCGCTTTGGTAATTCCCGACACTACTCCCATAACTATTGGCCATCCACCTGCCTGGGTAATTGATTTCTTGGTGATTTGCATACCAAGTCCAATTAGGCCAAAGGCGAAGAACCAAATCATGAAATCAGTCAGTGTCACAACTGTTTTAGATTTCTTGTGCACCTGTTTAACAGCATGGCCTATTGACGATTTAACTTCTGGAGACAGGGTGATCTGCTTGGCTTTTGCCGCCGCAATCACACCTTCGAGTTGTGTCATTCGGGCACGGCCGACATGGTCAAATTCTTTAGTATTATTGCGGTCATCATAATTACCAGCGATTTGACGCTGCTCAACGAGGTCGGTTACCGCTTCAAGCTGTTTTGGAGTTAAACCGGAAAAAGCATCCGTTGTCATTGCTGTATTCAGGGTTTCCCATTCTTCAGGGGTGACCTGAGTACGGTCATTATAGGATACATCTATATATTTCCCTTTATAATGACTTGGTGGTGAAAATAGGCCCATTGAAGACATAGCAAAAAGAATTAAAAATCCGATGATAAATACTGGGAATTTATCAATTACTACAGTTTTAAAACTTAACTTCTGTCCGGTTTCTTTACCAAACCAGGTGGCAAGTACAAGAACAATTATAGGTAGAAAAAGAACTCGGGTAATATTAAAAATTTCAGCTACTTTCAGGGTTTCGATATCTACTGCATTAAATGCAAGAGCTGCAGCAGCAACCTGAGCAGAGTTCAGGATACCGGTTCCTGCCCATGCACCAAACTGTACAGGACTCATCCCGGCAAGCTTTCCAATGGTTGGGAAGACAAACATACAGACAATACCAAATGAAAGGATAGTTCCGATGGTATAGGCCATCTCAGCACTTTTGGCTTTTACAACGGGGGCGACGGCAACGGTTGCCGAAACGCCACAAACTCCCATACCGGCTGCAAGGACTCCCGTCATGGATTTTGGCTGCTTAAAAATATTACCAAGCCACAACACAAGAAAAACGGTACCGAGCACGAAGAAACCAACGAGAAAGACAGAATAGACACCAAGCTTTGCAAGTTCAGCAAAAGAGTAGCGAGCGCCAAGCATGATGACTCCCATTTTCAGGACAAATCGGGCACATTTAACACCCGGTCCTGCAAACTTTGGTATCCCCCAAGTATTCGTTAATACAACACCGGCCAAAATCCCCAAAACAACATAGTTAAGATTCAGTACCTTATAGATTTTAAAGCCAAGAATTGGTTGTAAATTTTTACTGAAAATCTTCATTAATGGCTCTGCGTACCAGCGAATAGCCATGGCCATTATGAGAATAAGTACAATTCCCCCTAGTGGTTGCAGAAAAAAGGTGTCGAAATTTGAAGTCCCTGGTTCCTTTGATGAATTGATCAAAGCCCCAACTATGGCGATGGCTCCTACAATCAACGTAAGGGTGATCTGTAAATCCAATGATTTATGGGTACTCAGATATTTGGCCATGGGCATCAGGGCGCCCGTTTTTGCAATCAAGCCATAGATTAGTAACGATATGCCCATAATTAGAACAGGCATCTGGTCTTTTATTCGTGACATGCAAATCCTCCTTCAATTTTTATGTAAACTAGCTTTCTCTCTATTCTTTTCATTATTGCTGTTTCAATCCTCCTTTAGGTATTTCGGTTTGTAGATTTACCCCCCTGCTTTGACGATCTGTGTCAATACGAGGAACAAAGTAGCTGCAAATAAGGTTTAAAAGGTAAAAATACAATGCGAAGCCTCCAATAGTAAAGACGAGGCAAATTGCAGCCTGAATTGGCGTGATAACACCTGTATGAATAAAGCGAATAAGAGGGTCAAAAAGATTGGTTGCTGCCATTAATGCGCAGCTTAAAACGATTCCGGACAAAACAAGTAATGGTGTTAAAATTGTACGATTCATCTTAATTTCCCCTTTTTTTTATGAATAAGTGCTTTTGATTCCTCTTTCTAAGCAAACTTTGTTCCGGATAGAGGTTAAAAATAGCATTATGGATAAGTAGCCGATATCACAATGTAGTAAGTTGAGTGTATTTTTCAAATATGCGATGTGGTCGAAAATAGGTGCCTCTAACAGTTTGCACATGGAAGCAAAACATGTATACTTGTGGAAGCACCTACGTTGTTTTCGATAGACTATGAGGGAGTATTTCTATGAGGGATATTATCAGGGACTTAGCGGATAAGGACCGCCATAACCTTAAACTTCGCTTTCAGGTTGGACTGGGAATTATATTGTTCTGTTTTTGTCTCTTTACAACGACTCTTATTTATCATTTCCAGAAGAATGTTCTCGAGGAGGAAACTCTAAGACAAACAAAACTGGTTATGGTTTTACTTGAATCAACAAGAAGTTATATCCGTGAAGTTCTTAGACCTCGTATGTATGAAGAAATTGGAGAGAATCAGTTTATCATCGAAGCCATGTCTACCTCCTATATGACCAGGGTCATAATGGAACGTTTTAAAGAAA
>CAZIDU010000148.1:0-8767 GCA_964538055.1 uncultured Desulfocapsa sp. | reverse complement strand
CCACCTGCTAACCGTTGCCGTTGTTCGCCAATTAAATTTTCAGGAAACTTCAGTCCCTAAATAACACATACAATTAACATGATGAAAAAAAATTCTTATTCCCGATATTGCATCTTAGCATTCATAACAATACTATTGGTCATTTTTCAAACTACCCCTTGCCGTGCTAAAAACTGCTCCACGGGTAACTGGTGCTGGGAACATCCCGTTCCTCAAGGAAACAGTTTAAGGGATATTTGGTTTGCCGGCTCCAATGCTGTTTTTGTAGTTGGCGAACATGGTACCATCCTCCACTATGATGGCAACGAATGGTCATCTATGCATTCGCCAACCACAAATGTACTCTCCGGTGTGTGGGGCAGCAGCGAGACAGATGTTTTTGCCGTTGGAGAAAAAGGGGCCATTCTTCATTACAATGGTTCAGCTTGGTCTCCCATGTTATCAGGTACAACAGAGCCTTTAAATAGCGTCTGGGGGAGCAGCAGAGAGAATGTATTTGCGGTGGGTCACAATACCATACTCCATTACGATGGTAGTAGTTGGTCCGCCTTGATGAGTGACAATACGGCACAATACACGGACATTTGGGGAAGCAGTGCCAATGACATATTTATTCTTGATATCACTAAACGAATATTACACTACGACGGCCACACCTGGTCATATATGGAGCTTCCAGATATAGGTGTTAGGTCATTGCATGCTATTTGGGGGAGCAGTGCCAATGATGTTTACACAGTTGGTGGCGGTGGTCTCATTTATCACTACGATGGCAAAGAATGGTCTATGATTGCCCCAGGTAATACTCTAGCCATGGCACTGCACAGCATTTGGGGAAGTAGTGACAACAATATCTTCGCAGTTGGATACCCCGGCATTGTCTTACATTACGATGGCAACACATGGACCCAAGCAACAATCGATACAAAAGAGGAATTATTCGGTGTTTGGGGAAGCAGTGAGAAAGATGTTTGCGCAGTGGGTGACTTGGGGTCGATTTTACATTTTGACAAGGTCACCTGGACACCACTCTCATCTGGCACCGGATCTGTACTAGAAGGTGTATGGGGAAACGATAACAACGATATCTTTGCCGTGGGAAAAAAAGGGGAAATCTTACACAATAACGGTGGCCGCTGGACCTCAATGGTATCAGGGACTGAGAAGTCCTTATATGATATCTGGGGTAGGAACGGTAAGGATATCTTCGCTGTTGGAGATGAAGGAATTATTCTACACTATAATGGCTTTGACTGGTCTGCTGTTCCTCCAATCACTGACAAACACCTTGAAGCTGTTTGGGGTTGCGACAGCGATATTTTTGCTGTGGGACACCATGGAACAATCTTGCATTACGATGGCTTTCGTTGGTCTGAAATGCCCAAATTAACCAATGAACACCTTGAAGATATATGGGGGAGTGGAGAAGACGATGTTTTTGCCGTAGGACTAAACGGCACCATCCTCCATTTTAACGGGCAAGAGTGGTCTACCATGACACCTGAGACAGATGCCTGGCTTCTCGGCATCTGGGGTAGTGGTAAAGATGATGTCATTGCCGTAGGAAGGAACACAATTCTACATTTTGATGGCAACAGATGGACTCCAGCAGCAGGAATACCAGGACACTGGTTTCACGGGGTCTGGGGTACCCAAAAAAATAGTGTTTACGCAGTTGGAACTGAAGGCCAAATTTATTACTATAATGGCTGGAAATGGTCCAAACAGACATCTGGAACACGACGATTCCTCAAAAATGTTTGGGGAAGTAGCGACGGTGATGTTTTCGCAGTGGGCACTAACGCCATACTTCACAAAAAAAACCGAAGCCAGCCGATCATTTCGCCATGGATATTACATCTCTTGCAAGGTAAATAACGCATATTGCCGCCCGCAAGAGTGGGTGGCCCAAAAAAACAAATCGCTATGAAACAAGGGGGGCATTATCCTTGACACTTTGCTCCGTTTACTGTTTTCTTGCTTTTTTCGCACCAGTGCAAACCAAGGGCAGGAGCCGGTATAACCACCGAACGCTGAGTGTGGCCCACATGCACAGCACAGTAGTAAACAATACCACCCGACTATCAACCAGCGAACCCTCCACAACACTCCGCACGCGGATCTGCACGGGACGTTTCATTAAGGGTGTCGGGCCAAAGCTAGATTATGTCGGCTTGAGATTGCCACATCGAAGGTTTGAACTTCTTAACAACCCCTCGATTAAAGGTGCCTACTGTACATCTTCGACTTGAATCTCCAATTCGGAAAGTCAACATATCTCCCCTAAATGTTGACTCAAGCAGTATCCCAATAAGAGAACATGCCAATGGCCATCTCTCCAATTTAAGCAAAATCGCAAGTAAAGACTATTCCTGTCCATATCACCTTGATACTCAAATACAGTTCATGATTTCTTACAGAATAGCAGGTTGTTACCTTTACGGTCAGTTGTAAATTGGTTAAGGTGAATTTTTCCTATCTTAATTTCGGACGTAGCCCTATGTGTCAGAGTCAAGATAGTGGAAATATGTTGACTCTGAAATAGCGAACAAAACAGGATATCTCACAACCTGCCTCTATTTATATAATTCATAATATCAGAGGGGTCAGGTACTTTTCACTTTTACATTAAATTGAATTTTGGATGTTTAGATTTTTTTGCTCAATGGAAAATATGACAAATTTTGGAATGGTTTTTCAAGGTAAAAATACTTCACCCATGGCAGGTATAGTAGACCACTTGCCGAATGTAATGAACTCATATGAATTATAAAGTATCATACTAGATTTTTTTGCAAGAGAGAACACTTTGATTCTATTGTACAATTGCATTGAATTTATGTGACCAAACGAGCATTAGCATAAATCTCAACATCAACTTGGCCAAACCACACCCAAAGAGTGACTGAAACATGCCTAAACACGAGTTGACAAAAGCGACTGCTTATAAAGCGCTTCAAAATTTTTTTGACCAGAAACCATTTGTTCTCTTTGCAACTGGTACCTCATGTGCTGTGGATACAAACTTTGGTATGGGTTCCCTTGAAAAGTTTTTAAAAGCAGAGATCAATAAATCAACTCTGAATAAACAGCAAAAACTGGAGTGGGATTACGTGTTGGCAGCACTGGAGCAAAACCCTGATTTTGAAGCAGCTATGAATAAGATCTCAGATGAAGTCTTACTTCGACAAGTGATTGAAAGAACAGCTGCCCATGTGTCCAGTGTAGACCGCAAAAATGCATTTGGAATTCTGAGTGGAGAAATTTCGTGGCCTGCCATTGGTATGTTTAAAAGGCTTGTAGATAGACTACCAGAAACCGACAGAACACTTCATGTGGCAACTCCAAATTATGATTTGACGGCAGAGTATGCATTTACTCAGGCAAATATTCGTTATACGACTGGCTTCTGGGGAGGTGTCGTACGAAAACTCGACTGGGTCCAAGCTGAGCGGCAAATGACTTATGCTGAACAAGTGCCATTAGGTCGATCTAAAATGTCAACTATTACTCGTTTCAGGAAGCATCTCCGCCTCTACAAAGTCCATGGCTCCTTGAATACCTTCAGCTTTAAGAATCAGGTGGTAGAGACAGATACTTGGAGGGAGGTGCCAACGGGTGTGGAGCGGTTGATGATTACACCAGGGACTTCGAAACACGAAAAACTTCATGATTTCAGAGATGCTCTTCTGGCTGAATATGATAAGGCTGTCAAATCACACAGTGCATTTTTGTTTCTCGGATTTGGTTTCAATGACACCCAGCTAGTCACAAATGCCATATCTGAAAAACTGAAAAGCCAGTCCTCGCCGGCATTAATTATAACACGGGATAGCAATGAGAGGATTGAGGCGTTACTCAAAGAGTGCAAAAACAGTTGGTTAGTATGCAAACATCCAGATAACGACTCCACTAGAATTTGGAACAATCAATATGGAAACTGGCTCCATCTTGCGAAGAAAGAACTCTGGAAGTTCGACATATTCACAAATGAAATTATGGGAGGCTGAAATGGCACTTTTTGAATTCAAAGATGATGCCCTTCTTTTAGGCACTGTACGGGAAGTTGATACTCGTAAAGTCTCTATCTTTGTAAAAAACGATTCAGATTTACGCAAAGCCAAGGTTAGTCAGTTGGTCTGCCTTCCTCTAGCATCAGGTGTAGATACCTGGCTTATCGGCCTGATAGATAAGGTAATAAAATCAGTTGCAATATCTCCTCAGGAAACCGAACCAACGGAAAAAGAATACAATGAACTAGAAGGAGCCGGTGTTCTGGTGGTTAACACTGTCCGACTCACTCTGGTTGGAACAGCCCGCTGGGATGCTATCGAGGAAAAACCAGTCTTTTCCCGTTCTTTGATCCAAGTGCCTGATATTGAGTCGAGATGTTATGTTCTTCGTGAGACACAGCTTGAGGCGTTCATGAATATTCTTGTAGCCTCAGGGAACAAAGAGCAATCACTGGCTATTGGGAAATATACAATTGATGACTCTGCGACCGCATATTTAGATGGTAACAGACTCTTTCAACGCCATGCAGCACTTTTGGGGAGCACTGGATCGGGCAAGTCCTGGACTGTTGCGTCAATTCTGGAACGAGCTGCAAATCTCCCTTCCTCAAATTTGGTTGTCTTCGATCTGCATGGTGAATATCGGAAATTGAGCTATGCAAGACACTTGAGCATTCCAGGTCCGGATGAATTAGGAACTTCTTCGAACAAATTGCTTTACCTTCCTTACTGGCTCCTGAACGCAGATGAAATGCAAGCTCTCTTTATCGATCGCACTGAATTTAGTGCCCACAATCAGGTGATGGTATTTCAAGACGCTGTTATAGCTGAGAAGAAAGCAATTCTTGAACAACTGGGTAAAACCGAAATACTGAATGCATTTACTCTTGATAGCCCTATTCCATTTTCCATCGACAATGTTGTTGGGACATTAAAAGATCTTAATGAAGAGATGGAACAAGGTGCAAGAGGGCTTAAACAAGGAAAGTTCTTTGGTCAGTTCAGTCGGCTCCTCACCCGTATCCGGAGTAAATTGAGTGATAAACGATATGGTTTTCTTTTCCACGCCCCTGAGACAGCGAATGATTATAGCTTTATGGCGAGTATGGTCAAACAGCTGATGGACTATAAGACTGAGAAAGCCCAAGTTAAAGTGATCGACTTTTCTGAGGTTCCTTCTGAAATATTGCCAGTTATTGTCGGGCTTGTTGCCCGAATTATCTACCAAATCCAGTTCTGGACTCCTCATGACAAGCGGAGACCATTGGCAATGGTTTGCGATGAGGCGCATCTCTATCTTCCCAAAAAGGAAGGGCAGAATCCGGTTGAGAGAAGAGCTGTTGAGGCCTTTGAGAAGATAGCTAAAGAAGGGCGTAAATATGGTGTTGCTCTGCTCATTGTCAGTCAGCGGCCATCCGATGTGAGCTCAACGATATTGAGTCAGTGCAATAATGTGATTGCACTTAGGCTGACCAACGGAGATGACCAGTCAACTGTTAAAAGATTATTGCCAGAAAGTCTTGAGAGTCTGTTGGATGTGTTACCGATTATGGATATCGGTGAAGCATTAGTTGTAGGTGATGCAGTGCTGCTACCGAGTCGCATCAAAATCACGGAACCTCATGAAAAGCCGCTTAGTGCAACAATAGATTTTTGGACTAAATGGCAAGAAAGAGCAGACAATCCAGACTTTGAACAGGCTGTTGAAAATATGAGAAAACAGGGACGAAGTTAAATGAAGCGAAACCGCTTTGGCATAAATGTTGATGAAGGTCTTGCCCTTACTACCAGTGAGGAATTTGAGTTACTTTTTGTTGATACAGATTCTGATGCAAAGAAGAGGCTTCAGGAATGGCTAAAGTACGATGATAAGCCAATACTTTTCGGCGGTCAAATCGGATGTGGAAAAACTACCCTAATTGAGTATGTATTTAACGATTCCGATACTAAACCTGATATTACATTTCACTTTGATAAAAACAGTTTAAATCTTTCTTCGACAGACAGCTGGGCTATTGTTTTCACCGAGTTGTTTCGATACTTTGCGTCCAATGGATTGACTGATGTTGAAATAATCCCTGCTGAATATAAAGATCTCCTCGGTGACACACCTGCCGCGTGGCATGAATCACTTTCTCAAATTAGATTGGAATCTTTTTCCCAAAGTGCGATAGATAAAAACAAGGATTTTAACAATCTCTTGGAGTCTACTTTAGGTTTATTGGGCAACTTTTTCACTTCACTTATCAAAAAAATAGAAACACTCAAAAAATCTTCTGTGGTGCTTTTTGCTTCGGGGGTAGACAAGTTCGAGCCGAAAACCACTGCATACTTTGCGTTGACCGATATATTCCAAGCCCTTGTCGCCCATAAAACACTCTTTGAAGTAAATGCTGTGCATCTCTTTTCCGATGAACAATGGATGCGAAAGCTAGAAAGGATCGTTGTCCCTGTATCAGATATTGAACAGGTCACAGTGATGCTAAAAAAGCGCCTTGGCGATTATGCTGATGCATATACTGAAGAAATCTCTCTAATAGCCGAATACTCTGGTGGCATTCCGCGTCAAGGGCTAAGGCTTCTCGATTCATTTCTTGCATTACAAAAGCAGAAACCAAACAAAAGCCAGGCTTTTTTTCAAGCTGTTGAAAACGTTAATCGTGATTTTTTCGCATTTTCCCAAAGACCAGAAAATGCACTTGTCCAGAGTGTGAATAAAACCAAATTACTTGAAACCACTCTCATTTCACTTCCAGGAGACATAGAAACCGCCCAACGAGCCGTATTTGGTAACTGGTTTCTCCTCAAGAGACACGTAGATGAGAGCCGCTGGGAAGCCATTTTAAATCCACTCATAAAAGAGTCTCTTATTGACGACATCACACCGGAGGAGCCTGAGCGAGCCTTACTGAAGGAATATGCCCGCCAAACAGGTATAAGTGAAACCGGGCTGGAATTCGACATCACTCAAGCAGGTTGGCAAGATACTCTTTTAGATCAACTTGAGAAACCGATTGAACTTAATGTAACTGAAATCTTAGATGGTATTTCAAGTGCCCTTTTATCAAAACAAAGAGCCGACCGGATTATTGTTGCCTTTGAGAATAAGGTAGTTGCCAATGCAGTAAGGAAATATTTAGAGGCAAAATCTAACACCTACGAATACCAAGTCTGGAGCCATGAAATAATCGAGGAGAGTGCAGAAACATCTCCACTGGTAAAAATGCTCCAATGTTTTTCAGAGAAACCTGTTGATGTGCATTCATTTGAATTTGAGGGACAATTTTCCCAATACGCATTGGACGAGCTTAATTTGCGAAGAGATTCGTTTTTTGACAAACAATTACTATGGTGGATTCCTAAACAAGAATTACGTAGATATCTTGAACGTTGGACCCAGCTCAGGCAATTTTTCCAGATTTATGTGCTTGATGAAGATCTGGCTAAGTCGCTGAGCATTGAAGAAATTGAATCCGATCTTGATTTCATGAGCGATCTTGTAGAATCGGATGAGACAGCCTCTTCCAGCTATGTTGAAAATTTGAAGATCGTACTCAACTACCTGAAGGAGGTCACACATGGATGAGGATGTGGTTCGTGCATACCTTTGGGAAGATATTATCCGACTGGGATTTTCTCCTGCTGGAACAAAAAAACAGAAAAATTGGCTATTTCAATATGGTAAAAGTTTGAGAGAATTCTGGGAAGTGAGTAGCTTTCCAGACCCTCCAACCGTTTCAAATAGCTTCTTGGTAGCTACAATTGATTCATCTTGTGCAACCAGTATGAGCTATGAATATGCTATTGAGAACCATAAAAAGTATACAGTCAGACTCATACACACTCCTGCTTCCACAGACAGGGACATTATGTGGATGCATGATATGGATGGAACGTATTTCAGCTTTCCTAATCAGTTCTTTCTATCAAACCTTAATCACCGTAGAACGGCTGTCCAAGAAATGAACTCAGCTATCATAGGGAACGTTTTAGATTCTTTAATAATGCACCCAGCACCACATCAACATATAGAATCTCCACTGGACAACCACGATATACGTATTGGAGGTGGATTGCTAAACCCATTCCTCTATCTTTTCCACCTGCGGATTCAATTGTGCCCGAATAGTGATAGAAGGAGCGCAGAAAGAGATCGATTGATATTACTTTTTGAAGCAGCAATCAAAGGAAATGCGATTATCCCTCCAGGTGAACTGATGAGAGTACCTAGTGCTATTTGAAACACTTTTGTCGTATAAAATGATAACAAATAGTCATCCACGCAGATAATTTCCTTTAGGTAAACCCCTGGCTTTGCTGGGGGACAATAACAGTTTGACGGTTCCAGCGAAATCATGAAACCTCCTAAGTCGTGAACCCGTCAAAGTCATGGGAAAGGAGGCTTCATGAACGACATACAATGTTTAAGTCACACGAAATGGGATTGCAAATACCATTTTGTGTGGATACCGAAATACAGAAGGAAAACATTATATGGTGAACTTAGGAAAAATCTCGGAGATGTGTTCCATGGACTGGCAAGACAAAAAAAGAGCAAAGTTTTAGAAGGGCATTTGCAATCTTGTGAGGAAGGTTGCACCCTTCCTGAAGAAGACGCTGATACCTCTGATATCAAAGTCAACATAACTATATTGGGAGTTTGACCAAGCCAATAGTCAACATATCTCCCCTGTCAATATTGACTCAAGCAGTATCCCAATAAGAGAACATGCCAATGGCCATCTCTCCAATTT
>CAZIDU010000147.1:0-8832 GCA_964538055.1 uncultured Desulfocapsa sp. | reverse complement strand
TGAGTGTTGGTTGTTGTTTGTGTATTTGTAGTCATGGTGTCCTCCGTATTGGATTAATTTTATACTCATTTTTTGTTGTCTTGCTTTCTATGTAGCAGGATTGGTGCCAGTTTTTCATTTACCTCATAAAAAAACCACAAACCACTTTATGATGCTGATATTACAGACATTAAAACAACAAATACGCTCGTATTTCATAACTACACTTATGGTGTGTGAAAGTGTGGCAAGAATCAAACATGTGGTATCGGATAGGAATTGTGTAGTTTTTTGTTCAACACAAGTGTTGCAGGGTTTGCGGATAGGTGTGGCAAAGCACATATTTTGTTATCTGGAACTGTACTCTTCTTGTTTTGAGACATGAAGTCCTGCAAGCACAGCAGGGATCAGCAGAATTGTGAGGCACAGTAGAAGGACTGGGAAAAATAATTACGATGCTTCCATGGGAAGTCAACACAATCCGCATCGCCTCATAATCGGACACCGGTTGACCTTTTTGCAGGCAGGTGTTAATTTAACACAAATTCAAAAAAGGTGTTACAGATGCTAAAGCGCTTCACTGTCTCCATGGAAGACAACCTTCTCGATGATTTTGATAGTTTTATCCAGGAACACGGTTACCAAAACCGATCGGAAGCCCTCCGTGATCTTATCCGCGGTCGTATCATTGAAAAAGAGTGGCAGGCGGACAAGGATGTGATGGGCGTTATTTCACTGGTCTATGATCATCACCAGCATAAACTCCAGGAAAAAGTAACAGAGTTGCAACATGGTTTTCATCATCAGATCGTCTCCACCACCCATGTCCATATGGACCATGACAACTGTCTGGAAGTGATCATTGTTCGCGGCAAGGCAGGTGATGTCCGCAAGCTTGCCGATAGCCTCAAAGCGCTGCGCGGTGTACGAAACAGTAATTTGTCCATGGGCTCCACGGGCATCGAGCTCCACTGATCAGCTATGCATATCTCAGAAGGCGTTCTTAGTGCACCGGTGCTGGCGGGTGGTGCTGCTCTCACAGTACTTGGCACGGCCGTGGGCCTGAAAAGACTTGATTACGATCGTATCATGACCGTATCTCTTCTTTCCGCGACATTCTTTGTGGCCTCACTTATCCATGTTCCAGTGGGACCGGGTTCGGTGCACCTCCTTCTCGGTGGCCTGCTTGGGCTTATCCTTGGCTGGGGGGCATTCCCGGCAATTGTCGTGGCCTTGGGCCTGCAGGCCCTCTTTTTCCAGTATGGCGGCATAATCGTACTCGGGGTCAATGGCTGTATCATTGCCGGTCCTGCGGTTCTCTGTGGTACGCTTCTTAAACGCTTGCTTTCAGGTACTAAAAAACAGCAGATGATCGCCGGATTTCTGGCCGGATTCTGTGCCATGTTTCTTTCAGCCCTTCTTATGGCGGGCGCTCTATTCCTCTCTGATCAAGGATTTCTAAAAGTTGCCGGCCTTGTACTGCTCAGCCACCTTCCTGTTATGCTTATTGAAGGGCTGATCACCATGTTTGTTGTCAGCTTTCTTATCAGAGTTCAACCAGATATTTTCTCTCTTCAATTATCAAAAATATGATGCGTACACGACTTTTCTTTCTTCTTTTCTCCATTCTTCTCCTGCCGTGCCTGGCACAGGCCCATAAGATCCATGTCTTCGCCTGGGTATCAGGGGATACTATAACTGTAGAGTCCAGTTTTTCCGGGAATCGCCCCTTAGTGAACGGCTCGGTGACCGTGCAAAACAATGCATCGAAAGCCATTCTCCTGGAGGGCATAGGAGATGAAAATGGAATTTTTACGTTTACAATCCCAGCCATCGCCAGGGAAGAACATATGGATCTCCTTATTGGAGTGTCCGGCGGCGAAGGACATCAGAGCCAGTGGCTGGTCCCTGCCGAAGAATATCTTTCCGCCGCACCACCTACACCCCCCATCGTGCAATCCGTTGCCCCTCCTCTCAACGATGACAAACTCAAACAGATGATACAAGAACTGCTGACGCAGGAGTTGGCTCCCATCAAACGAAGCCTTGCTGCGGCCGAGGATAAAAAACCGGGTTTTCACGATATCATGGGTGGTATTGGCTACCTTCTCGGCCTTGCAGGTCTCGTTGCCTGGTTGAAAAATCGACGACCAAAGGATCTGTCCGAGAAATGATAGAGGAACCCTTTGCCACAGGCACAAGCTTTTTCCATAGGCGTGATCCACGTGTCAAACTTATTGCTGCCGCAAGCCTCAGCCTGGTACTGGCCCTTACCACATCCTTTATAACAGCAATAAGCGGGTGTCTTTTTACAGGGCTTTTGCTCATCCTGTCCAGACCGAATGTAATTCCTGTCCTGAAACGAATTGCAGCTGTGAACAGCTTCACCGTTTTTCTTCTTATCACACTTTCTTTTACCTATGGTGGAGACAGAACAACGGATCTGCAATTCTTTCATTTCAGTCCAGATGGATTGCGTATGGCTGTACTTATTGCCTTAAAAAGCAACGGAATCCTCTTCTGCTTTCTGGCACTCCTTGCCACCTCCACCACTGTCAATCTCGGCCATGGTTTGGAAAAGCTGGGTATGCCGCGTAAGCTCATATTCCTCCTCCTCTTTTCCTACCGCCAGCTCTTTATTATTCACCAAGAATATACGCGACTGCAGCGGGCTGCAAAACTCAGGGGATTTATCCCTGTAAACTCCCTGCACACCTACCGCACCTATGCATATCTTTTTGGAATGACCCTCGTTAAAAGCTGGAACCGCTCAGAGCGAGTGCAACAAGCCATGGTGCTGCGTGGTTTCAATGGCAGACTTATTCCCCTGAACCAGCCCCAACCCACCTGGGTTGATTACTATTTTCTTATCATTTTACTGCTGATCAGCCTGACTCTGGCTGGATTTTCATTTGCCTCCTTTCCACTGTGATCCCCTATGAGCAAAGCACCACTCCTTGAACTCCGTAATATCGGCTACTCCTATCCGGGCCACAATTCATCACTACTGGACGGCATTAACCTCCAGATTGACACGGAACGGATCGGACTGATTGGCCCCAATGGCTGTGGCAAAACAACTCTTTTTCAGATTATCATGGGCCTATTAAAAGCTGAAACAGGAGAAATTCTTCTGAACGGAATAGCAATGAAGACTGAAAAGGACTTTCAGTCACTGAGACGAAAATTGGGGTTTCTCTTCCAGAACTCAGACGATCAGCTCTTTTCCCCGACAGTACTGGAAGATGTGGCATTTGGCCCCTTAAACCTTGGCATGACTCCGGATAATGCCAGAGAAATATCAATCCAGACCCTGGAATACCTGGGTCTAAAAGGTTTTGAAGAGCGCATCACCCATAAACTATCGGGAGGTGAAAAAAAACTGGTGGCACTGGCCACCATTCTCTCCATGAAACCGCTCCTCCTCCTCCTTGATGAGCCAAGCAACAATCTCGACCCGACAACCAGGGAACGATTAATAGAGATCCTGCGGAAACAGGATCTGGCCCATATCATCATCTCCCATGACCTGGACTTTCTGGCCTCTACCTGCAGCAAACTCTACACACTTCACGACAGCAAGCTCATTCGCTGTGAAGAGAAACAGGTTCACAGCCATGATCATATTCACCCCTATGGTGACCATCCCCATCAGCATGGGACATGAGGGGAAGAGGGAGAAAGTGGTTAGACTGAAGGCTGAAGGTGGCGAATGCATGAGATAGCCTGTTTTATAACTCCCCATGGCTTTGGTCATGCCACCAGAATGATTGCGGTGCTGGAGGCTCTGCAGAAAGTCATTCCGGACCTGCACCCCCATCTATACAGCACAGTGCCGAAAGCCCTTTTTGCAGAAACACTTGCGCATTTCAGCTACCATCCGCTTTCCTGCGATATTGGTCTTGTTCAAAAAAATGGACTCCAAGCTGATCTGCCCGCAACCATCAAAGGCCTTGAGTCTTTTCTTCCTTTCCAAGATGCTCTGATAGAAGAACTTGCCGAAAAAGTACAGGGATGTAACCTAATTCTCTGTGATATTGCCCCCCTTGGGATTGCTGTTGCTCGGGAAGCGGGGATCACTTCAGTGCTTATAGAAAATTTCACCTGGGACTGGATTTACAGGGCATATCTTACCGATCACCTAGAGCTGCAGCCGGCCATTAACTATCTTGACGCCCAGTATCAGAAAGCTGATATCCATATTCGTTGCCAGCCCTATTGCGGTAAAACACGGGGTGATTTTGAATGTGGCCCTATCTTCCGCCGTATCCGAACGAAACGAAGCAAAATACGGAAAAACCTCAACTGTAAAAACAAACGACTGGTCCTTATCTCCATGGGTGGAATTGACCTGGAGCTCCCCTTTATCCAGCAACTCCCTGTAATCAAAGATACGTTTTTCATCCTTGCCGGCCAAAAGAAGACCCAGCATTTAGGAAAAAACATTTTACTGCTTGCAAGAGACTCCGAATATTACCATCCGGACCTTATAAATGCGGCTGATCTTGTGATTTGCAAGAGTGGCTATTCAACAATTGCTGAATGCGTTCAGGCAGGAGTTTCCATTGTCACAGTGGGCAGATCTCGCTTCCCGGAATCTGCAGTCCTTGAACAATTCAGCATTACTCAGCTCAACGGACAGACCCTGGAACAGAGAGAATTTCCCTCCGGCAGTTGGCTCAAAAATATCAAGCAGCTCACTTCCACGCCCCAGTCAACAGTCCCAGTGGTAAATGGTGCTGAGAGCATAGCAAAATATCTCTGTGCACTTCTGTCATAACGTGTAGTCATAACGTGTAGTTGTGTCATACTCGATCTGACAGCTTGACTAAGAGTGTTCAATAAATCTTACATTCGCAGTAGATATCTCAACGTTGGACAAATAGACATTATGTATGGGTTCGTACAGGCAAACTCATGTAACTGGTGTTCTGGAAAGATACTCTAAGTGACTTTTTTGAATTACATAGCAAGAATCTGAGTGTTTCATTCCATGGGGGTTATATAATGTGACTAATCTAAATAACAATCTCAAGAGGATGACACATGCAATCCACAGTAAAATCTATGAGTTCCTATGAATGGCTGCTTCTAATAATCTTGTCTATTTTATGGGGAGGCTCTTTTTTCTTTGTTGGAGTTGCGGTTGAAGCCCTCCCACCGCTTACCATCGTTACCCTTAGGGTATTTTTGGCTGCAATTGTTCTTCTGGCAGTTGTATATTTCACAGGCTCAAGAATGCCATCTAACCCTACAGTATGGATTGCATTCATTGGTATGGGCGTTCTGAACAATGTTATTCCATTTACCTTGATTGTTTGGGGGCAAACCCATATTGCGAGTGGCTTGGCCTCGATTCTCAACGCAACTACTCCGTTATTCACTGTTGTTGCAGCACACTATCTGACCAAGGATGAAAAAATGTCCACGCTCAAAATTCTGGGGGTCGTCTTTGGTCTGACAGGTGTTGTGATAATGATCGGGCAAGAAGCATTTGGAGGACTTGAAGACAGTATTCTCGGGCAACTCGCTGTGCTGGGGGCTGCAATTTCATATTCTTTTGCAGGAATCTATGGCCGTCGCTTCAGGCAGTTGGGGATAAAACCCGTTGTTACTGCAACAGGACAGGTAACTGCCTCAAGTCTGCTTCTCATTCCACTTGCATTGTTTTATGATCGTCCCTTCACCTTAGCAATGCCTGATGTTGAGATATGGCTGGCAATCGTTTCTTTAGCTCTGTTCTCTACAGCGCTTGCTTATATCCTTTATTTCCGCATACTGTCAACTGCAGGAGCTACTAATGTACTCCTGGTTACACTGCTCGTACCTGTCAGTGCGATATTGCTTGGAACAGCAATTCTCGGCGAACAACTTGAACTCAAGCATATGATCGGCATGGGGATGATCAGTATTGGCTTGTTATCGATTGATGGTCGTGTGTTTCTATCACTACGTAATAGATTCCGCATTCAGCAGACGAAAAATTCAAATACCTAATGGATAAGGTCTAACGATGACTGATGCACAGGACAGTACAGATGATACCAGATGGAAAGCAGTTATTGATAACGATTCGAGCGCTGACGGCACATTCTACTATGCAGTAAAAACTACAGGGGTGTATTGTCGTCCGAGCTGTACATCCAGGTCACCCAATCGGGCTAATGTAGAATATTATACGACCAGTGAAGAGGCTGAAGCTTCTGGATATAGAGCATGCAAAAGGTGCAACCCCACAACTGATTCTAAAACTCTGGAGATCGAGAAAAAAATCATTCATGCATGCAGGATTATAAAAGAAAGCGATATTTCCTTAAAACTGGATGAAATAGCAACACGAGTGGATCTGAGCCCTTACCACTTTCATCGACTTTTTAAAAAAATAGTTGGTGTAACTCCAAAACAATACGCTTCGAGAAATCAATCGCAGCGTTTTCAAAAAGGCCTCAAAACAAGTCCCTCGGTAACTGATGCAATATATTCAGCTGGATATGGTTCCAGCGGCAGTGCCTATGATAAAACGCAAGATCAACTGGCAATGAACCCCAAGGAGTATCGTAAAGGTGCAACTGGTATAACTATAACCTATGGGCTTGCTCATTGTTTCCTAGGATGGGTGATTGTTGCTGCAACTGATCGAGGAATCTGTGCAATCGAGTTTGGCGACGAACCGGACATACTACCAGACCAAGTTCAAGCCAGATTTCCAAATGCTCAGCTGAAAAAAGCTGATATAGGCTTTGATAGCCTAATCAAAGAAGTCGTTGATTTCATCAAAGCACCAGAAGATAAATTTCAACTTCCTCTAGATATTCAAGGTACAGCTTTTCAACAACGGGTTTGGAATGTTTTGAGGCAGATCAAACCTGGCAAGACGCTGAGTTATTCAGATGTGGCTAATCGGATTGGCAATCCAAATGCTGTTCGTGCAGTAGCATCCGCTTGCGCATCAAATAAACTTGCAGTAGTGATCCCATGCCATAGGGTCATATCAAAAAATGGTAAGGTGAGTGGTTACCGATGGGGAACTGAGCGCAAAAAGATGTTACTCGAATCAGAAAAAGAAAGTATTTAGAGCAGTCTTTGAAGAATAAAATATGAGACTGAAAAACAAGATAACCTCTGGTAATGTTAAGGCAAGGACCAAACAGGTGATTTGACCTTATTCCTGAGTATACGCAACTCGACCATTACAATACGCTGATTTTACAGACATTATCTCGATGCGTGATTGCGCAGCAGGGAAAGTATCCCATATAAAGACAACAGCTTCATATGATTAGCTCTTTTTTGAATATTTTTTCGTTTCCTCCCCCTACGCGAGATAACAGAATACGTCCCGAGCTTCTACAACCTGCTTGTTTCTGCGCGGCTGATCAAGTTCACCTGGTGCAATACCATAATATTTTTCAATATGGCCCATTAGTTCAGGAATGTCCATCCAGAAAAGATTCGTCCTTTAGTTCCAGTTTTTACCGCAGTTGCTCAACAAAAGCCCCACTGCCAAGAACACGTTCATCATATGCTTCTAAAGGATCGCATTCCTTTGGTAATATACCACCAAGACTCCTTTTTCAGCCCTGCCAACAAGTTCAGGATTTTGGCCCTGGGAAATACCATCGATGACAAAACTAAGATAATTCGAGCGGGCGATGATATTGGAATTGCCAAGATAACTGCTCACTGACCATTTCACAGTTAGCTATATTTTTTAAGGAAGGCTGGGTAAAAAGTTGAGAATTTGATAGAAGTGAAATTTATGCAAGATTCAGATCTGCGACACCCGCTACAGCAACCTTGAGTAACAGATCTGAAATTAAAATGCTGACACAGAACGATGAACACTCCCTTAATTTCTCAAACACCAGACTTAACGATAACTCAAATCAAAGGTTGTGACGTATGAGGCGTTGCTTCATATCCCTGAAATCCAGTTCAAAACGGGCCTGGAGTCTTTCCGGTTTTTTGTAGTCACCGGCAAAGGCATCCAGACCTATCTCATGTTTGAACGAATAACCGATCACGTTGCCGCGGTTCGGTACAGGGCAGGTGAGGTTACCGGCAAAGCATTCGGCCAGTTCACGGGTCACGCGGGTCAGCTCCGAGGCGGAGCCGCTCCAGAGGTTGGAGCAGAGGGTGCCGCCTTCAGTGAGGTGGTTTCGGCACGTCGTAAAAAAGTCCCGGTTGTAGATAACGTCGGCGATCCCCAGTTCGTCAAAGGCGTCGAGCAGGATTATATCATAGGGCTCCCCGTCGTCCCAGTTCTCCAGGAACGTAACACCGTCCCGACAATGTACGGTGACGTTGTCCGTCTCCGGTAGCTTGAAATAGCCACGAGCCAGGTCGATTATCTCCTGGGAATGATCCACTGCGTCTATTCGGCAATCTGGAAGCATCGTGCTGAGATATCGCACCAGTGAACCGGCACCGAGCCCGATGAGCAGAATCCGTTTCGGGTCGGGGAGGAACATGAGGGAGAGCATCATGTAGCGTGTATAGGGCAGAACCAGAAGATGGGGAGCATCAAGTACCATTTTCGACTGGAGGAACTTGGTGTCGAAGTAAAGATAGCGGAAATTTTCCCTATCGAATATCTCCACTAACCTGTCTCCACGGCGGGATCTGTGAATGAGTGTCTTGCTGTCTGTTTCCATTTGGCCAATAGGGTCTGCCCTTGATTTCTTGATTTGGATTGCTTTATGCGTATATCTGCTGATTGCATGTCTCCACTTCAAAACCAAAATTGTTAGTGTACCATTCTTTCTGTAAATTCAAATAAAGCTTGGCAGTAGCAGGCAACTGCTTATCCTTTCGGATTGCAATCATCACAAAACAATCAAAAGGAGAGAACAA
>CAZIDU010000146.1:0-9012 GCA_964538055.1 uncultured Desulfocapsa sp. | reverse complement strand
CCAATACCTTTGTCTGTCGTTGCCTCTCCAATTGATCATTTTGCAAGAAGCTCATATGACAGGTATTATTCGCCCCGTTGATATTATGGCAAATAACACGGTCAATTCAAAGCATGTCCTCAATGCCAAAATATCCTATACGGGTAAAGGTGCCATCAGTGACAAACAGAAACCAGGCTGGCTTTTGCGCACACTTGACAATGTCTGGCCATTCTAATCAGGGAGTTGCAATGAGAAGTATAATTACGATTTTACTCACCAGCTCAATATTCCTCCTTTGTCTTTTCTGTACAGCGAGTACAGGGGCCCGAATTAAAGATATTGCCGAACTCAAGGGCGTAAGAAATAATCAGCTTATTGGTTACGGTCTGATTACCGGTCTTGCAGGAACGGGAGATGACCTCAAAAAGGTACTTTTCACCAGACAGGCACTCTACAATATGCTTGTTCGCCAGGGGATCACGGTAAACCCGGAGGAGTTTGATAATATTAAAGTCGATAACGTGGCTGCTGTCATGGTGACAGCAACACTGCCACCATTTGCAAAACCCGGTTCCACCATAGATGTCCAGGTTTCTTCCATCGGTGATGCCGATAGTCTTGCTGGTGGCAATTTACTCATGACCCCACTGGAAGGACCCGATGGTAAAGTATATGCTCTTGCCCAGGGTCCTCTGACCATTGGTGCATTTTCATTTGGCGGTAAAGCTGCCAAAGCTCAGAAAAATCATCCCACCGTTGGAAGAATAACAGGTGGAGCTACGATTGAGAAGAAACCGCCAGGGACATTTGCAGAAGACGGTACCCTTTCTTATACTCTGCGCAGTTCTGATTTTACCACTGCTGCCAATATGAGTGATGCAATTAACACAAAATATGGCGTAGGCACTGCCTTCCCTGTCGATTCTGCCACTGTCAAAGTTTTTATTCCTGAACCATACCTTGAAAACAAAGTTCAGTTTGTAGCTTCAATTGAAGGTATGCGTATAGACACCGATACCAATGCCAGAGTTGTTGTAAATGAACGCACAGGCACAATTGTAATGGGCCAGGATGTGAGATTGTCAACTGTAGCCGTCTCCCATGGAAATCTTTCACTCATTATTAAAGAAACTACCGTTGTGACTCAGCCTAACCCCCTTGCTCTTGGGCAAACCGTGGCGGCTCCTGAAACACAGATTGATATCATTGAAGACGACGGACAACTTATGGTGGTTGAAGAGGGTGTTTCCATCGGAGCTGTTGCCGATGCCTTAAACGCCATTGGGGCGACCCCAAGGGATTTAATTGCTATCTTTCAGGCTATTAAGGTTGCCGGTGCCATGCATGGTGAGCTTATTGTGTTGTAATGCCTAGGCAGAAGGTATTTAGGCTGAAGACTGAAGAAAAAAAAAGCATTGTCGTTCCTACAGCCTTCTGCCCTAATACCTTCTGCCTTTGCAACTATTCACCAAAATTGAGTTTGAGTCGGAAATGCATAACGAATACGCTGGTAGGAAACTGGTGACATGACCCAATTATTCGTCTTTGTCTTTTGAATTGGGATCGTGTCCCCCGATTCCGGATAAATATTGTTCCGTTCAATAGCATGATGAATAGTTACCAGCCTTTCACCTTTAACAACTTTTACGATATTATGATAAAAATTCTATGAACCTCACCATCGACCCAAGATCAATACAGACAGCAGAAAGCCTCAAAAACCAAAGCACCGCCCCAAAGGCTCAAGAACTCCAGAAGTTGCGAAACTCCTGTCGTGAGTTTGAGGCGATCTACATTAATGAAATGTATAAAACCATGAGAAAATCGGTCCCCGATTCCGGGCTTTTCGAAAAAGATATGGGCGATACCCTGTATCAGGAAATGCTCGATATGGAAATGGCTAAACAAACTGCAGCTGGCGACGGTATGGGCATTGGCAAGGCGATGTATGAGCAATTAAAAGAACAGCATTTCCCTGAAAGTGACAAATAAGTACTCACGTTTCTTTCATTCACCTTCAAACTAAACGCCTTCAGCCTTGCTCCAGCTCTTTTCTCACCCCTCCTTTTTTAATTTCCTTCTTTTTTCGTAACTATTCACCGAAATTGAGTTTCAGTCGGAATTGCATAACGAATACGCTGCGAGGAAACTGGGGACATGACCCAATTCGTCTTTATCTTTTAATTGGGATCGTGTCCCCAGATTCCCTATTCCGCAATTCGTCTTTATCTTTTGAATTGGGATCGTGTCCCCAGATTCCGATAAATATTGTGCCGTTCAGTAGCATGGTGAAGTTACCTTTTTTCCTTCCCAAATTCCAGTTTCCAGACACACAATTCCTTACAAAAAAACACAAAAAGAATGTCTCAGACACTAAAGTTTTTTAGCTAACATTCCGATAAAGTATACAAGAGAAAATTTTAACTAGTCATATTCGCTCTGCAAGGATGCAGAAAGATATCGCAAGGAGGCGTAAACAATGGCAAATACAATAACTGATCTGGCTCAAACGACCCCACACAAACTCCAGCAGCACAACAATAAAAGCATTGGGGATTCAGCTGAGAATAGATCAGAAAAAATAGAACAAACTATTCAGAATCAAGATTCTGTGACAATTAGCTACCAAGAGGAAGTATCAGTGACCTACTCCAGCTCACTCACCATCCAAACAGGAGACGGTCAGGATCAGTATAATTTATTACGGGGACTTGTAACAAACATGCTCAAAGAACAGGGCATTGACTTTAAGGTCGCCAATGGTGATCAGGAAATTGACATCAGTACCATAAGTCAGCAAGAGGCCGTAGAGCTTATTGCTGACGATGGATACTTTGGGGTTGAACAAACCTCTGATCGTATAGTAGATTTTGCCATAGGAATAGCTGGCGGTGACCCTTCGCGACTCGATGCAATCAAGGAAGGTGTCGAAAGCGGCTTCAGTGAAGCACTTGAAGCCTTTGGTGGATGGTTACCTGACATTTCCTACGATACCTATGACGCAGTAATGGACAAACTCGATGCCTGGGCTGATGTGGACAGTCCCGAACAGGCTTCATAATCAAGATACACAGGTGATAGCATGAGTGTTGAATTTAGAGGAATAGGCGGCCTTGGACAAATAGGCAGCATAAAAAAGACTGATAAAGCCGAGACAGGAGCAAAGACGGGTTCGGCACAGGAAGCAGATCAGGTTCAGTTCTCTTCAGTCCTCCAGGACGTGAGCAAAGCTCAGGCAGGTGCAGGCGAAAATAGTGATCGCGCCGAACGAGTAGCCGAAATCAAACAGCAGGTCGCAAGTGGTTCCTACGAACCTGACCTCAACAAAGTTGCCTCAAATCTTCTTCAGTTTCTTATGGAGGAAAAATAGAGATGGCTGCCGGAACCACCCACGAATACCTTGTTCGCCTCCGTGATGTAATTCTTGAAGAGCGTGAATTCACTAAAAAGCTCGATATGGATTCATTAGCACTTGTAATGCAGGAAAAGGAAGAACTTATTCAGGTTCTGGCACATGTCAAGCAGCTCGATGATGAAGACAACGAACTCGCAGCAACCATTCGCCATGAAAACAGACGTAACGCCTATCTTTTTAAAGCAACCCTTGGCTGGATACGGGAAACCATGGAATTTTTGGGTAAACGCAGTGTTGCTTCAAGTTATTCTGCGAATGCAGGTGTTATAAACTCTAGCGTCAACGGTCGGCTTCTCTCAGGGCAGGTGTGATATGGGCGGATTATTAACAGCACTCAATGCAGGTAAAACCTCTCTCAGCGTTAACCAGAAATCCATTGAGATTATTGGAAACAATATCTCCAACGTTAACACCGAAGGATACTCCCGGCAAAGCGCCGAGCTTGCCGCATACCCCTCCATGAATTTTGGTGGTTTCTTTGTTGGTCAGGGCGTCCTTGTCGAAAATGTCAGACGTGACCACGATGTATTTGTCACCAATATGCTTCAGGAAAAATCCATTGAATATGGCCTGCAGGATGGTCAGACAAGTGCATTATCCGAGCTTGAACGAATTTTCCCCATTAGTGAAGAAAACCTATCCACTGAAATAAATCGTTTTTTTGACTCCTGGCAGGAGCTTTCTGCCAACCCATCTGGTCTTGTAGAACGTGATACTGTAATCCAACTCGGAGAACTCCTTTCCAAAAGTTTTAACAACACCACCGATGACCTGAATACACTTAAGGAAAATATCAACGACTCACTTCTTTCAAAAATTGATGGTGTCAACTCACAAATAAAAGAAATAGCAGAACTAAACCAACGCATATTCACCATCGAAATCCAGGGACAAACAGCAAACAGTGCCCGGGATCAGCGTGATCTCCTGGCCCAAGAACTTTCCTACTCACTTGGTGTCCAAACCTATTATGATTCTAAGGGTATGATGGCAGTACAGTTACCTGGTGGATTACCCCTGGTACAGGGTAATATGGCCATGGAGATTGAAGGTGTTCAGAATGGGGCCGATGTTGATCTTGTTCTTCATACCGGCGGTGTAACCAGACCCATAGGACTGAACAATCTAGGCGGAGAATTTGAGGGGCTCGTTCATATCCGTGATGTTTTTATCCCTTCTGTTCAGAATGACCTTGACCGACTTGCATATGAAATCATTGAATCTGTCAATCTGCTTCATGGTGGTAACCCAACTTTTGGAAACCCCGCAGGTGGACCCGGTGGAGCTGGCCTTGACTCAAGTACCGGTATAGACTTTTTCACCCCGGCAAACCCACTACCTCCTCCCCCGGCATCGGATCCCTGGAAAGATGCTGCACGGAATATGTCCGTGGCTATTACTGATTCAAATCAGGTCGCAGCTGCCCAAGTCCCAACGCCTCCGGAAACCGTTGCCCCGGGTGACAATCGCAACGCCCTCCTTATTTCTAATATTGGCGAGGATTTCCTTATAGACGGTATAGATAATTTTGGTGCCTATTATGGGAAACTCACGGCCCAAATAGGTATTGAAGCAAATCAAAATGCACTTTCCCTGGGTGGCGCTGAAGATGCGATGATACAACTGCAAAATCTTCGTGATGGACTGTCCGGTGTTTCTCTTGACGAAGAGATGATCAGCCTTATTCAGTATCAGCGTGGATTTGAATCTTCCGCCAAATTTTTATCTACAATTGATGAAATGATTGGATCACTTATTGACATGAAACGATAATTGATCTCTCTGGAGACCTACTATGAAAGCCACTGAAGGAACAACCTATCGCATGCTCCAATCCAATCTGAGTCGTATTACTACCAGCTTGGAAGAACTACGCATCCAGGGAGCAACTGGAATTAAATTAACTAAACCATCTGACGATCCGTCATCTATTCGCCCGGTACTCACCACTCGAACCCAGATAATGCATACGGACAGATACCTGGAAACCATGGGGGTCACACTGGACAAGATGGAATCCACAGACGGGCATTTGGACCATGTCGAAAACATTCTCCAACGTATGCAAGAAATTACCATTAATTCTATCAACAGTGCCATGAGTCAAAGTGACTTAGACACCCTTGCTGATGAAGTGGCAAACCTGAAAGCAGAACTGGTCGATGCTGCCAACGCACAGGTTGATGGAAAATATATTTTTTCCGGTTATGCCGAGACCACCGTACCCTTCGTAGAAAACACGGCCTACGATCCTGCTTTATATAACGCTGATGATTCCACTACCTGGCCTTATTTATACCAGGGAGATCCAAATCCGACGGAACTTGAAATAACGCCGGGTGAAAAACTTGAGGCCAACCTCACTGGCAATGATCTTTTTATGGGGATCAGTAATTCAGTTATGCAGGATCCTCCAATACCGCCGAACCTCGGGTATCCCTCCGATACTGGAAGAATCGATATCTTCAGTGTTCTTGTACGAACAGAAGAGGCTCTTCGTGCCGGCAACGTTGATGACGTAACAGGCGCCGGTGGCGGTTTACAGGAAAATCTTGCTAATTTAGACATTGCTGCGGACCAGAACAGACGTCTTCGCAGCCAGCTCGGAAACAGAGCCTCACGTGTGGATACAGCAATGTTTCACCAGGAAGACGTACTAATAGACCTCCAACAGATTCTATCCCGTTACCAGGATGCTGATGCCATTGAGACATTTAATGCGATAGTCCAACAGGAAACGGCTCTCGAGGCTGCACTCAGTATTACAGCCAAAGTATCGCAGATTTCTATCCTTGATTATTTTTAGGATTACACATTCAATTGACTTTCAATCCTTTTCATCATAGCATTGAATAATTTAATTTTAATGGCTACTGTTCGACCAGAGACCTACAGAGTATAGGACACGATTTTTGTGTTACTTTCTCCTGCTTTGGCAACAGATTAAGTCTTTCGGATTCTTGTAAGCTTGATGACTTGCACGATCCAACTAGGATGGTTGGATATTTTTTTATTTGCTATATAGAATTTTTATTGGAGAGCTACAATGCTCGTTCTTACCAGAAAGGCCGGTGAAGGACTTATTATCGGCGATGATATAACGATTAAAATCGTTGAAATAAAAGGAGGCGGTGTTCGAATTGGAATAGATGCCCCCAAAGAAAGTAAAATATACCGTCAGGAAGTCTATGATCGTATAATAGAAGAGAATAAGATGGCCACGCAATGGGATATGGATGTCCTGGATTCTCTTAGTAGCAACCTTTCAACTGAGAAAAAGAAGAAATGAAAACCATACAGACACGATTTGGCCAAGTTGAATATGATCCTTCCAACCTGCTTCACTTTCCTGCCGGGATGATCGGTTTTCCTACCCTGCATGATTTTATTGTTATGCCAAATAAAAAGCAGGGTCCCCTTTTCTGGGTACAAAGTATTGATGATCCTGACATTGCTTTTGTACTCACAGATCCCACTAATTTCTTTCTCGATTACCTGATCAAGCCCGACGAATCAGAAAAAAATGCATTGCATATCGATGAGGGCGATGAATGTTTTATCCTTTCTGTCGTAACTGTCCCTCCAGATCAGCAAATAACCCTCAATCTTGCAGCGCCTATACTTTTTTCTGCTAAAACAAACAGGGCTATTCAGGTGATTTTAGAAAAGACAGATTATAACTCTAAAACACCACTTCCTAAGTGATACCCAAATCTACACAGTGAAGTTATAAATGTAGCCATCCCGTAACTATTCAGTGAGGGTACAAACCAGTCTCTAACCTCACAATATTCCATCAGTTGACCGCGCCTCACACTGGAACAGGGGCTTTAGCCCCTGCAGATAGCGACCAAAGTGAGCCTTCGATTTTCCGTATTTATGCAGGGGTTAAAGCCCCTGTTCCAATGTTTTGTATACGCTGAATAGTTCCGGTGTAGCCGGGCGGCCAAAAAAAACTCTGTATTCCCGACTGCGCAGGAATGACCACGAAGAATGGCTAGACGTTGTACGTAATCAAAAAATAGATGTGGACAACCATGGAGATAAATCAGATTTATAATCGAATGGGGAAAATAAACGGATCGAAGGAAGAAACAAAAAAAGTCTCTATTACTGTAGTAAAGAATCAGAACAAGATTCGACTGTAGGATCACATGAATCATCCTTATTGAACATCTCCTTTTGGGATAGTTCCTCAAGGAGTTGATCCTTTCGAAGTCGAGCCTTGGAATCAATAACAGCAGCTTCTTTTATTGCAGTGTCAAGAGCACGCTGGTATTCCCCTACCAATGGATTTTCAAGAGATTTTTCACCGATAAAGGTCATAATTTGACAAAGTTTTTCTTCATGCTCTACGACAACTTCCTGTAATTCTCTAATAGATGCACACTGCTTCTGTATTTCACAAGGTTCCAGAATCTCCATCCTGTCACCCAATTCCATTATTTTTGCGGTAAGATTCTTATAGTTGTCAATAGACTCTCTCAAACATTCATCTATTGATTTCATAAGGTACACCTTGTTGTTTTTTTATCCTTCCGAACAGATAACTATTCACCGGAATTGAATAACGTATAAGATGGTAGGAAACTGGGGACATGATCCAATTCGTCTTTGTCCTTTGAATTGGAATCGTGTCACCAGATTCCGGGTAAACATTGCGCAGTTTCATAGCCTGAGAAAAAGATCACAAGGACTTATTCACTATCTTCCCCTGGTGAGGCACCTGAGATCTATAACCACTTAACGCCTTTCTTCCGTTTTTAATAGCCCTGATCTCACTTGCCATCAGGGTTTTTGCATTATTAGCCCTGGGCACAGTCTTTTTCAGAAGATCCAGGATATCCTGCTGCAGGTTTTTTTTGAGGTCAAGCTGTACGCCGATACTTTCTGAAACACCTTCTCCGGCCAACAGTTTGTATAGTCGTGTATCAGTTTCCCTGTTCTGCTCCTGTAATGCAGAAAATTCTTTATTGAACTTTTCTATAGAGTTCTGTGATGTATGGCTATTAATCTTTTGTTGCAAAGACTTAAGCAACTCAAGCATTCTGGAATATTCATCCAGAGATTGCTGCATAAGAGCAACTAGAGGATTCATCGGGTTTTCTTCCATTTGCAAGCAATCAACTTGAGATAGCAAATGAGCTGTAGGTATCCCCATAGCTGCTATCCTTTTTTTGTGAGACTTTGGGTTCCGCAACCGCAACCGCAGCTGCTTTTTCTTTTTTGTTTACGACAACAGCCTCTCCCCAGGTTTGACGCAAGTCCACAAGCAGTTTTTCCACATTCCTAAGTTTTGTCACATCATTATCAATATTGGCACTGGTCAGCTCACGAATCATAAAATCATACAGTTCATGAAGGTTCTCTGCAATCTTACCGCCTATATCGTGATTAAGGGTATTGGAAAATTCTGTCACAATGGCCATTGCCTTTGACACACCATGGATGCGAAGTTCAGCTTTATTCTCTTCTACACCGGTGATTGCCTCACGGGTAAAACGAATGGCACCATCATACAGCATCAGGAGTATTTGTTCAGGAGAGGCCATATTAACCTGACCTGAATTCAAGTGATAAGTGCATAGCCCATTATTTTTTGGACATTAACGCCT
>CAZIDU010000145.1:0-9041 GCA_964538055.1 uncultured Desulfocapsa sp. | reverse complement strand
CCTGCTACTGCCAAGCTTTATTTGAATTTACAGAAAGAATGGTACACTAACTAAAAAATGGTCAGTTCACTCAGGCAGGAAGGGGTTGATCTCATTGTAGCTGTAACGCATATAGGAATTGACCTCGACCGAGAACTTGCAGCTGCAGTCAATGGAATTGATATTATTTTTGGCGGTCATTCCCATGATTACCTGCCAAAGCTGGAAACCATCAATGATACCTTGATTGTTAATGGCGGTGAAAAAGGAACGGCTCTGGTTCGTCTGGATGTCTTCCTTGATAAAGACAAACAGCTTCTTATCGATTCGGCCGCTTATTCTCTTATTCCAGTGCTTGCATCTGTCCCTGAGGACACCAACACAGCAGAACAGCTGCAATATTTTACTGACAAATTACCTGGCACAGTGGTACTTGGCAGCACTGACAAAGAATGGCATCTTGACAAGAAATCTCTTAGATCAGGAGAATCTTCCGTTGCCGACATGATAAATGATCTTATCCTACAAAAATTCCACGTCGATCTGGTGCTCAACAACGGCGGAGCTTTTCGGGGAAACAAGGTGTATCCGGCAGGACCTGTAACAGACACCATGCTCTATGCAATAGATGCCTTTGAAAACGACATCTTTTTGCTGAAAATTAAGGGCCAGTATCTTCATGAGATACTGGAACATTCTGCTGCTTCTTTAGGAGAGGGAGGGTTTCTGCAGATTGCCGGGGCCAGGATAAAAATACAAACAAACGCCGCTGCGCAGGAGATTGCCCAGAAAAATGGACAGTGGCAGGTAAGCAAAGTTGGTAAGCAGATAGAAACGATCCAGATTCGCAACGATGACGGCTCTTACAGCCCACTGGATCTTGAGAAAACATACTCTGTGGCAACAAATGCCTTTCTTGCCAAGAAGGAAGGAAATAAATATTACTGGTTTAAAAAATATGGCCATGAGCAGACCAACACCTACACCACCCTCTATTCAATAATGTCCATGGCAATAACCAATAGTAAAATTCTAAATCCGCCCGCTCCAGATGGTCGGATTCTTCTTGTCACAGACAAGTGATCTTTAAGGGGACCAATGAGTTCCCGATTGCAATCCTTTGCTGTTATTAAAAAAGAGTCTGCAGCAGCTTCCTGTTACTCAAGACTCTCTTGTTTATACGTCTCAGGTATTGTGAGAATTGTAATAAAACTAATCAGAGACACCAGAGATAAATACCAGGCAAGAGCCAGATCATTATGGGTTGTATGGATCAACCAGGTAGCGACAATGGGAGCAGTACCGCCAAAAATGGCAAAACTGAGATTAAACGAAACACTTACAGCACTCACTCTGACTTCGGCTTTAAATAACTCAACCATGACGACACCTATGACGCCCATGAATGAACCGATAAAAATAGCTAATCCACCCTGGCCGATAAGTACATGATACGGAATACCACTCAACATCATGTCGTAAAGCGGATACGATAAAAAAGTCATTCCTCCGGTCGCAAAGAGGAGCAATGGCTTTCTTCCGAAGATATTGGATAGATAACTGGAGATCAACATGGCTACAATGGAAAAAACCAAAGATATCGAATTGATCTCTAAGGCATATTCTTTCGTTGTATGTAAAAACTGTTGTATCCAGATAGGATTGTAGATGAAGACCGTATAAAATCCTACCGCGAATGTCAAATTCATCAGGAACACTTTTATAAAGGGTTTGACATTGTGTTTGGCAGTTTCAAGCATTTTTTTCGAAGAGGATCTTTCAGCATCTGGCGTATATGATTCTGGGAGCGTTTTTCTAATCATCATGCCGACACCTGCAATCAAGACACCAAGCAAAAAGGGAATTCTCCATACCCATTGAGTCACTAGAGCATTATCCAAAAAAGCATATATTACTGTCCCGACCAAACTGCCGAGCAAAACACCAAGAACCGTCCCGACAAAAGGCACCACAGCTGATAAAGCTCGATACTTGAAATTGGAAAGTTCACATAGATAAATAACAGAACCAGTATGTTCACCTCCGACGGAAATACCTTGCAACATTCTCATCAAAATCAAAAAAATCGGCGCGAAAATACCGATCGTCTCATATGTAGGCATCAAACCGATGATCAAAGAGGGAAAAGCCATTAAAAAAATGGAATATGTCAATACTTTTTTACGACCATAATTATCCCCTATAAAGCCAAACGCGATCGCGCCAATTGGTCGTACCAGGAAACCAACTGCAAACGCTGCAAACGTTGCCATAATTGAGACAAAGTGATTATCTGAAGGGAAAAAATGTGTGGCAATGACAAGCGCAAAAAAACCATAGACCGTAAAGTCATACCACTCCATGATTTCACCCATAAGACCGGCGAAATAAATTTTTTTATTTATCTGCTTATGTTCCATTGTTATGCTTTTTTTTATATGAATAAAAATTTCAAAAGTACCCGACAAACTAACAAGCTATAATCAGATATAAAGGTATCACATACTATTCAGGAAGAACAAATTAAGACACCCTATCAAAAATCCAAGCAAGGCACCGAATAAATTTATATACTTAAACTGTTCTTCCATAATTGAAAGCAGGAGTCTTTCCAGACGCATAAGATCCAGTGAATTGACCTTTTCCTTTACAATCTGTTGAATATTGAGAGAATCCACCAGACCCGGGACTTCAACGGCCAGCATTTTAGAAGACATTTGTCGTAAAGATTCATAGATGCCTTCTCTCACTCCGGCAGGAAGCAGTCTCGATATTTTTCCGACACGATGTGCAAGCAGATTATTAAGCAGGCTCTCCACCATGGAATCCAGGGTCTTTCGTGTTTTTTGAGCTTTAAGGAGACCAGATACCTCCTGATTCAACCACTCTCTGCCACGACTCAGGCCATCCTCTCCTAATAAATCAAAAAGAATCTCACCGAGTGGAAGTTTACCGCCATCTATATGGGTTTCCACATTATCACGGATCATGGAAGCAAATGCATTTGTGGTTTCAGCCTCCTGAAGAAGAGACGTCAACTGCTGACTCAAGTTCGAACAAAAGCCCTCGACCACTTCATCGTTATCATCGCCAACCATTTTCGCAAGGGGAGTTTCAAGCATTGCAACACTGCGTTCACGTAGAGTTGTAGCAACACGACTCTGGACTTCATCATTTTGAAGCCAATTGACAATGTCATCCTCTTTTTCCTCAAGATATGCCCTCACCTTAGCTTCCACAACTTCAGGCGTCAGAAAGCCACGAGCAAGTGCTGCCATTGGTCCCATCCCTTCTACAAATGAATCGACTCCCATACGCACGCCCGTAACAATGCGATTTCTGATTTCCGGTTCGGAAATAATATCTGCAAGTTTTGCGAGTAGAAGCGGAGTCTGACTTTCGATGCTGGCAACAATTAATTCCTGCATAGATCCAGGCAAAATATCGTTTAGACTCTTTTCCTGTTGCAATGCTGCATACACTTTTTGCTGCACAAAGCTATCCACCCACTCCGACATGGCCGGGCTGGCAAACATACGGCCCAGACTTTTTTCCATAAACCTGTAGGCATTTTCTCTATCGGATCCAGGAAGAAAAGTTTGCAGATCTGTGGCCAGCAGGCGATCGAACTGTTCATTTATGGATTCTTCAAGAATCTTTGAGAAAGACTCTGAATCAAGGAATGAATGAATTGCCTTTTGCGACTGATCAGTAACTGCCTGAACAGCAACCTGAAAATAGCTCTGGTATTTCGGCGGTATGATTTCACCTACCGGACCAAAATCTTTTTGCAGCAGTACTTCTCCCCTACCCTCGATAAGATCATAGAGAGTCTTCTGGAAACTCTCTTTTTCGAGTGCCTTGCTGATCTCATTACTGGTAAGGAGGTGACTCCCAACCATCTCCCCTATATTAATTGCAAGATCAGCACGTTTTGAAGGAATGACACCTGGTGTCATGGGGATACGGATTCCAAACAAATATTTAGCAGTCAGTGGACGAAACAGCATTTTAATAGCTACCTTATTGGTAAGGTAACCAATAAAAGCTCCGATAACCGGCGGTGCGCCATATTGCAGGATAGGTGTTAAATCGGCAGGATTAAATGGCATAGGATACGACCTCGGCTGGAGTTGCTACTATTTTCCAGGCATTGTTTTTTTCTAGCTCTGCACGGTCCCGGAATCCCCATTCCACACCAATGGTCCTCATTCCAGCACTGTTTCCAGTCTGCATATCCGTTGCAGTATCTCCCACATAGAGGATATCACCCACCTCAAGTCCCATTTTATCCGCAAGCTCAATGGCCCCCGCGGGATCAGGTTTTTTGGCAACGCCCTCGCGCTGCCCGAATACAAAGGCAAATGGCTGACCGGGAAAAAATGTTTCCACGCAGAGTCTTGTAAATTCATGTGGTTTATTGGACAACACAGCGAGTTGCAAACCGCTATCTGATAAAGATGAAATCATTTCTGGTATTCCCTTATATGGCACAGAGCGTACATTCCAGCTCTCCCGGTAGATCTCCGCGAATTTTGCCATATATTGATTCAGTTGCTCATCAGGGCTGTCGGAGTCGGGAACGATCCGCTGCATCAGCGTTTTTAACCCTTCCCCAACAAAATATCGATATGCATCGACGGCATGTGCCGGAAAACCAAAATGTTCCAGGGTTGCATTGGCAGCTGTCGCCAGATCATCCAGAGTATCGAGCAGTGTACCATCCAGATCAAAGATCAGGCCTTTACATTTCATTTTATTACCTCTTTTGTAGTATCTATAACACGATAGCTCTATTTACAATTTCAGCGCAACAATAGCAGGTGTAAAATCATCGTACAACTCAAATTAAGATGGCGTCGTAAAAACTCTCCATCTGCTTTGTTGTCAGAAATTTTCTATTATTACAACGTACTCTAGTACGCCGAAATAATAGAACATTTGTGCGCCTCGCATATGGAGTTTTTTCCTTAGCCATCTCAAAAACGACCTTTTTACGAGCGTGTCAAATTAAGAGCTATTTTTTTTTGCTCATTTATTTTACTATCAATACGCATATTGTCTCATTAAAACGACTCCAACATGTTCCCTTAACTTGTAACGGTTCAATTTTATGTGGTTCTTACGCTTTATTAAATCATCCATTGGTAAAAAGTGGATTATGGCACTCTCCGGTTGCTGTCTTATTCTTTTTCTTTGCAGCCATGCTGCCGGTAATGCCACTCTTTTTTCTTCCATTGCCCTTTTTCAGGCCTACGCTGACCAGCTGCATAGCCATCCTTTAATTGTGTCTGTCTTTAGCAAGGGCTTATTTCTGGTATTCGCAATCCATGCAATAACGGGCGTTTTGTTATTTTTACAGAACCGCAGGGCCAGAAGTCAGGGCTACAAGGTCCAGACAAGAGCCTTCAAAAATTCGCAGGCCTCCAGCACCATGATCTACAGTGGACTTTTCATCCTGTTTTTTGCGCTCGTCCACACATATGTCGTTTCTTTTGGAGATCATGGAGCCATTGGTGTTACCATTGCTGATTTGTTCAGCTCATTTTTCGTATCCACGTTTTATATCATTGCCTTTATCGGCCTCGCCATTCATCTAAGCCACGGTTTCTGGTCAATGCTTCAGACTTTTGGCGTAAATCACCCCACATACAACGGACTGATAAGCCGTTTAACCTATGTCGTTCCCGTCTTTTTCCTTCTCATATTCAGTGCCATTCCCCTTCTCTTTCTTTTTGGAACGGGAAAATAAATTAGAAACAGGTAATTACCCATGGAACTTAAATCCAATGTCCCCTCGGGCCCTTTAGCTGAGAAATGGGACAATCATCGTTTTGCCTCAAAACTCGTCAATCCTGCCAATCGCAGGAAATATAAAGTTATCATTGTGGGAACCGGACTTGCCGGTGCCTCCGCCTCGGCAACCCTTGCTGAACAAGGCTATGAAGTAAGTGCTTTTTGTATTCAGGACAGCCCGAGACGTGCCCACTCCATTGCAGCTCAAGGCGGGATAAACGCTGCCAAAAATTATCAGAATGACGGTGATTCCATCCAGCGCCTCTTCTATGACACCATTAAGGGCGGAGATTTCAGGTCTCGCGAAGCCAATGTATACAGGCTCGCTCAAGTCAGCAACAATATCATTGACCAGTGCGTTGCCCAAGGCGTCCCCTTCGCCAGAGAGTACGGTGGTACCCTGGCCAACCGCTCTTTTGGTGGAGCACAGGTCTCAAGAACTTTTTATGCCCGTGGCCAGACCGGACAGCAGCTCTTACTCGGTGCTTATTCCGCATTGTCACGCCAGATAAAAACTGGCAAGGTGACCATGCACACTCGGCAGGAAATGATGGAGCTGGTTATTGTTGATGGCAGAGCTCGCGGCATCGTTACTCGAGACATCATTACCGGTGAGCTTGCAAGCCATTCAGCCGATGCAGTTATTCTTGCCACTGGCGGATATGGTAATGCCTATTTTCTTTCGACCAATGCCATGGCCTCAAATGTCACGGCGGCATGGCGAGCCCATCGAAAGGGTGCCGGTTTTGCCAACCCCTGTTTTGTTCAGATCCACCCCACTTGTATTCCGGTTCACGGCAGTTTTCAGTCTAAACTTACTCTTATGAGTGAGAGCCTACGCAATGACGGACGTGTCTGGGTTCCCAAAAAACCAGGCGATACCAGAAGGCCCGGATCAATCCCTGAAGAAGAGCGCGACTACTATCTTGAAAGTAAATATCCAAGTTTTGGAAATCTCGTTCCACGTGACGTTGCATCAAGAAATGCCAAGGAACAGTGCGATGGGGGGAAAGGAGTTGGAACAACCAATCTTGCTGTTTACCTTGATTTTGCAGAGGCAATCCAGCGCGACGGTCAGGCCACCATACTCAAAAAATATGGCAATCTTTTCCAGATGTATGAAAAGATTACCGACTCCAATCCGCTTCAGGAACCCATGATGATCTACCCTGCTGTTCATTACACCATGGGCGGATTATGGGTTGACTACAACCTGATGACGACCATCCCCGGACTTTTTGCCATTGGAGAATGTAATTTCTCTGACCATGGTGCAAATCGTCTTGGTGCCAGTGCCCTGATGCAGGGATTGGCCGATGGATATTTTATTGTAGGCACCTGTATTGCGAATTATCTGGGATCCAACAAACTTGCTACAGTTGATGCAACTGAGCAGCAGTTTACTGAAACCCTGAGAGAGGTTCAAGACCATATCGCTAAGCTCCTTAAAAGTAGTGAAGGCGGTCCAGAAGGAAAACTGACCGTAGATGAAATCCACAAGGAGCTTGGGCTGTTGCTCTGGGATCATTGCGGTATGGCCAGAAACAAAGAGGGGCTCGAAAAGGCATTGAGCGAACTGCCTCTGATACAGAAAAAGTTCTGGGACAGGGTCTATATTCCCGGCACCGGTGAGGAACTCAACCAGTCCCTTGAACGTGCAGGACGGCTTGCCGACTTTCTGGAATTTGCCGAAATCATGATCCGCGACGCACTTGCTCGGGAAGAATCCTGCGGCTGTCATCTTCGCGAAGAGAGCCAGACCGAAGAGAATGAGGCAAAGCGTGATGATGCCGGCTACAGTCATGTTTCAGTCTGGGAGTATATGGGGGAAGGTGAAGAACCAACTCTACATAAGGAAGAGTTGATTTTTGAAAATGTTACTCCCAGCCAGAGAAGCTACAAATAAAGTAACTGTTCAGAAGTTAGGGTAGTGTCGTGCCCCGCTGAATAGTTTTACTAAATATTAGAGAATTGTTATGACCATTGATACCATAGACCTCAGCCTTGAAATCTGGCGCCAGAAAGACTCAAAAGCAAGCGGAGATTTTGAAACCTATTCCCTGCAAAATATTTCCACGGGTATGTCATTTCTTGAAATGCTCGATGTTCTCAATGAGAATCTCACCCGTGAGGGAAAAGACCCCGTCGCTTTTGACCATGATTGCCGTGAGGGGATCTGCGGGATGTGTGGAGCCGTAATTAACGGTATTGCCCATGGCCCTGAACCTGAGACCACACTCTGCCAACTCCATATGCGCCACTTCAAAAATGGTGCCACTCTAGTTATAGAGCCTTTCAGATCCCGAGCATTTCCAATCCAGAAAGATCTTATTACAGATCGCAGTGCTCTTGACAGGATTATTCAGGCCGGTGGCTATGTCTCGGTAAACACCGGGGGGACACCCGATGGAAACGGCATCCCCATATCTTCTGCCACAGCGGAGCTCTCCATGGATGCAGCATCCTGTATCGGGTGTGGTGCCTGTGTTGCAAGTTGCCCCAATGGCGCCGCCATGCTATTCACAGGCGCAAAAATTTCCCAACTCAGTCTTTTGCCACAGGGGCAACCGGAACGAACGGAACGGGCATTGGCCATGGTAGCAGCTATGGATAGTGAGGGCTTTGGAAATTGTACCAATGAACGGGAATGTGAAGCTGTCTGCCCCAAGGGAATCTCAATCAGAAATATTGCCAGAATGAACAAGGAGTTTGCCAAGGCAACATTTTTTGGATAATTTTTCTACCTCGATTGATTGCCCAACAGCAGGCATCCTCCGCCATTGATTAAGGCTTCGGGATCATCGCTTATACTAAAATCAAAGAAATTAAGGCTGAACACGGTGTTGGTAAGCACCAGAGGAATATCCGGGTATTCCAGACGTAGAAATTCACTCAGTTCAAAGGTCTGTAGATTATTGCGTCCGGCGAACACCTTGGCTCGGGGATAACTATGTGAGAGGAAGAAGGTAAACTCCAGGGGATTTTTAAAACCCTCAATTATCATGCCACTGAGTCGCATTGAAAGACGATTTTCACATTCAAAAATCTGCTGGGTGGCAATTTCTACCAGCAATACATTCCCATGGAGAGCCAAGCTGGTCCGACTGTCATCCACATAGTCAACAGGTGCCGCCACTACTCCGCTTGGCATAAAAAAAGCACCAATTTCTGTCAGAGATTCAACAAAATCGTCTGAAATATATTGGGCTTGCCTAGTACAATGTAAAACATAATACTTCGTATTTGTAACGTGACGTGTTATAATT
>CAZIDU010000144.1:0-9107 GCA_964538055.1 uncultured Desulfocapsa sp. | reverse complement strand
GGCCTATATACCCGTTTTCAGACTATAATGAGACTTGCTTCGGGAATTGCTGATAGAGTTGTAAGTTTGTGAATTGGAAATTTTGTCCCTTATTCCTTGATATGTCAGGCGAAGCTGGTAATATCAATAAAGATGCAAAAAAATTGTCACCTCCCTGTAACATTCTAGGATTTTAATTAATTGCTGGTTGAGGTTGTATGAAGATACGGAGTATTATCTTTTTGATTGTTATTGCACTGGGACTTTTCCCTGTCTTAATACTTGTTGCCCTCAATCTTCCTAAGACCATGAAACGACTGGAGTATGCTTCAGAACTTGAAACCCAGGCGAGATCTCAGGTCGGATTTACTCAGCTCAACGCACGTATTCGCTGCTTAAAAAAAAATCTTATTCGCTCAGCCACACTCCCTTCCAGCTATGCAGCAATTAAAGATTCATCCGGTTTACCAGCTTTGTCGAATGTTATTAAGAGATGGTTTGAGAGCGACGAACAGGTAAAAGGTGTGATGCTTTTTAATGACGAAGGTGTTGAGCTTCTTTCCCTGCATAGAAAAGACAAGCAGTTTGCTCCATCTGATTTATCAGAAAACCATAAGGGGCATTTGTTTTTCAATCAATCCTTAAAGGTAATTGAAAATCAAGTGCTTGTTAAGCTTGTTGATCAGAAAACGGACCCTTTTCATCGTACGGGTAAAGAAGAATATGAATTGATTATGTCTACTCCAGTGGTGTTAAACAGTGTTGGAACAATTGGTATTATGTTGATGCGTATTGATATGTCACAGTTTTTGAAGAATTTTTCAGATTCCTACTGGGTGACAAGTGATGGCAATTATGTACGTGGCTGTAGTGGGGATCGCAAATTGTCCCAGGAGTCCTTTGATGAAACAACGAATATCTGTAATGCATTTGATGAATTTCCAGTTTTGAATAGAACGGTGTCCAGTGATCCGATAATATTATCTGGATATGATAAAAGAAAAATTACATGGGTTCCACTGGTTTTTAATCAAGAACATCAGGTCGTTATGTGGGTCGGAACACTTATAGATGAGAGTGCCATAGAAAAATGGAAGATGACACTCATCGTTAATGTTATCGTTCTTATGATTGTCATGACAATCCTTGTCTTTATTGCAGCGAACTGGATTGCTGCAAAGCTCGAATTTATTCAGGGTGATCTGCTTATGCGCCTTGATGATATCATCAATAAGGAGAAACGGATTGATTTCCACTGGGGGGGGCCCTTGGAGATCCAAAATCTTTCTCGTGATCTTACAGCATTTTCTGAACGATATAGCGCTACCTGCGAGGCGAGAAATCTTGCAGAAACATCCTTAAGGGAAGGTGAGGATAAGTTTCGTAGTCTCACGGCTTCAGCCCTCGATGGCATAATCCTTATGGATAATGAAGGGTGTATTACCTATTGGAACGAGGCTGCTTCGACAATATTTGGCTATAGTCCTGAGGAGGCGCTACAACATCCTATTCATTCCCTCATAAGCCCTCGTCGTGAAGGTGACGATTTGTCCGTTGAGCCCCTGGAAACTGGAAAATCAGCTCCGCGTTTTTCTCAGACTGTTGAGCTTATAGCTCGGAATGCTATGGGAAATGATGTTTATGTTGAACTGTCTCTCTCGTCAACTACCATAAAAGGAAAATGGCACGCGATATGGATTGTGAGGGATATCAGTGAGAGAAAAAGAGCTGAAGAGGAAACACGAAAACAGCAGCAACATCTTATTCACGCGGACAAAATGATTTCCCTTGGCCTTTTAGTGTCGGGAGTTGCCCATGAAATAAACAATCCTAATTCAATAGCTCTTTTAAATACTCCAATTCTCTTTCGTGCCTGGGAAAGTGCAAAACCCATTTTGGATGAATTTTTTGAAGAAAATGGCGATTTTGCTATTGCTGGCCTTGATTACAGAGAGATGCGCCAACAGCTTCCTCGTATATTTTTGGAGCTTGAGGAAAGCGCTCTGCGGATCAAACAAATAGTTAAGGATTTAAAAGATTATGCCAGGCAGGAGACCAGTGGCCAGATGGTGCCGGTTGATATAACAGAAGTTGTGAAATCAGGTATTCGCCTGACCTCCAATACCATTTATAAGTGCACCAATAAGTTTATCACCCATTTTTCAACAACACCTCTCATGGTTCTTGGTAATCAGCAACGTCTTACTCAGGTTATTATTAATCTTATCCAGAATAGTTGTGAAGCGCTTGAAACAACAGATTTGTCCCTAACTATCTCGACGCGCTATAACAAAGATGTAGATGGTGTCGAAGTTTCTATCTTAGATGAAGGTACTGGGATTGCCCCTGAGAATTTAAAACAGGTTACAGATTTTTTTTTCACAACTAAACGCTCCATCGGTGGCACGGGGCTTGGTCTCTCTGTGTCAGCGGGAATTGTTAAGGAACATCATGGAGTAATGGATTTTAAGTCGGAGAATGGCAAGGGAACAGAAGTTATTATAGTTTTTCCAGCATCGCCTAAAATCAGTTAGAAAAAAATAAATTTCACACTAGAAAAAAATACTATGGCAAAAACTTTATATCCGACATTACCTGTTTTACTGGTTGATGATGAAAACGCCTGGCTGAATAGTTTTGGACTGACACTTCAGGTTGCCGGTATCAACAATATAGTGACCTGTAATGACTCCAGAAAAGTTATGGATTTGTTGCATGATCAAGCGATAAGCGTTCTGGTTCTTGATCTTACCATGCCACATCTTGCAGGTGATGAACTGTTACCGCAGGTGGTGCTCGATTACCCGGAGGTGCCTGTTATTATTATTACAGGGCTTGATCAGGTAGAGACTGCTGTTTCCTGCATGAAACTCGGCGCCTATGACTTTTTTACAAAAGTGACGGAAGAAGAACGATTGGTAACCGGGGTTAAGCGGGCCATAGATTTCAGCTTGCTGCGTCGTGAAAATAGTTCCTTGAAAGAGCATTTTCTGGAAGACAAACTAAATTACCCCGATGCCTTTTCTCATATCATTACCCATAACAAATCAATGCGTTCAATTTTCCAGTATATTGAAGCAATAGCTACCACCAGTGAGCCGGTTTTAATAACAGGCGAAACAGGGTCGGGAAAGGAACTTTTTGCCCAGGCAATTCACAACCTTTCCGGAAGAGTTGGTGATTTTGTAGCAGTAAACATCGCGGGTCTTGATGGTACAATGCTTGCGGATACACTGTTCGGCCACAAAAAAGGTGCTTTCTCCGGTGCAGACCAGAGTCGTAAGGGCCTGATTGCAACCGCAACAGATGGAAGCCTTTTTCTTGATGAGATCGGTGATCTTACAGCCCAATCACAGATAAAACTTTTGCGCTTAATACAGGAGCGTGAATACTACGCCCTCGGCTCCGATGTTGCCATGAGTACAAATGTCAGAATGATATTTGCAACTCATCGAAATCTTGATTCTCTACAGGAGTCTGGAGAATTCCGAAAGGATCTTTTTTTCCGTCTTCGAACACATCATGTTCACATCCCACCACTTCGTGAACGACTGGATGACTTACCCTTGCTCCTTGATTATTTTCTTGATGAGGCGGCGGGGCGTCTCAATAAGCCCAAACCGGCCTATCCAAATGAACTTCCCATTCTTTTGGGAACCTATAATTATCCTGGGAATGTAAGGGAGTTACAATCCATGGTTTTTGATGCCCTGTCAAAACACCGTAGCAGGACACTGTCAATGGATGTCTTTAAGCAGTATATTGAGAATAGATTGGGAACCAGTAATGAAATTGTTGAAGAGGTAACTGGAGAAACTGTCTTCAGTATACTTGGGATCCTTCCGACCTTAAAGGCATCCGGCCACTTACTCGTTAAAGAAGCGTTGCGCAGATCACAGGGAAACCAGGCAATAGCGGCTCAAATGTTAGGAATAACCAGGCAGGCACTCAATTGGCGTCTGAAGCAACAGGCTGGAAAAAAATAAACCGCCAGAGGAAGGAGTAGTATGAAAAAAATTGAATGTCTGGTTGATGGGTATGTTTTAGACTTTGACCAGGCAAGAGAACTTGGTAGAATCATGGCGGAAAAAGGGAATGACTACGCGACGCTTGTGTCCTGGTGTGATCGTGATAAGGGCGTCCATTCACCCTGTTGTCTTAAGTGCGAATTTAAGGGGGAACCAGGCTGGGAGGTATATGGCCGGAATCATGAAGGACGGCTGAGGATTTCCATAGATAACGACAGGTTTGTCTTTATCTATTCATAACTCAAGTTTAAGAGTTGCTATAATGTTCTGAGAATGCAAACTTTGTGTGATCAGCTAAAATTCATTACAGGCAGTTAGGCTAAGGGATTGATAATACGATTTTCTTTAGCTGCCATCTCCAGCCTGATATGTTTGCTCAAAAATCTAAGTATTGTTTAACTAATCAATAAATTACCACTAAGCAGGTTTGTGAAAGTTTTCAATTCCACAGAAAAAAACACAAAAAAGCCTTCACATATGCAAGCATAGTGAAGGCCTTTTTGTTACTTCCTTTCTATAAACGGGACAGTTTTATTTGTTGTCCTTGTCTTCAGAAAGTCCTTTCACAAGCATGGCACCGGCAAGACCAAGCATACCGATATCTTTTGCTTTTCTCATGGCAGGTTTCACCATGGAAGCCATCATGGCGCGTCGTTTAACGCTGCCCATGTCGGCAAGTTCCGGTGTGTAGTCTGCAAAGAGAAGTCCCATATCTTTTTTGTTACCAAAATAACGGGAGTTTGGACCAATATGGCCATCTTTCACTTCAAGGCCTTTGGCACCTTTTTTCACGTACTGAGAAACGGCTGAATTGGGATCGTCGAGATCGCCGAAAATACGGGCATCAGCGATACATGTCTGAACACAGGCAGGAACAAGTCCCTGGTCAACACGTGGTTTACAGTAGGTACATTTGTCAACCTTACCTTCGCTGTTATCGTCAGCTTGGTCAGGATTAACAAAGCGTGCCCCGTAAGGACAGGCATCTGCACAGGCACCACAACCAAGGCAGCGATCTTTGTCAACCTGTACAGTTCCATCGAATGGATCCTTCCAGGTGGCAGCTACTTTCATGGTTTTTGTTTTACCGGATTTAACATCTGTGAAAGTCCTGTCCACACTATCTGCAGGGCATTCTTCCACACAGGGTGGTTTATCACAGTGGTTACAAAGTCCGGGGTAGTAGGTTGCGGCCATACCATCATCGGTCATGGTGGGGCCACGACGTTTAACCCAGTTACGCTGGTAAGGAACTGGAACTTCCCACTCTGCCCGACAGGCAATAGTGCAGGCATGACAGCCGACACAGCGTTCCAGATCTATGATCATTCCATATTGCATTGAATATATCCTCCTGAAAAGGCTTAAAGATAAGATTAAGCTGGAATATCCAGAACCTTTCCATTTTTGATCAGTTTAACAAAGTTATTTCGCATTCCATGACATCCAGTCTCGGGATCAATAGCCAGTTTGGTAATAAGGGCCTGATCATCTACACCAGCACCAACACCGATAGACATCAGTGGATTGGCACTACCATAACCGTGGTACATGTAAACACAGTCCTTACGAATACCGGCAGTAACCTTCACCGTAGTGGTGTTTGCAGATTCCACACCTTCACTGTTCACAAAACCTACGGTATCACCATCGATAAGACCGATCTTTGCGGCAACTTCATCATTCACCCAGACAGGATTGTCAGGCATGGCATTGTGGAGCCATACATTGTTTTGACTTCTGTTAAAGGTATGAACAGGGGCACGTCCGTATAAAAGTCTGGCAAATCCTTTTGGATTGTCAGGAACTGCTATATAGGTAGGTGCTCCAGGGTGTCCTGCATCTTCAATATCTTCGTTGAAGAGGCGAACTTCAAAGTCTTCAGGAATTCCATATGGATCCTTACCGGGTTGGATATGTATTCCATCTTCAGCTTTCAGTTTCTCAATGGAGAGATTTGCTGTAGCAAGACTTTTGTCGACCATCTCTTCGATGGTATTGACAGGAATCTTTGCTTCATGGCCCATGCGTTTGGCAATCTCATTAGTGATATAGATCTGATCCTTACGCTCAAACATGGCAGGTACAAGAGGCATACGGGCAGAAATATATTGCTGATGCTCTTTGGACAGATCCCACTGGGTACCTTTTTTGATATAATCAAAGCGCTCGAGGTAACTGGCTTCAGGAAGCAGGATATCAGCCCAGGCAGTAACATCTGTGGGCATAACATCTACGCACATAACAAAATCCATGGCTTTGAAGAGATCTTTCATCTTCTGCTGATTAGGTATGGTCTGCATGGGATTCTGCCCCCAGACAACACAGCTTTTGATCGGATACGGTTTACCGGAAATGGCACAGTCGCGAATCAGCTCTGTAGGGGTTCCTGGAGGTTTAAAAGGGTAGAGCTTTGTTTCTTTATGGATAACATTCAGATCATGCTTGTGTCCCTCATTGAAACAGGGCTCATCATCGCATGAACATTGAACATTAAGGTTGAACTCGGTACTATGCTCTTCTTTTGCCCAGCTTACACCACCGACTTTTGGTCCTTTTGCAGGAACCCAGCCGCCTTTCACATAATAAGCGCCAAGAATACCGGTGAGACAGGCAAGTGCGCGCTGACGCTGGAAGTCATTTCCATGCCAGGATACGTGACGACCGGGATGGATTGCAACGTTTGGAGCGTTAGCGGCAAGCATCTCAGCAACTTCCTTGATCTGTTCAGCAGGAATATCACATTCCTTGGCTGCCTTCTCAAGTGTCCATTCTTTTATAGCAGCAGCAAATTCTTCAAAACCATCGGTATGATCTTCAACAAATGCCTTGTCATATTTATTGTTTTGCACAAGGTAATTCATGATGGCAAGCATATAGGCTGTATCGGTACCCGGTTTGATCTGAACCCAGATATCGGCTTTAGCCGCAGCTGCAGAAAAACGAGGATCAGCAACGATAAGTTTAGCACCGTTCTGTAAACCTTGAATATACGCTTTGATATGAGAGACATGAATGTTTTCACCCAGATGATCTCCGATAAAAAAGAGAACCTTGGTGTTTGGCATATCAATTTTTTCACCGGGAGCCTTGCCGATGGTTGCAACGTATGCAGTATCACGGATACCACGGCACTGGAAAAAAGATGCTTCGGAAACATTGTGTGTTCCAACGGCACGTTCAAAGTAGTGCATGGGGTATTTAGCTGAAGAGCCATGAGGAAAAACACATATGCCATGGGCACCGTATTGATCAACTGTACTTTTCAGTTTGGACCCACATTCGTCAAGTGCTTCTTTCCAGGAGATACGTTTCCATTTTGGAGCACCACGTTCGCCAACATTTTTCATTGGGTACTTCAAACGATCCACATCGTAAAGCAGTTTAACGCCTGCATTACCACGAGCACATATTGCAGTGCCGTTATCAATGGATTTTGGGTTTCCTTCAAGCTTCATCAAGCGGCCATCACGTACTTTGCCGACAAGTTGACACCTCCAGAAACACATTTCGCAGATTCCACCCACAACGGTTTTATCACCAGCAGTACCCGATGCATCGAGTGCTGATTTGGTGACACCGGTGCTCGCGGAAACAACCTTAGACAGAGGTACCGAGGCTGCTGCCAGGGTTGCCGTCTGAAGGAATTTACGCCTCGTTAGGTTGAAAGCCATCTTTGTCTTCCTCCTTAGTAAAAAAATCAATTAATTGTACAACCACCCTGTAAAACGGATGGTGAGCTCCTTTCGTTACCCTGGGGTGAAACTTGCTATACCAAGGGCGAAACAGTTTTTTCAGGAATTCCTCTTCTCCGGAAAAATCATTTTCTTCGGCAAGAAGTGATAGGAATTCGAGTTCGTGAGTTAAATGGTCGGGCAGGTCAGCTTCTTTGTCCATTCCAAAGCCTTTTTCCCGGTAAAAGGCCAGAGTGTTGCCTGCAAAGGTTCCCTGCAGTGATTGGTCCATATAGACGGATCCATATGGCGGGGCAACAACGTGGGGGACACCGTTAATAAAAAGTCTGGTGTATTCTACCTGGAGATCCTCAATTGGATCTTCTGAACTATCAATTTCTTTTTTAATTGCGACACCGTCTTCAACAGCCTCCAGTGTGCCGAGAAAATTATAAAGGACATTAAAAAATTCCTCATTCATCCATTTTGCATCTGGGTACTGCATGCACTGGGAAAGAAAGCGGTAGACTCGGGCAATATCCTTTGATGGATCAGCAGTTGGCATGAGCTATTTTGTAGGGGCCGATAGGGGTTGAAATGGCCTATACCCAAAAGGTTATATTATGTTTGGTGATCATTAAAAAAGTAATTCAAAACAATGATTGTCACAAAGTAGGCCTAGCATAGCCACATGATAGCCTAATGTCAATATATTGTAACGCACTAGAGTTGAGAAAACAGGCAGTTGAGAATGGTTTGCAATTTCGTCCCAACTGCTAAAATATAGTTTTTCAATAAAGATTGCAACAAATATTGCACCCATAGGGACTTAAATGGAAAAAGAGGAGGCGCAGGATTGAAAGTTTAAAAATAATTTGTCACAACACCAGTTTTACTTGTATTGTTTTGTGGGTACCTAGCACTTATCGCGTATAAACAGCATGCTAGTCATGACAAAACTAATGCAAAAAAGTTTGCAGATCGGGTGCAAGTATCCTTGCTGTTGTTTTTTAATATGTTAGTAATTCGTTAATAGAGAAAAAATGTAGTACAGGGAATGGGCAGAAGGGCTGCTAAATATATTTTTAAAAGAGGGGTACTCGATGATGGAAAAAACATTTTGTTTGTCACTTGGACTAATCGTGATTTTATTTCCAGCTACTCCACTACTGACAGGAGTAACAGAAGATCCGACCTATTCTGAAGTTGACGGTGAGTGTGTATTTCTCTGATACCTCTGTTGACTGTAACGAATTAAAAAATTCTGAAGCATGTGAGATGTTAAAGGCCAATGAGTCGTATTCAATGCGTGGTGGAATTGCATATCCAAACTGCACTGTTGAGTGTGATGACATGTTTGAAAGTGAATCCTGTTTCAGCAATTCCCGAAGCAAGTCTCATTATAGTCTGAAAACGGGTATATAGG
>CAZIDU010000143.1:0-9157 GCA_964538055.1 uncultured Desulfocapsa sp. | reverse complement strand
GCCATGTCCTTTAGCAATTAAATTCGTGACAGGTACTCATTAACCGGATGAACCAGAAAACTACAGCATTGTTGGTGATATTACTCTTGCAGAGTATGATTTGCCTGGCAAAACCATCTATTAAAAAAGCTATGTTCGCGTTAAATGTTGAAAGACACCCATCGTCCTTATCTTTTTGATATACCATCAAAAAGAGGAGAACTATATGGAGACTAATAAGTCCCTTCTAACTAGCAAAAACATAACCAATTGTTTTTGCTAGTTTTAAAATTTAACACGGTGCGCCGGGTGGGGCGCTGATTACCACTAAAGCTCAGGTAGTCGGAAATAATGATAGGGTGCTCACTCTGTGAGTACCCTGGTATGGCATACTAATCTCCAAGGTTAACATCAGGGAGGTTCACATGCCAAAATATAAAATACAGTTTCAACAAGGTCTTAGTTGGCATAAATTTCTTAATAGTTATGGCGCAGAAACACAGTGTAAAAAGGTGCTGTACTCAATGCGTTGACCACAAGGACTTGGAGTGGTAGATTAAAAGTAGACACTAAAAGTGTGCGAATTATAGTCAACACACAGGAGGTGTTACAGTGGTTAAGAAAACTAAAAAAAGATACACAAGAGAGTTCAAGAAAGAGGCTGCCAACAGTTTGGGCGTGAATGAGAGTACAATAAGAAACTGGAAGAAGCAGTTTGGCTCTTTGAAAAAAGAATAAACTCCTTAAACATCCATTACATCCTTGACCATTTGTTATATTACGTGTCTTTTGAGTAAACGTATCCAGAATCTTTCCATGTTGGAGTGATGAAACTGTGCTTCTAGGCAGACCCCCAGCAACAAAAACAAACAAAATAAATCTGCATTGATTTCACATAGAACCACTCTATTTTTCAAAGAGCTTAGCTCTTATGGCTCAGTTTTTTTAATAACAATGTTATTAACGAGGGAACAAGTGAAAAAATCGATCTTAGCAAGTGTATTGGTGTTAGGGATGGCTGCAAACGTCTCGGCTGCAAGTCTAATGGAAGATGCCACCCAAATGTTTCAACCTATTCCATTCGGTATTCCTGAGATTTCCGGAAATGCCATAAGCAATGAAAAAATTGACCTTGGCAAGGCACTATTTTTCGACCCACGCCTTTCAAAAAGTTCGTTGATCAGCTGCAATACCTGTCATAATATAGGTATGGGTGGAGACGATTATCAGGAGACATCAACCGGTCATGGCTGGGAGAAAGGGCCACGCAACTCACCGACAGTGTTCAATGCCGTGTTCAACCTGGCTCAATTCTGGGATGGACGCGCTAAGGACCTGAAAGAACAGGCTAAAGGACCTATTGAGGCCTCAGTGGAAATGAATAACACACCTGAAGCAGTTCTTAAGACCCTTAATAGCATGCCAGAGTATATCAAAATGTTCAAACAGGCATTTCCTGATGACAAAGATCCGGTGACATTTGATAATATGGCAGCTGCCATAGAAGTTTTTGAGGCTACCCTAACGACTCCAGACTCCCGTTTTGATAAATTTCTCCGTGGTGAGAAATCTGCCCTTTCCACTACAGAACAAAATGGCCTGGCTCTTTTTATGGAAAAAGGTTGCGTTGACTGCCATGCGGGTGTCAATATGGGCGGTGAGGATTATTTCTCATTTGGTGTTATAGAACGTCCTAATGTATCGATAACTGGTGAGGATAAAGGACGTTTTGAAGTGACTCAGTCTGCTGACGATGAATATGTTTTCAAATCGCCTTCCCTGAGAAATATCGAGATAACCTCGCCTTATTTCCATTCTGGCAAAGTCTGGTCATTGAAAGAGGCAGTTGCAATTATGGGGTCTTCCCAACTTGGTATTTCGCTGAGCAGCCAGGAAGTTAATGATATTCACACATTTCTAATGACTACCACAGGAGTACAGCCAAACGTGGTTTATCCTATTCTACCAGCAGCCACAGCGACAACTCCGCAACCCGGGTTGGAGTAACTAAAGCGGGCTTTGCCCGCAAGGCTATTAGGTTGAAGACTTTAAGGCTGTTAGGAGATGTGTTTGTTTGGCCTTCCTCAAAGTCTTCAATCTCCCCCCCTATAATATCCTATCAAAACATAATGTTACGAACTCATATTTTCTTGGAGTCTTCGCTTACTTGTTGTTTTATGACAGACCTTCAGGAGTAGGGCATTAACAGGATATCGTCCCGTAAAACCTGTCCTCTCGGCATCTTTCTGTGGATGGCAGGTGGTACCGAATTCAGGGGACAACCCCATTTCCTCACTTAAATGGTATCTGGTCCCTGAATTCCCCTAACCAAATCTACACCTAACACATTTTTGCCACACGAATCAGTCACCCGAATATTTCACTATCCCCACAGACAACGACAAATACACAACTCATCCTATCTCAAGTGAAACCCATTCCAGAACCTGCCCGAATCTGATAAATGGTATCATGTCCCCCAAATCCCTACAAGGCCACCGAGTATCCCTATCTTTTTCATGTTCAATAATATTCTTTAATTTTATTGTTCTGTGCTTGCCAGTTTGACCCCAAGGGCAGCAAAAGTGGCTGCAAATGAGCGTTGCAGCCAGATTATCAATCTTGGAGAATTGCAAATATGTTTTCGTACCCCGTTTGCAGATAGGCCATACAGTACAAACACAACCAGTGTCAGTGCCATGAACAAACCCCCAAGAAAAATCATTTGAACTATTGGCGTTGAGGTGCCCGGTGAAACAAAAAGCGGGAGAAAAGCCAGGAAAAAAATGGATAATTTAGGGTTGAGAATATTGATAAAAAATCCCCTTATGGCTATTTGCGGCATGCTTTTTGGGGTAGAGGATGACTCCAGTGATAATGCCCCGGTTTCCCGCCACATTGACCACGCCATATAGAGCAAATAGACCACACCTGCATATTTAACCACTTGAAAAGCAAGAGCACTGGTGTGAAGTATGGCAGACAAGCCGATGATACTGGCAGTTAAGTGCGGGATGATTCCAAATGTACAACCTAAAGCTGCAACAATACTTGCTCGCCATCCCAGGAAAAGTCCTGTCGATACCGTATAAATCACCCCTGTCCCCGGTATCAACACTACCACTAAAGATGTTACGAAGAATTCTGTAGTTACTGTCATGGTTAGTTTTTTGTTCCCCCGTATACTGCGAAGATGGAATATTTATAAAAGCAATCAACATCTCTAAAGCCGCACCTGCTTACCATCTGTAGCTGATCAAACAGATTGCTCGGTTTGCTTTCCTGATTGTTCCCATAAACGATTGGAATCGTTCTCATATTTACAAATATCCGCAACATTGTTATTATTTTCCAGAGTTTCATTCATCCAATTACGCCAGATTTCAAATTGAATTGCTTCGCTATAGATAGAACTGGAGTGTACCGGATCAATATTGATTTACCCTTCTTTATTGCTTGAGATTTCATTGTTCCGTGAAGCAATAAAATCATTACAGTTAATTAATAAAATGATAGTTATTCATTACCCGTTTGTTTTTTCTTTTTTCTAAAAAATCTTCTTAAAAAAATGACCCAGATATTCCATCGAGTTTGCTTTTTATCTGTCAGGAAATGATTTTCAGCTTTATCCAGACAATCTTCGATCAAAGTATTATGGAGCCACTTAATCGCAATGTACCAGGTAAGTATTCCTTTTCCTGACAGCACCATATTTATGGTATGCTTTAATTCTGTCTTATCCTTTTCTATTTCCGTAATTTCAAATTTATGAATCCCATTAAATCCTTCAGGCTGTATAAATTTGAACTCAACAAAATCACCATGCGTATGTTTTTGGATCGAATATTTGATAGGTCCATGACCACCTATTGCGCCTTCTCTTAATCCTTTCTTAAATATCATTGGTGGCCAGTCTTCCCTTGGCCATCACTTGTCATTCTTTGTGGCTAGGCTATTAAAAAAATAACTGATATTTTTTCTTTTGGTTGGTAAATCAGCCCCTTGTGAATATTGATTACTCTCATTTTATTTCCTTTTTGAAACATAGCGACTGAGCGTACTGAAAAGGATCCCTCGCTCATGAATCGAAGTAATCTTATGCCGTTATATCTTTCTCAAGTTTTTTTGTTTTATTCCTTTGAAGATATATTCGACAACCGCATGTGAACAAGGGCAACTCGACTTCCTTGTTTATCTATTATTTCCTCTATTGCGTATGGATTAAACCCGATTTTAGAATAAAGCAGGATACAATTACACCTGTTGTTTGATGTTTTGAGAAAGCAATCCTGATCATCTCTTCAACTATGTAACGTCCTACATCAACTCCACGAGCATGCCCGGCAACGATGACATTGCCAATAGAGCAATCATCGCCAATTTCCCAGCGATAAAAACTTGTAAAACCAACAAATGCCCCATCTTACTCATAAAGATCAGCTAAAGCTGCTCTCCCGACCTTATCATAGATCAACAATGAATCTTCAAGATATGGATGCAAAAAAGCATTTCCGGATCGTCGTAAAATTTCTGTAATGGTTCCTTCCATAAGGATATAATCGTGCATTGTTAATATGTTTTGGATATTCATCCCGGGCCTCATTATTTCAAATTTTGTCTCTTGATTGAATCCTTGATAGCTTTGAAGGCACTTATGGATGCATCGAATTCTGCTTCAGTTATCGTAAGGGGCGGATCAATCCGAAACAAAGACTTTCTGTTACAAACAATAAATCCCTGTCTGATCAACTCATCGTATATTTCATTACCTACTTCTTCGCTTGCAAGATCTACAGCAAACAGTAATCCCCGGCCACGTACTTCCAGAACAACTTCATCATCAACCAATGACTGCAGCAAATCGAGAAACTTTTTTCCCTTTTGGGCTACTTCCTTAACGATATTATCGTCCTGCATTTGTCGTACAACTTCCTTGGCTATTGCAGCCCCCAGTGGATCATTTTGATGCGATTGCAGATAGTTAAAATTCGTTTTATACAACTCTTTTGCTACTGCTGATGTAAGAACTGTGGCACTGACCGGATACCCATTTCCTAAACCTTTGCCAAGGGCAATTACATCCGGCTGTATGTCATAGTGTTGGAAACCGAACCATTTTCCGGTTCTACCCACTCCTGTGGTGATTTCATCTATTACGACTACTCCATTCTTCTTTCTGACAACATCCACCAGATTTTGAATCATTGTCTTGGGTGGAAACCTGACAAAGCCCGATGAGCTGCCCGGTTCGAAAATAAATTCAGAAATTTCATCAGGAAGAGTACGGAATTTTTCACAATGGACAGAACAGTTATCCTTCTTGTCACATGTTTTGCATTGTTCCCAATCAAAAACATGCCAATTCTCTGTTCGCTCTGCAAGAGAACTATACGAACCTAAATATGCATCATGGAGCACCAGGGTTGTTTTCTTTCCCGAGATCGTTTTTGTAATTTGCCTGGAAATTTCAACAGCCTCACTCCCGGAACTCAGAAAAACGACCTCTCCGTCATTCAACCCTGTGACAGATAAGATTGCCTGAGCTGCTTCTTCCAGGACAATGTTGGAATAGCAAAAGCCTGCGTGCATTATGGTAGCAATCTGCTTCTTTATAACCGCATTGATTCTTTCATTTTTATGTCCGAGTCCCGTACACCAGATACCGGATTCAAGATCCATATATCGTTTTCCATCCTCGTCAATCAAATATACACCCTGGCTATCAACGACATTGGGGATCTTCAATTCATGGATGGATAAATTACTTACATGTTACATATTTCTCTCTTCATTCGTAGCTCATAATCATGGTTTTCTTCAAAAACGTATTCTGTGATATCTGTTATTTTAGGATGCCTGCCTCAAATGCTTCATTCAGCTGGCTTTTAAGCACACCCCATACTCCTTTGCTGCCTTTGCTAATTCGGCTATTTAACGTTAGAATCTTTTCCTCTGAGACAGAATTTTCCCGCCAGCTATGTCCACGTTCATTTCCACGTAAGTTATGGAGGAGTGGCGGAATACGATCCACTGCTCGTGCAAATAGTGAGTCTGCAGTTTTTCCTTTTTCGAATTCAAACCATAATGCCAAGTATTCATCACCCTGGTCTTCCGGGAGCATTTGAAGAATCCGCCTTACCCCTTCTGCCTCCTTCTCTTTGTTTTCTACTGTTTCGCTTTCGTATATTATTGTGTCACCGGCATCAATTTCACCAAGATCGTGGATTAACAACATCATTATTACTTTTTGAATATCGATCTCCACATTTGAAAACTCTTTTAATGCCAATGCAGCCAGACAGACATGCCAACTATGCTCTGCTGAATTTTCATATCTTTCAAGGCCAACGGGACGTGTTTTCCGATGCACATCTTTGAGCTTTTCAATCTCAACGATAAAATTCAAAACCTTTTCAATTGAGGCCGTAGGATCTTGTTTGTCGGCCATCAGCTGCCACCATATGATGGCTTTTCTTTTCGTAAAAAAGCCGTGGTACCATTTCTAAAATCATCAGTGGAAGCTGCTAAACCGAAATAATCAGCTCCCAGCTTGGCCGATGCATCAATTGGCAGATCCAAGCCCCTATGCACTGCGTCCCAGGTAAGGTTTGTGGCGATGGGTGCGTTTTGTAAAACCTCCTTCAGCAAGTTGTCTCCTTCATACTGTAACTTTTCTGGCGCGACAACACGGTTAACCAACCCCAGATCAAGAGCTTCGTTGGCATCAATCATTTTTCCGGTAAGCAATAACTCCACAGCACGACTTTTTCCAATAAGACGAGGAAGACGGGTTGTCCCGCCCCAGCCGACCACAGCACCAATTCGGACTTCAGGGTGTCCAAGTTTTGCAGAATTGACCGCAATGCGCATCATGCAGGATTCTGCCAGTTCCAAACCACCACCCAGGGCAAAGCCGTTGATCAAGGCAATGCTGACTTTACCCAGGTTCTCAATGAGATTTGTTACGGAAACTGCGAGCTGAGCCAACTCTCGTACTTGAAGCGGAGTTGCCTGGTTCAGATATTCAATATCTGCTCCCGCAGAAAATGCCTTATTTCCAGCACCGCTAATGACAACCGCCGCTATTTCAGAATCATCCTTGATGCTTTCCAACTCCTGCTTAAGTGCAAGCAGCAGTGGCCGGTTGAGTGCATTCAGAACAGCTGGTCGATTGAGGGTCAGATAGACGATATCTTTTGCTTGCTCTCGCAAGAGAATTGGATCAGATGGTCCGTTCATTGCTTTTCTCCAACATTAGTATTGTTCTTGTCCGGTAAAAGTCTTATGTCAAATGTTATTTTCACACTTGCTGACGATCTGAGAACCTCATCCTAGGAAGGGCAACTATAATCCTATCAACTTCAACGTTTGGCTACTTTTAGTATAATCCATGACTTGCCGGGAGTAATTGATTTTGTTGCCTACGAGAACAAAGTTATATCCTAATTCCTGAGATGCTTTCTGATCCCAGATGGCATCACCGAAATAAGTTTTTGACGTGAACTTGTTTACAGAACATTTTTTTTCGGCAAGTCGCATAATGCCGGTGCGACTTACATCATCTGAAGCAGACTCAAAAGAAGCTCCGGAAAAGTCTATCCCTGCGGATTCGAGTTTTAACTTTGCTGTTTCTTCCCAGCCGCCGGTTGCAATAGCACATACGATGTCGTCTCTCTGTTTGAGTAAATCGAAGAAAGCCGATGCCCCGGCTACTTCTTTCACTGGATTTTGGGAAATGTGCAATTTGACCTTGTTCGTAAATATGCTTTTGACCTCATGGTGAATATTTTGCCGGTCAGCCTCAAGACCATTTCTATCGATGACTTCATCCAATATTCCTGAGTCAGTCACATGCTTGAACTTCGTCCAATCGGTATCAATAGGTTGCTTTATTATTTCCTGAATGGCCTTTGAGAAAAGATCATTTTGAAAACTGGATGAATTCATTAAAGTTCCATCAAGATCAAACTTGATTAAATACATAACGACCTCCTGAGTACTTTTCTTGCTGCCTGTGAGCAGGTCGACAACCGGCACAGCAGTGCCATGACGTTCATGGTTATTTCTTCTGGATGGCCGTTGTTACCGGATACCCAAGCTCAACCCAACCCTTTTGTATTTCGTTCGCTACTGTTGAGACCCCCATGCCGTATTTCAATCCTATTGCATCATAGCCAAGCAGTTGCAGCAACGTAAGTACTTGGCTTGCGACATGGCCTATCCCGCAACATACAACTATCGGTTTATTCGTTGGGATTGCAGCTATACCCTGCTCTTGGAATATCTCATCCAGAACAATATTTATTGATCCTTCGATGTGTGACTCTTCATAGGATTCTCTATTCCTGACATCTAGAATATAAATGCTATCTGGTGATTTTTGCTGGATTTCCCTTAACTCAGATGGTGCTATGTAATTGAGATTATCCGGGATATTTCCAACAAAGTCTGCGCATGCATCCAGTAGTAGGATTTTGGTTTTCATTGATACGTTCCTATTCAGTTGCCACGGCGAGCCAATCCAAGCCCCACTCCGGCAATAATCATCAACCCACCTCCTGTTCGCGAGACTGATTGAACGGCTCGCGGACTCCGCAAAAACCTTCTCGCCTTTCCTGCGACCAATGCCCAAACCGATGTTACGGTAAAGGTGATCACCAAAAATGTGGTAACAATAAAAGCAAGCTGCAAGCTAAGTGGCCGCGCTGTGTCAATAAATTGAGGCAGAAATGCTGCAATGAAGATCAAGCTCTTAGGATTGGGAATAGTGATAATCAGCCCTTGAACAAACAGATTCGTTTTGGAGACCGACGAAGTGTCAAGCTCCAGAGGGGCACTTGCGTTTCGCCACTGTTTGATCCCGAGATAAACAAGATATGTAGCACCAGCCCAACGGAGCCATTCAAATGCTCCTGCGACAACATTCAGCAATGAGGTCAGACCAATTGCCGCGACTAACAGCTGAACACCAATTCCCACTGTCGCACCGGCAACGGTGGCCAGAGCATGTCGCCAACCGAATGAAATACTATGGGCAATCGTCAGAAGTACGCTTGGTCCGGGTAATGCAATCATGATTGCAGTGGCAACAACGAAGGTAAGATATATGTGTAATTCCATATTGACTGAAGTTTCCTGAAAATTTAATTGGCGAACAACGGCAACGGTTAGCAGGTGG
>CAZIDU010000142.1:0-9176 GCA_964538055.1 uncultured Desulfocapsa sp. | reverse complement strand
TTTTGGGCTCTGCTACCTACAGAGGCTATGCACTTATTATACGAATTCAGCTTACTCTGTTAATATAAATTGATCAGATAATCAGAAATAAAAGGAGTCCCGAATGGAATATAGATATATCGGTCAGAGTGGCCTGCGGGTGAGCCCCGTTTGTCTTGGAACCATGACTTTTGGTTCCATGTGTGACAAAAAAACCGCCTTTGCGATTATGGATAAGGCTCATGATAGCGGGATTAATTTCTTTGATACGGCCGAGGTCTACCCGGTGCCACCACGGTCAGGGACCATTGGCATCACAGAAGAAATTGTCGGTGAATGGTTGCAGGGAAAAAACAGGGATTCGTTGATTCTTGCAACCAAGGTTGCCGGTGCAGCCTCTGGCTGGTTTGTTCCACCTGTGCGTTCAGGTCTTACTGCTATAGATGCCCACCATATTGTAAAAGGTGTTGAGGGCAGTCTGCGTCGTTTAAAATGTGACTACATTGATTTGTATCAGATGCACTGGCCGGATTCCGTTGTCCCGAGAGAAGAATCCATGGAGGCCTTTGACCGCCTGGTTCGTTCCGGGAAGGTCCGTTATCTGGGTACATCCAACGATACTGCTTACGGAACAACAAAATCCAATATGATATCCAAGTATCGGGGCTATAAACGCTTTGAGTCCATTCAGAATAATTTTTCTTTACTGAATCGCAGATTTCTTGATGAGATGGTCGAGATGTGCAGGAAGGAAAAAATCTCTCTGCTACCCTACTCACCCATGGCAGGTGGGGTGCTGACTGGGAAATATAATGCCAGGGAGGATGTGGCGGGTCGTTTTAGCAGTTACTCCAGGGATGATGATCCGAGAATTAAGGCGATGGTTGGTCGTTTTGTAAATGAAAAAACTCTTGCCTCCACGGCTCGTTATATGGATATCGCATCCGAGGCTGGCATCTCTTCTGCAACACTCGCCGTTGCCTGGAGCAAACAGTTTGATTTTGTAGCTTCAACGATTATCGGCGTGACGACCTTGGCCCAGCTTGATGATTCAATAGCTGCAATTGATCTTGAACTATCAGAGGATATACTTCGCAAATGCGACGCTGTGCACAGTGAAATTTTATATCCCATGGGGTAACTCCAAAATGAAGAGAAAAAGTGCAATTTCTGCGTAATATACATTACGGCTGGGTCATCGTATTGACCGGGGTCCTGACCATTGTGGCAGTTTTAGGCCTTGGCCGCTTCTCGTTGGGAATGCTTCTCCCTTCCATGGGAAGTGATCTGGGACTTGGCTACAGCAGGATGGGTTTTATTGGTACCGGTAATTTCTTTGGCTACTTGATTGGCGTACTTTTGAGTAGCAGGATTGTGAAACGTTTCGACTACAGACGGGTGATCAGCAGCGGGATATTTCTGGTGGGGATTTCGATGATACTTGTGGGCAGGGCAAATGGGTTCTGGCTGGTACTGATTGCCTTCTTCTTCACAGGAATAGGTAGCGGGCTTGCCAATGTTCCGGTCATGGGTTTGGTTTCGCAGTGGTTTGGTTCAACTCTTCGGGGGCGTGCTGCCGGGCTAATGGTGTCCGGGATCGGTATGGGAATTATGATCACCGGAATAGTGATCCCTGCCATTAACAGCTGGGCAGGGAATGGGCAGGGGTGGCGAACAAACTGGATAATTCTAGGTGTTGTGGTTCTTGCAATCGCTGCTCTCTGCTCTCTGTTAATCCGAAATCGGCCTGAGGAACTGGGGCTGCAGCTGGTGGAAAGGGCAGGAAAGAAAACTCAGGAAAAACCGGCTAACCAGGCTGCTGCAAAACCGTTTTCGACTGGAAGAAGGACACTCTTTCATCTGGGAGGCATCTACTTTTGCTTTGGCTTTTCAGTTGTGATCTATGTGACCTTTGTTGTGACCAGCTTGATCAATCAATATGGGTTCAGTGAGGCGATTGCCGGACGGTTTTGGGTGTGGTTCGGTCTTTTGGGCATATTTTCAGGTCCGATTTTTGGATCCCTGTCTGATCTTGTTGGCAGGTCCAGGACTCTGGCTCTCGTGTATAGTCTGCAAGGCTTTTCGCTTCTGCTCCTTGCTTTGAATCCATTTCCCGGAAGCATTTATTGCTCCATCGCCCTTTTTGCCCTTTGTGCCTGGAGTGTCCCTTCCATTATGGCTGCTGCTATTGGAGATTATCTGGGGCCCTTAAAGGCCGCTGCCGGATTTGCCACGCTTACCCTGTTTTTCAGTGTCGGGCAGATCACCGGCCCAGCCCTTGCCGGAATTATGGCTGAAAGGAGCGGTGACTTTTCTCAGGCCTACCTTCTGGCAGGAGTACTTATGGCCGGTGGCGCCTTGAGCAGCTTATTCCTGCCCGAAATGAAGTAAGCTTCTAGTTGTCGCCAGTCTTAATTTTTGACTCATTAAATACTCGTACCATAAGGTGGTAGGCACGTGAATGCATGTAGTTAAGTCTGACGTAGGTTTTGAGCTTTTTCATCGTGGCATCATGGGTTTTAGCTGTGTCTATGGAACTGCTCGGGCCATACTTGTCAAAGCTCAAATGGTAGAGGTACGCTGCCTTGACGATACCGATAAGAAGACGTGGTTCGGGGGTTATTTTTTCAAATGATGATTTGAAACGAACAATGTTTATGATTGCCTGGTCGTAGCCTAGTGTGCTGAGGTAATGACATCCTTTGTCTATGTGAGTGGCATCTTCCTTGGAGGACGATACCTGAGTTCGACCAATATTAATTAAAAGAGCACCTTTACAAATTGTAGAAACATCTTGAGATGTGACATTACTTCTAATCGCGAGAATAGTTGCAAGGGAGCATACATCGAGAGATTGTTGCAGTATCTCCTTGTTGGAGTCGTTGAGCCTCTTCAGGTTTAATAAGGTTAGGTGGTCGTCGTAGATGTTTCCAAGACATTTTAAGAAGTTTGCTCGTAAGGGATCGCAAAAGCAAATTCCGTTTAGAAATTGGATGTCATCAAGTTTCTCTTTGAGATTATGAATAAGGGTATCGAGAACTTTTTTGGCAGGCTCTATCAGTTCAGATTGAATAAGTTGCGATGCTGAAGAATTGATTTTTCCAACTTCAAAGAAATCATGATTTTCTCGAAGATTATCCAGATCAATACTGTCTCCGCCACTTGATGGGATAAGCTTTCCGGTCATGTTCTCAGTTTTAAAATACTGAGCTACCGGTATATTGTCTCGTAATAAATCTATTGGTAAAATAGAGCCTGTGGTAATCTCTGAGGTGGTACAGATATCAGCAGGCATAAAGTGAATTTCCCTGGGTGGTTCATTTCTAAAAAAATACGGATTTGATTTTACAAGTCCGTAGCGTTACTCCATCAATGCTATAGGAAAAAGAATTATTTTACAAGAAGATCAATCAATTTGTTATGAAAAAAAGATGTGAAAGAATTCTGATCAGTTCCCCTGTCATGGCAATGTAGCTCACTCTTGCTTACTAAATAAACCTTTATTCATGGCTTTCTCTCTTGCCGCTTCCCGGGAGACCTGCTTTGCCTCTACCAGCGCCAGCAAATGTGCGTCCATGGATTGCATTCCCAGGGCTTTTCCTGTCTGAATCAATGAGTCTATCTGGGTTATCTTTCCTTCCCTGATGATGGATGCCAGCGCAGAGGATCCGATTAAAACCTCGATTGCGGCACACCTTCCCTTCCCATCCCGGGTTTTTAACAACTGCTGGGCGATGACTGCTTTGAGTGATTCCGAAAGCATAGTTCTGGTCTGGGCCTGTTGCTCTGCGGGAAAGGCATTAATAATCCTATCAATTGTTTTTGCTGCACTGTTGGTGTGGAGTGTTCCAAAAACCAGGATGCCAAGTTCGGCACAGGTGAGAGCAAGAGATATGGTCTCAAGGTCCCGCATCTCACCCACCAGGATAACATCAGGATCCTCCCGGTTTGCCACCATCAGCGCTGTGCCAAAGGTCTCTGCATGGGTACCGATCTCCCTTTGGGAAAAAACACATTTTTTGTTAGGATGGACAAACTCCAGGGGATCTTCGATGGTGATGATATGCTTGGGATAGGTGTCGTTAATCATGTCGATAATGGCCGCCATGGTTGTTGACTTACCACTGCCCGTCGGTCCGGTGACCAGGACCAGGCCTCTTTCGTAGGTGGCTATTTTTTTGACCACGTCCGGCATGCCAAGCTGGTCTAGAGTGAGAATTTTAGTGGGAATAATGCGAAAGACTGCACCAACTCCTCGATGTTGATATAAAAAGTTACAACGGAATCGTCCAACGCCCTCAAGTTCGTAGGCCTTGTCAAAGTCCTTGTTCTTTTTCAACGTTTCCTGTTGTTTGGGGTCGAGTATTTCAAAGAGAATTTCCTGGCTGGATTCTGCAGTGAGGGGAGGGGCATCGAGGGGAATAAGATCTCCGCGAAGACGCAACAGAGGTGGGAAGCCCACAACCATATGGAGGTCACTTGCGCCATGTTCCTTTACCTGTCTGAAGAAAGTATCTATCTGTGCCATGATTTCCCTATTTTGGTTAAGAGTTCAAGGGCCTGTTTCCCACAGGATTGAGTGGTGGTAATAGCGGTAATGCTATTCATTTTCTTCAACCTGTGGTTCAGGTTCCGCAGGCATAAAACGTTGTAACATGCTTTTCTTGTCAATATTGGCAAGGGCTGCGTCTAGTGAGATCTTTCCAGACTCCAGAAGTTCTACTATGGATTCATCCATCAGGCGCATGCCCAAATTCTTCCCCATCTGCATGGTGGAATGGATCTGATAGGTTTTGTTGTCACGGATAAGATTGGCAACGGACAGGTTGCCGATCAATATTTCCAGGGCGAGCTGCATGGACTTACCGCTTACATCGGGGATTAATCGCTGAGTGATAACTGTTTTGAGGGACTCGCTGAGCATTGCCCTGATTTGATTTTGTTCTCCTGGAGGATAGGAATCAATAATTCGATCGACGGTCTTTGCAGCATTTGAGGTGGACAGGGTACCAATAACAAGGTGCCCTGTCTCCGATGCAGAGATGGCAAGAGAAATGGTGTCAAGATCTCTCAATTCTCCAATAACAATAACATCCGGATCCTGGCGCAGGGCACCCTTTAGGGCATTTTTGTAGGAAAGGGTGTTGCTTCCGAGTTGTCGCTGATTAACGACGCCCTTTTTGAAAGGATGTATAAACTCAATGGGATCTTCAACGGTGAGAATATGATGGGCGCGTTGTGAGTTGATATAGTCCACCATTGCGGCAAGGGTGGTGGTCTTTCCATGTCCCGTGGCTCCGGTTACCAGTATGATGCCCTGATGATTATCAAGGGCTGCACAAACCACATCGGGGAGACCGAGTTGAGTGAGCGTCGGGATCTGGGGAGGAATAATGCGAAATACGCTACTGATGCCGTTGTTATGGAGCATGGCACTGCCTCTGAATCGTCCCACACCTTCAAGGTCATAGGCAAAGTCAAGTTGCTGATTTTTTGACAGGATATCACGCTGTACAGGGTTAAGTATTTCCTCAACCAGTCGTATGGTGTTTTCAGGTGTGAGGGTCTTGCTCTTCAGGCGAACCAGTTTTCCCATATGGCGGACCAAAAATGGTTCACCAGGGACAATATGTACGTCCGAGGCACGCATTTCCGATGCCCCTTTAAAAACTTTATCCAGTATTGCCATAGGATGATCTTCCGGTAAGTGAATTAGTAAGGGCTAGAGAGCCATGTCTGCAGGGAGGATGATCTCGATATTACTGACGAGTACATTTATAAATTTTCCCTGGAGGATCTTTTGTTTGTCATAATTAGTAATCATGGCTTCGGTGACCACTATAAACTTATTGGTCTCATTCATGAAGTCTGTTAACCTCGCTCCGGGTACAAGATCGATTGCCCCTTCAATGCGAAAATCTTTGGTTAGAATAATGACCTGTGTCGTGAGAGTAGACATATACATCCTCTGGCAGTTATTGTTTTTTGTAACTATTCACTGAAATGAGTTTGAGTCGGAATTGCATAACGAATACGCTGACAGGAAACTGGGGACATGACCCAATTCGTCTTTGTCTTTTGAATTGAGATCGTGTCCCACGATTCCAGATAAATATTGTGCCGTTCAATAGCATGTTGAATAGTTACGTTTTTTTTCTACAACCCGACAATTGCAGTGAAAAGTTCTTTTAAGAGAATACTCCTTTGAGTATCTGTTACAATGGCAAAGATGTCAATAAATCCTGAGACCTTTTTACGAGTCTATTGAATATAAACGTATGATGAGAAAAATTGAACTTCTGGCTCCTGGCGGTGATATCGATGCCATTAAGGCTGCAATTGTGGCCGGGGCAGATGCAATATACTGTGGTCTTGACAGATTTAATGCGAGAAATCGTGCAGAGAATATAACTATTGATGGTTTACCTGGAATTGTCAGACTTGCTCATCAAAATGATTGTGAAGTCTTTTTGACTCTTAATATTATCATTGTCGAGAGTGAGATTCCCGTCCTTATAGGGTTGCTCAATAAATTAGTGAATACACAGATTGACGGAGTAATTGTTCAGGATTTAGGTCTGTTTTATCTGCTTTTACACTCTTTTTCAGCTCTTGAGGTGCATGCATCGACTCAACTGACAACCCACAATGAAGGGCAGATACACTTTTTAAATAAACTGAATGCCCGTCGAGTGAACCTGTCACGAGAACTCAATATTCAGGAAATACACTCCCTAACTGAAACAGCACATAAAAATAATATCTTAACTGAGGTGTTTGTGCACGGATCCAACTGTATTTCGTTCTCCGGTCTCTGCTATTTGAGTTCAGTTAACGGCGGGAATTCAGGGAATCGCGGCAGGTGCAGCCAACCGTGCAGAGATCAATATGTAACAACTGCTGCAGGAAAGAATTACCCTCTTAATATTAAAGATAATTCAGCATTTTTTGATCTAGAGGCCCTGGCTGATGCCGGGGTTGATTCAGTAAAAATTGAAGGAAGGATTAAAAAATTCCATTATGTCTATACGGTGGTTAATTCCTGGAGAAAGCGACTGCAAAGTCATTATACTCAAAAGGGGGTATATGATGACAATAGAGATCTCCATAGGGTCTTTAATCGTGGTTTCTCAAATGCTTTTTTAAAGGGTGATATTGATAAGAATATGTTTGTTGATAATCCCCGGGATCATTCTGCTATTCACCTTGCTGAACAAAAGGGTAGTGCCACAGCTGAAAATATAGAGGATGCAAAAAGGGAACTGTATGATCTGAAAACGGAGATTATCTCAAATGTGAGACGGAAGATTGAACGACTAAGTACCGCAAGAGCAGCCCTGCAGATAACGATATCAGGTAAGTCAGGTACGGTCCTGCAGGTTCTGGTGAAAACTCCAGATACGTCATTTGTTGTTGTTTCAGACGGGGAGTTGGTGGATCAAAAGAACCGGAAAAAGAGTAGTCAAGATCTCCATTATGAGCTGCTTTTAAACCGATTCGTACAACTCAATGAAACCGAATATTTTATTGAATCCCTGGAAATTGATGGGCTGGATCCTGGGTTATTTCTCCCTTTTAAGGAGCTGACATCGATCAGGAAGAAGATTTTTTATAGACTGCATGATTTAAAGGGATTTGTTCCGCCCATTGATGTTCCACGGATAAAGAGACTGGGTAGTCAAACACTAAAACCTGTTCTGTCGCTCTTGCTTTCAGCTGAAGAGGATCTGCCCCTTTGCAATGAAACCTCTGCAGACATCTATTACCAACTTCCCGATAGTTTGGAAAAGGGTAGCTCAGCTTTTGAAAATCTTTTTATTGGTAATCGAAGATTAATTCCCTGGTTTCCCTCTGTTCTCATTGGAGAAGATTACCATGCAGCACTGGATTTTCTGGAGAAGGTTCAGCCAAAACGTATTGTGACCAATAACAGTGGCATTGCCTATGAATGTTATCGACGGGGAATTTCCTGGATCGCGGGGCCATATTTGAATAGTGTAAATTCTTTTAGCCTTTTATGCTTAAAGGAACATTTTAACTGTTATGGGGCGTTTCTTTCCAATGAGATGAAAAGAGTTCAGATAAAGGGCATAAAAAAACCTGATAATTTAAAACTATACTACAGTATTTTTCATCCAATTGTATTGATGACGAGCAGGCAATGTCTGTTGCACCAGGTTACGGGATGCAGCAAAGACCATGTTGACAAAGGTTGCGTTCAAGGGTGTGAGAAGTCTTCCAGGATAACAAATCTGAAAAAAAAATCGTTTCTGATAAAAAAAATAAAGGGATATTATCACACTCTTTACGGATCAAGCCATTATCTGAATACCGATATCGTCACCGAAGTTCCAAATCTTTTTTCCAGCTTTTTTATTGATTTGCGGAGGATAAAAACCGATACCAAAGTGGCGGTGGATGCAGTAAAATTGGTGAAGCTTTTTGAGAGCCATCTGGCTGGTAACCCTGACTCAGCAGAAGCACTCAGGCAGAGTGCGTACCCTACAAATAGTGACCAGTATACAACAGGTATTTAGCTGTAGTTGTCGTAATTCAATCTGACAAATTTCGTCAAAAGTCAGACCTTGTATGGTAATCAAGAAATTTCTTAACACTTGAGAGGGCTATCAGGAAGCATCTCAAATTGCAGCTTTGCTTAAGTGATTGATATTGCCAATGGATGTCCCCTATCAACAATTCTTTCAGATTTATTACAAAATAGGTATTTTTACCGATATATAATAATTCTTTTTCCTGTATGATAAGTGAATAGTTCTTACGTTTACTTCAATCACATGGAGAAAAAAATGGAACAGCGACAACACCCTCGCCTCAATGCAGTCGGCATGGAGATCGATATTTCTGACAGAATAGGATTTAGTACAGGAACCCTCAAAGATATTTCTCGATTTGGTGTTTGTATTACAGACATTCCAAGAAAATTACACACTAAAAATAGTGCTTTTACCGTTGTCATATCTGCTAAAGGAAAACGCTTCAAACTACAGCTCAAGCCACAATGGGAAAAACAAGATGGGCTAACGATGGTTACAGGAGCGATTATTAATAATACTCCATGGCAGTGGACAGAAATGATAATGAACATGGAACCTCAGAATGATGATGTATGGGCAACTAATTAAAGCAGAAAAATTTTCTATCACATAGTTGTGTACGGTAATTAATTATTTACTAAT
>CAZIDU010000141.1:0-9251 GCA_964538055.1 uncultured Desulfocapsa sp. | reverse complement strand
AGGGTGGTCAAATTTGGGTTAGCATAGGTGGTCATTTTTAGGTTGTCATTACCACCACCATGATCACTGGTAAGGAGGCACGTGTATTCATCGTCAAGGCAAGATTTTTCTAAAAAATGGAGCAGTTGACCGACAGCGTGGTCAGCACTTTCAATTTGTTGCAAATAAGGGAGAGACATGAACCCCTCTTTGTGCCCCACTTCATCGGGGCATCCTAAATAGATAAAAGCAAAATCTGGAGTTTCCGCATGAATGTATTCAATCGCTTTTACCATTATCAGCTGATCGCCTATAGAGGTTTTATTTTTTTTCATAAAACAGGAATGATCAAGTGAACCAGGCCGTGACAGGATTCTCAAATTCTCCCAAGTGTAAAAAAAAGCCGTCTTGCGGTTTTCCTGAGTGGCTAAATCAAAAAGGGTCAAGGGGAGGCTTTGATGAGGAGGCGTATTGTCAATAATTCCATGTCGTATCGGGTCGATGGACGTGAAAAGACTGATATGGGCCGGAAGAGTGATGGTTGGAAAAACTGTTTGGCATTGAAGGGAGGAGGCTCCTTTTTGAATTATTTTATCGATGTTGGGAGTATCTGTGTGCCGTAGTGCTTCCACGCACAATCCGTCAATCAGAACCAAAATGGCTTTCATAGTAGAATCCTAGTTTGGGTTATAGAGAAAGCAGTCACCCTCCATTCGGATAGATTCCGGCAAGAACGGATGCTGATGATCTAAAGGTGAGTCTAAATATAACCCCTTTTGATTAGGATTTGATCAGGAAGAGTTTAAACTTTTGTTAAAGTTATGGTTCATCATTGCTCGTATTATCCAATTTGAAAATAGAATGAGAACCAGGGTCACATCTCAAAAATTAAGAATTTGTTTTTTTAATTTTAAGAACCCGTTTGCGATGATCTCTTTACAGACTGGTTGAGCCTCAGGGGAATGGCTGTTTATGATATGCCAAAATAGAGTAACGGCTCCAGGAATATTCCGTTGGCTTTGTAGCCATGTTAACCCGGATTAGGTTCAGATGGATATATCGAGATAGCTGCCCTGAAAGAGATGGCCTTGTCTATGACGTTTCTTATTAAAGTAGGTGGCGTAGCTGACATTAAACCATTGGATGGCTTTGCTTAAGTTTGCTTCAGGGTTTTGATGCAAAAGATGAAAATAATTACTCATCAGACAATAGGCATGAATGACAACCGAAAATTGTTCCACTGCAATTGCCAAGTATTCCAAAACTTCTTTTTGTCTCGATCATTCTTGAATATAACTTCTCCGGCATTACCTTAATTGATCACATGATAATTATAAAAAAAAACCCGCCTGTCGAACCGATGTTCGAGAGACGGGAGGTTAGATGAGAATTGGGTTTTGGTACCCCAGCTGAACTTATTTGATCGTTGCAGTAGCCTTGGCAGGAGTCTTGTTTACATATTTAAAGAATACTGGAAAGGCAACGAAGAAGGCTACACAGATCAGATATTCAATACCTTTGATGTGTGTGTAGTAATCAACCAGAGTATGCAGAGGTTTTACCATTCCGATTGCTACCATATATTGTCCTGCAAGCTCACTGACTGACCAACCTGCCGAGGAAAGTGCACTAGTAAGGGCCGCTGCTACCCAAAGACACATTATTGAACCGGCTGCTAATATTATTCTTGATCCTGTTTTTGAAGTATTTTCTTTCATGATGTTGTCCTAATATGTTTGTTTAAAGTATTTTCTTTGATGATTGTATCAGCCGATTACTGCGGTTAAATATCCTTTCACAACACTTAGAGGTCCCATGCTGATCATGGCGCTTGCAAGACAGGTAACTCCCCAGATACCAACAAGAGCTGCCATGGTCATTCCTAAGCCGAGGGCAAATTTAGAAGTTTCGTATCCAGCTTCAATTTGAGTGTTTGTGGTTGTGAGTGTATTTGTAGTCATTGTGTCCTCCGTATAGGGTTGGTTTTATAAGGTTTTTGTTTTCTTGCTTTCTATAAAGCATTAATAGTGCCAGTTTATGTTTTTTGTCGGATATTGTTTCGTTTCTCTCCCAACCTCTTGATATGGTGGATTATATTGAAGACAAGGCTGTTCTGTGGCCCTGCGTCACTTGTGCGGTACAAGGGGAACTGCCGCACACATATGTGGTATTGGGCCGTAAAAGTGTTGTTTGTATCCGGCAGTAGTGTCTCTATTCTTGTGGATAGGTGTGGTAAAGGGGTGTTGCTGCCCTGCAGAAGGCGATACTTTCTCATTTTGGATACACAGTGACAGGGTCATGCGGTCATGGGGTCGAATGAAAAGAAACGGCAACAAAACATCGAAAGCAGTGACTTCGGAAGGCTCAAGGAACTAACTGAGAAATATCGTGATTTACCAATGGATTTTGCTGATTCGTGTTTGGTGTATCTTGCAAAAAAACTCGGTCTCAACACTATTGCAACTATCGATCGCGACTTCACGGTTTATCGTATTAATGGAAGAAAGAAATTCAATGTTATTCTCTCTTAAAAGGCAGATATTAAAGGATTTAAAGAAAAAAAACACCTAACGAATAAGGATAGATTGTGAGAGCGGAGCGAACCACGATCTATCCTGTGTTGGACAAGCCTGTACTATAAGATTAAGCCTGAGCTATCTCAACCAAGGCTGTCTTTTGAGACGATACGATAGCGCTAGGCATCTATCGTATCATGTGGTATAAGAAAATATGTCACAGATAATAAACATAGCAGCTATTACGCTCTTTGAAGAATTTAATGATCAATTTACCCTTGAGCAATTAAGTCAAAAAACGAAGATTTCACGCGCTACACTTTATCGACGTATTGGCAGTAAAGATGCTTTACTGAAAAAATTAAGTGATCAGGGTCTTATAAAACTTGACCAACAAACAGATATTAAAAGCCGTATTTTTAAAGCTACCCGTGTTGTTGTTTCAGAGCATGGTTTTATTAACTGCACGATAGAGCAAATCGCTAAAGAGGCTGGGCTTGGTGTCGCTACTTTATACCGACACTTTTCAGAAAAAGAAAACTTACTCCATGCGTTTACATCAGAATTAAACGCTCAACTCAACATTTTAAGTATTTCAAAAAAATCAGCGGATAAATTTGAAGACAGCTTGCCATTGTTAGTTGAAAGTCTCCTTCTATTTATCAATGAAAATAAAGACTTAGTCCGTCTTGTTTTTTTCGGCGCACCAGCAGAGCGAAAGTATATCAATACTATTCGTAACGCATCGGTATCAACCTTTGCATCTATTTCTCGTTATCTAAAGAACTTCCAAGAACAGGGACAAATTACGGCTCATATTGATACGGATGATATGGCAACTAGCCTTGTTGGTTTGATTCTTCATTTTTCTATCACCTCTCCACAGCATTTCAATAGACGACTCAATATAAAAAGAGATGCTCAGACCATTGCTCAATTGGTTTGTCACGGTATCTGCAGTCTGGAAGGTGATACAAAATGACTCAATACATCCGTAAATTCAGTGAAATATCAGCCAGTGATATCAATATTGTCGGTGGTAAAGGAGCAAATTTAGGTTTTCTTAAGTCAGTTAATATCAATGTACCAGATGGCTTTTGTGTCACGACTCATGCTTATAAAGAGTTCATCAAACCCGTAGAGCATAAGATTTATGCCTTAGCAGAAAATATAAATAGCAATAGCCTAGAAGGTCTGCGTAAAACAGCACAGTCTATTCGTGATCTACTCGCTGAGAACACATTGTCACCACAAATAACCGATCAAATTATTGAGGCATGGAAAAATCTGGGTTCAAGGACGGCTTACGCTGTGCGCTCAAGTGCCACTGCTGAGGACTTGCCACAAGCATCTTTTGCAGGACAACAAGATACCTATCTCAATATTGTCGGGGAAAAGGCTTTATTAGAAACGGTTAAAGATTGCTTCATTTCATTATTTACTGACCGTGCAATGCTTTATCGTATGCAAAACGGTTTTAATCATGCGGACGTAGCTTTGTCAGTTGTAGTACAAAAAATGCTCATGCCCGAATCCGCAGGCATTATGTTTACAGCTGACCCTATTTCAGGACGACGAAATGTTGTCACTATTGATGCCAGTTTTGGGCTTGGGGAAGCTTTGGTTTCTGGTTTGGTATCAGCTGATCTCTATAAAGTAGACAAACAAAATCAGCAGATAATTAGCAAGGATATTGCTGATAAGAAAATTGCCATCATGCCACTGAAAGAAGGTGGCGTAGAAACGATAGAACTTGGTGCTCAAAGACACCAACAAACGCTCAGTGATGAGTTGATAGTAAAACTGGCTCAACTAGGTCAGCAAATTGAATTACATTATAGGAAGCCCCAAGATATTGAGTGGGCCATGGAAAATGGTGCGTTATTCGTCACCCAGTCACGACCCATTACCTCTTTGTTTCCTATTCCTAACAATGGGATTGATACAAGCAAAGAGGATGAAAATATATATTTAAGTATTGGTCATCTGCAGGTAATGACTGATGCCATGCCCCCCTTATCTTTATCAATGTTTCCGGCGTTCATCCCATTTCGCATGTACATGGCGGGTGGAAGACTCTATGCCAATATCAGCGCTATTTTAAAGAACCCAATTACCAGAAAAATGTTTTTGCGTGGAATCCATGGAGCAGACCATTTAATAAGCTTGGCACTTACGCAATGGTTGAACATTCATAATAATTTCAAGAACCAATCACGTATTCCAATAAAAAAGATTTTACTATTTGCGATACCTTTTTTGGGACGTATTCTGAATTGTATATTTTGGCGCAGATATAAAATATGCCACTTGAGATGAATCAATATACAAATGAATATATTTCACACCTTAAAAATACGCTTAATGCTATAGCCAAACAACAGGAAAAACTAGAATACATTATTGAAGAAGCGAACAGTTTGTTTGATACAACCGTGATATGGAAACCCGAACTTGTAGCAGGTATGGTGGCCCTTTCTTTAAATTCATCGCTTACTAAAAAATGGGCAGACAAAGCTGACCTAGAAGCTTTGACACGCGGGTTAGAGGGCAATGTAACCACAGAAATGAACCTTGCTGTGGGTGATTTGGCTGATGCTGCCCGATTATCAGAATCACTAAAACAACACATCCTTGAAATTGACTTGCAACTTGAAACAAAACTCAAGAATTGCACAAAGTTTGAAGGGGGTGAAACATTTATCAAGGAGTGGAATAATTTCCTACAGCTTTATGGCGCACGGGCCACGAGTGAAATAGATATTTATCGCCCCAGATGGCATGAAGACCCAACATCATTGATGCAAATGGTTATGGGTATTCTTACAACCGCTAAAAAAGGTGCACATCGTGTGCATTATGCTGCATTAATTAATGCTCACAAAATTGCCGTTAACAATATAGTCAATGCATCAGACCACGGTATTTTTGGGAAGATACGCAAAGCACTCGTAACAAGACTTATATACGTTATCAATCAATTAGTGCCTCTACGTGAGCATCATAAATTTTTAATGGTTAAATTTATGAGTGTTGCTAAAGTTCATCTTTTAGAGACAGCTACTCACCTTAAAACTCAACATAAAATTGAAAAGATCGAAGACATCTGGTTTTTAACTTTACCTGAAATATTAGCCTTACTCGACGCTGACAAGCCACTATTCACGGCAGATATTGAAAAGCGCAAACAAGCATTTGAACATCACCAAAAGCTAACACCACCGAGATTAATCACTTCAACAGGTGAAATTATCAATGCGCACATTCAATCAACTCTTGCCCCCAAAGGAGCATTGGTCGGCAGCTCTGTTTCAGCAGGAGTCGTAGAGGGTATTGCAAAGGTGATAACCGACCCAGCGCAGGATCAGTTGCGAAAAGGCGAGATATTGGTTGCACCTTTTACTGACCCAGGCTGGACGCCACTATTTATAAATGCAGCTGGTTTAGTGACTGAAGTGGGAGGTCTCATGACGCATGGCAGTGTTATTGCGCGTGAATATGGTCTTCCTGCTGTGGTGGGGGTTCTTGATGCGACCCAAAAAATAAAAACGGGGCAACGCATTCGTGTTCACGGTGATGCAGGCTATGTTGAAATTTTATCAAATATGACCAATGAAACATTATGAAATTAACCGCTTTAATATTTGCAGGTTTGTTTGGCATCATTATTTTCTACACGTGGTTGCAAGGTTCACAAACTTTTTCCTTGGCATGGAAGAATTCATTTAAACAACTTTTGAGTTTTGCGCCCATTCTTATCCTCGCTATTACAATGGCAGCCTTTGTCGAAACTATATTACCTCAAGACTTTGTTAAAGAGTGGCTTTCGAATGAATCTGGATTGCGCGGAATTCTTCTTGCCTGGGGCGCAGGTATCATTACACCTGGTGCTGGTATTGTGGGTATGCCACTTGTTGCGACACTATACAAAGCTGGGGCGGGTCTACCTGTTTTGATGACCTATCTCACCTCATTAGCCACCCTTTCATTCATCAAAGTACCTATCGAGGCCAGCTTTTATGGCTGGAAAATAACGGCTTTGCGCATTGGTATTTCGCTGATATTGCCTTTGGTTGCAGGTGGTTCAACTTACTTACTCCTGAAGATCTATCAAATGCATTAAAAAGTTTATTTTGCGAATTAAAGCATAAAGACATAACGAATATAATTTTCAAAATGGGGTCGAACCAAGGTAACATGCTGTATTAGTGTTGTAATGTGTTGAAAGATACCCTGTTTTAGCCCCTAGAGGTCACTTTTTACCCTCCAAAAGTGACCTCTAAGAAATAGACATGAAAGTGGAACAATTGAAGAACTCACGAAAAGAAACGGCAACAAGGCGCCGAACAAAGGTATACACTGGAAAACGAGCAGAGCGGTTTTTCAAATGACCTTCATCGGTTATCCTGACTTATCACTGCGTATTACGTTGGTAGGTAATATCGCTCGTTTCCAGTGATACCAGCCGTTAAATTTTGGACCTACCCATGAAGAAAAATATTCCTGCACCAGTTATTGCAATAACATCTGAGTTAATATCCCAATTTGAGACTCATGCAACATTGGATAGTTTATTCATGCATGCAGGTGCACCAGGAGATCCTCCAGAAGAAAGCAAACATGCTAAATCAATGACTTGGCTGAGAAGAACTAACCAAGCTGAAGGGGTTAATCCTCTTGAGGTTTTGGGACTTATAATTGAAACCTACATGGATGAAGAGTCAGACCCTGACACGGATCAGTGGTTTGAAGAAAAACAGCTGAAAGTAAATCGCTTGAAGCGCGCACTATCCAAAGCCAATTTACATATGCACAGGGTGGCAGAATTACAGGTGCACATTCAGTTCCAGCGATTAGCCTTGAGCATCATATACGTAAACGAAATATTGAAAGCATTAACCTAGAATTTAATCGAGCCATTTCTAATATTGAGTCAAGTCCTAGAGAAGCTGTATCTGCAGCATGCAATATTTTAGAATCTGTTTTCAAAATTTATATCGAAGAAGAAAAATTAAACTTTCCAAAGAAAAAGGATATAAAACACATATGGAAGGTGGTGAGAGACAGCCTTCATTTCGACCCAAGTAAAATTGAAGATAGAGACTTAAAAGAAATTCTCAATAGCCTTGCTGGTATTATAGGCGGAATTGGAGCATTACGCACTCATGCTAGTTCTGCTCACGGTGCTGGGAAAATTTTTATCGGCTTGAACCACGACATGCTCGCCTCGCCGTTCATTCAGCTCACACTGTAGCACTATTTGTTCTTGAATCCTGGGAAGCCAAAAAGTAGAATTACATTGACAAAGTTATCTAAAATGATAACTTTGTGGGTATGGAATGGCATATATCATTTTACAACAATAAAGTTGAGTCAGAAACACTATCTTTCCCAAAAGGAATATTAGCGAACTTTTTACATATTGCTGAAATGATAGAAGAATTTGGACCTGCTTTAGGAGCACCATACACAAAAGCTCTCAAAGAAGGTCTTTTCGAAATACGAGCAAAAGGTAAAGAGGGAATTTGAAGGTCCTTTTTTTGTATGGTTAAGGGCAGAGAAGTAGTTATTTTACATTCATTTATTAAAAAATCTCAGAAAACCCCTAAAAAAGAAATGAAGTTAGCCCGTAAAAGACTAAAGGAGGTAAAAGCATGAGACCATCATTCAAAAACTTCAAACAAAAGGCTTTAGCAAACACAGATGTTGCAAAAGAGTATTATGACCTTGCTCCTGCTTATACATTGAGAAAACAATTAATCAAAATTCGTAAAAATGCGGGTTTTACTCAAGAAGAACTTGCTGAAATACTTCATACGAAAAAAAGCAACATTTCAAGACTTGAGAATGTAAATTCTAAGATCTCTCCCAAATTATCTACGATAGAACAATACGCGAAAGCCGTAGGGTATAAACTCGAAATAAATTTTATACCTCAAGCTCATTAAAAATCAGTTCCATTTAGTTATGTGCTTGAAATAATTTAATCGGGTAGCCGGGGGTTTTTCTCCCCCAGCCCCCACAACACCCCGCATGCGGCTCCGCACGGGGCGTTTCCTTAAGGTTGTCGGGCCGTAACCGGACGTGAAATCCTGAGCTGGTTTCACCAATTAACGCCTGAACATTACTCCTCCATACGGATTCAACGTATATCCAGAGCCATTGGCGGCCTTTTACTCTCCTTAAAGTTCAGCCCTTCACCGTGTCCAAGGCATTACCCTTGGCGTTTGGCTACTATGGCTTCTGCTGACTTCTGTATTCACACCATTCCAATTGCTCAGCGTGGCGCCGTATTTCCTCATTTCCTGTCTGCCTTCTTTATTTCGTATCTCACAGACAAGGCAGGACTTTCCTTGTCTGTGCCAGGATGCTTGTGTACCGGAACCCCACCGGTGGTTTCACTGAAAATGATTTCATACTGCATGGAATACAGATCTCCCCGGATAAAAACGTGAACTTCCGATATGCAGGTAAGCGAGGAACGAGACTCCGAACGTATCATTTACCGTATCTCCTGTTCCTTGGGCTTAATCATGTTGTGCTGACTTACCCAGAGACTCGGCCTTATATGATATTTCTGTTCGTCGCCTCATATCTTCGGAGTCTCGCTCTTCGCTTACCTGCGCTTAGGCTTCCTTCAGACCCTACCTCACGGTAACGCCCTCGGAGTCTGCGCTTACCTGCCATCGGCTAGTAATTTAGATAAAGCAACTTCTCTTCTGTAAATTCGACTATTCCTTTCGGGCTTATCAGCTC
>CAZIDU010000140.1:0-9663 GCA_964538055.1 uncultured Desulfocapsa sp. | reverse complement strand
CCAATTCGTCTTTGTCTTTTGAATTGGGATCGTGTCCCCCGATTCCGGATAAATAGTGTTCCGTTCAATAGCATGGTGAATGGAAACTAATTTGTTAATTTTTGATAGTCGACTATAGAACAGCACCCTCTTCAAGCTGAAAAATAATGCCCATCTTCTTTCACCGTCTATACATTGCTTTCGTTTTTTTCCTGCCAGGTATCTCTTTCGCTGGGGAACAGCTTGTGGCTGGAAATTTCTCCGGACATTCGCCAAAGGTGGAATCACCGAATCATTGGGGAGAGCTTTACTTTAAAAGCGTCCCAAATCACACCGTCTACAGTCATGTTCTCGACGAAGGTATCTGGGTCATACAGGCAAAAAGCAATGCAAGTTCTTCGGCATTGATTCGCAAGATCAACATTGATTCAGAACGAAATCCCATTATCTCTTTTCGTTGGAAAATTCAAAACATTATAGAATCTGCAGACTTGAAAAACAAAAACACAGATGACGCTCCAGCCAGAATATATATCATTTTTGCATATGACTCCACGAAGGTGACCTGGTGGGAAACTCTGAAGTATGAAGCTATAAAGCATTATTATGGCAAGTATCCGCCACTTGCTTCCCTGGTGTATGTATGGGCAAGCCATGGCGTACAGGGGGAAATCATAGAAAGCCCCTATACGGATAGAATCAAAATAATCACCCTGGAAACAGGGGCAGAAAATAAGGACAACTGGCTCTCTGAAAATCGCGATATCCGGGCGGACTATTATGCAGCTTTTGGCTCGAGCGATGTCCCCATGATTTCAGGAGTGGGGATTATGACCGACTCCGATAACACAGAGGAACAGGCAATGGCATGGTATGGAGATATTGTTTTTTCCACTCGTTGAGCCGTCGTAAACAAATAACTTGGACTTTATTTGCTTCAAAAACGACAGAGGTTGCCGTAAATGAATGAATAAAAAATACACGTTATTTCTTAACACTCCCTAAGTATTTTCAGGTTCCCCTCACTGCCTGGTACCGGAAAAAGCTCTATCCGGTAATCGTAAGTATGTCTCAAGCAGTTTATGGTCTCCAAAAACAGCTTGGTCGAAATAGATCATCTGGGTATTTCTTTGCCGTGGATGACCAGCATGAAAGAGTCCAGATGGAGCCAGTAGGGTACATTCCGGGCGATGAGCCTTTCTTACCAGACCATTTTCATCAAAAAGACTGATTCGGTAATCATGAAAAGGGAGATTTTCGAGAACATCGTAGGACAGCAACTGATAGGATTCACGCGGTGCTATCAGATCAATCGGTTCCATCCTGACAATTGGCCTGATGGTTTCAAGATGGTGTTTTCCTGCAGAATAATAGGCAACTGCCTTTTGAGTTGGATAGTCCTGAAAAGAGAGTAATTCCGGGATAACAACGTCAATTTTACCGGGAATTTCATTTTCAAGATGGAATGATTTTCCGGAAAGCTTTTCAGGGTGGTCTTCCCTGCTCCAGTTCTCCAGTTTCTCCGTGGGGAAAACCTTGTAGTAGCAACCACAATTAGCGACGGATTCAAACAGCAGAGGACGATTCTTTGCATCCAAACTGATTCGCAGGGTCCAGCCATCCATATGGCCAGCTTCCGGATCAAACGATCGAAGTTTTGGATGTTCTGAGTACCATCGAGTATACACGAGTTGCTTTATACTCTCTTCGCCCTGTTTGGCCTGATCAATATATGCATAGACAGTTGGCTTTTGGCTGTTCACCTGAGGAGTGGCATCAATACTATCAGCACCATCCATCCACACCTCTCCAAAGCGATCAATATCAGCCGCATAGGTTGGACTTTCCGCCTTCTCCAAAACAAATACGGGAGCGTAATATTCAAGGAGGGTCCAATCGTCAGTAATATCAGCCGGATCAACTTTGCCAGCTTCTTTTTCAGGATAGAATGCTGTTCGCTCTGTAAATGCAGGGATATGAGGGTCCCTATCCTCGATAAGCGCTATATACCAGATCCACGCATAAACAACGGGAACCAGGGGGGCCGTTGCCAGCAAACGGCCTCCTCGTCCTCTGGTGAGAATAGACTCTTCAACGTTACCCAGAAAATAGTGCCAGTATTCGTCAACTTTTTCTTCTTCCTGCAAAGAAGCCAGGCCGTTCAATTCTTTTTTGAATTCTCTCTCTGCATGTTTACGATATGTATTTATAAACCTTTCTCTGCTGGTCTCTCCTGCGACTTTTGGAGAAATCAGGTCATCGTCGTCCCACTCTTCTTCCTCATGATACGGTACCGAATTAAAAAAGGCGGTGAGATCTGATTCAGGTAATCGGTTTGCAGCATCTGTTAGTACTTTATCATTGAGGGCAAAAGCATCTTGTAAAAAACTTTGTACAAATTGTTTTTTTTCGTTAATACCATGGAGCTTATCGTATACGAAGGTGCGTTCAAGCAAATATCTATCAACCTTCATATGTTCAAAACCCTCAATGCTCAGATAACGGACATCACCGAGTTTTTTTTCAACTATCATCCTGTCCTGTGGATCCAATGCAGGAGAACGATAATGAGGGGCAGGAAGATCAGGATGGAAACAGGCAGCAGCTATAAAAATCAGTACCATACTAAAAAACAGTGATCGGCTAAAGAACGATTTCATTGAATACTCGTATTGGTTGGAATGAATAAATATGTGGTGGCCATATGATGTGGGTTATTGGAATCGGGGGACACGATCCCAATTCAAAAGACAAAGACGAATTGGGTCATGTCCCCAGTTTCCTACCAGCGTATTCGTTATACAATTCGGACTCAAACTCTATTTCGATGAATAGTTATACTCAGTCTTCCATTTACTTATTGAAATGTTTTATTATCAGCACTTTTTTGGAAGAGGAGTAAAAAATCAGGTCATGCGGATCCGTTCACAATCGGGACATATCCAGGTGGGGCCATTGGAAATACCCCATATGTTTTCCTTAAAACATTCCTCACAAATCATAAAGCCACAGGGACAACTTAAACAGTAAGGCAATTCTTTTTTACAGCAATGGCATACGTATTTCCCGAGTTTTCTTTCCCTATAGGATAGCTTTTTCTCAGGTTTTTTCTGTTCATCACTCATTTTTGCAGTGCCTCCTGCAGCCACTTCTCGTAATCATCACTTATTGCCGATACGGGAACAGCAACTATCTCTGGGGTATCATAGGAGTGCTGAATTTTGATTTCCTGCTCCAGCTCCTTCCATAACGACAGCTGACTCTTCATTAACAGTCGAAATTCTTTTGTCTGTTCAATACCCCCTTTCCACCAGTAGAGTGAATCGACGGGAGAATCGATTTGGGCACAGGCAATTAAGCGTTTTTCAAGAAGGATTCGTCCAAGCTGTAAAGCCTCTTCTTTTTCTTCAAATGTTGTATAGATAAGTATGGTATCAGACATAGCTTTATATGATGGCTTTGTAAAAACTCTCCATCTATAGTTTTAGATTTTTACGAGCTTATTTTATATGGTTTTCTTTTTTAATATATTAGAATGAGTCCTTCGCAGTTAACAGGGATTATCAGTTTTCACAAGATAAAAGCTCAACATGCCGCAGGAAACCCTATGCTGTTTACAATCGATGTTGGAAATACCCACACAGTAACCGGACTTTTTGACGGAAACAAACTGATTGGCCAATGGCGTTTAAAATCAGACGCTGATCGTCCAAACGATGAGCTTGCTATACGCTACCATGCCCTTTTTTCCATGGCAGAGGTGGATAAGGCTGATATTGACGGTGTTATACTGGCAAGTGTCGTACCGGCATTGGAATCATCCTGGATTGCCTGTATCAACTCTTATTTTTCAAAGCATCTCGCAAATCCCCTTTTAGTGGTGTCAGCAAAAAGTATTGCTCAACAGATCACAGTGCTCACAGATTATCCAGAAGAAGTCGGAGCCGACAGGCTGGTCAATGCAATCGCCGCCTGGGAACAGTACAGACAAAATATTATCATTATTGATTTTGGCACCGCAATAACCTTTGACTGTGTTTCTGCCAAATGTGAATATCTCGGGGGAACAATTCTTCCGGGAATTGCGATTTCTCTCGATGCCCTCTCCACTCGTACTGCAAAACTTCCTCGGATCGACGTGGCCACGCCTCCACCACAGGTTATTGGTACCAACACGGTTGATGCCATGAAAAGTGGTATTTTAAATGGATATGGTGCTCTGGTTGATGGGCTTACCGAAAAAATCCACAAAGAACTGTGTCCAAACGGTGAACCAATGAAGGTTCTTGCCACTGGCGGTATGGCCCATTTGATTGCCCCTTTCAGCAAATGCATCGAAGAGGTCGATACCATGCTGACACTTCATGGCCTAAACCTACTTTTCCACAAACAGTACGATGAATAGTTCTCGTTTTCCAAAGTCCTTAGAACCTGGCGACTGCATTGGAATCATTGCTCCGGCAGGTCAAATTCATGATACTAAGCCCCTTGAACAGGGCATTGCTCTCCTTCAGAACATGGGGTTTGAGCTGCGCCTTCCAAGGAATCTCTGGCCGGGCAGAGGGTATCTCGCAGATAGCGATACAAATCGGGCTCTTGAATTTCACAAGATGTGGGCTGATCCTGAAATATCTGCCCTGTTGGCAGTTCGAGGTGGTTTTGGCTCCCTGCGTCTTCTTCCTTTTTTGAACGCAGATGATATCAAAAAGGAGAGAAAACTTCTAATTGGATTCTCTGATATTACTGTCCTGCACAGCGCAATATATCAGACAAATGACCTGATAAGCCTTCATGGCCCCATGCTCACAAGCCTCTCCTCAATCAGTCCTGAAAGTCTGCAGCACTTTTATGCATGTCTTACAGGAAAATGGGACAAAGCGCTCCACAGCAGGCGCATCGAAGTTCTGCGTGATGGTCCACCGGTACAGGGAAAGCTTATTGGGGGGAATTTGAGCAGTCTGATCAGCATACTGGCGACAGATATCGATCAAGACTGGAGCCAGAATATAGTTTTCCTGGAAGATGTTGGAGAACCGCTATACCGGCTAGACAGGATGTTTACCCAGCTTTGGCATAGTGGCAAGATAAACCAGCCAGCCGGAATCATCCTGGGTGACTTCTCATTGAATCAGGATCAGGATAGTCTGGAGAAGATACGTTTTCATGAAGAAATATGGAAACGAGTCCTTGAACTTACTGAATCTTCAGGGATACCTGTGTGGGGGAATTTTCCAATTGGACATGGGGCAGATAATTTGACAATGCCGCACGGTGCTGATGCGTTGATGGACAGTGGCAATATCAGACTTTCGTTTTAGACAGCACCTGATTTACAACTCCCCCGGAAGTGGGACTTACTTTGTTCAAAAGTATCAAATCACCATTCCTTACCTGCTCAAAATCCAGTTTACCGCCTCTAATAAATCCTCGGCCTTGAAATCCGGCTGTATCTCCTGCTCAGGCCCGATATACTGTTCATCTCCCCTTCCATACCCGGTGCGTACCAGGATGGATGTCGCCCCACAGTTGGCAGCTGTTTTAATATCGGACCATCTGTCACCAACGACATAGGAGCTCTGTGGATCAAGACCCATTTCTTCCGCGGCCTGCAGTACTAGTCCAGGTTTGGGCTTGCGGCAATTACAACTTGCTCGAAACCTCTCCTCTTTAGCTTCTGGATGATGCGGGCAGTAATAGATGCCATCCACATGGGCGCCTGCTGTTGCGAGCAGCGTATTCATTTTTTCATGTACAGCAAGCAACAGTTCTTCCGGAAAATAGCCACGGGCAAGGCCGGACTGATTACTGATAACAACCACGGGAATAGCTGCGTCATTGAGTTTCTTAATCGCTTGAGCTGCCCCTGGTAGAAGTTGAAAACGACAGAGGTGATTAATATAGCCCATCTGTTCATTGATGGTTCCATCTCGATCAAGAAAAACTGCCGACTTTCCGCCGCTGAATCTATTTTTTATCACAGTCATAACCTTTACGAGTCCAAGGACTGCTCAGATGAAAGCATTTTCACAAGATCCTCATAAACATCTTTGGAAGCGATGGATTCGAGACAGTTCAAATGGCCCTTAGGACAGTGTGTCTGCATACACGGGCTGCATTCCATCTCACGTCTTAGTATAATAGCATTTTTTGAATAGGGACCAGTAGCTATATGATCGGTTGAACCAAAGATGGCAATAGTCGGAGTTTCTAAGCCCGCAGCAACATGCATAAGACCTGAATCATTGGTAACAAAGGCATCACAGCACTTAATAAGAGCCATGGCCTGTTTCAAGCTAGTCTTTCCTGTCATGTCGAGCACATGATATGGAGTACGCATGGAGAACTGACGAATTTCCTGAGCAGCTTCTGTATCGACTGCAGTGCCGAAAACCATGATAACACAACCATTCTCACCATAATTATGGGCAATGATAGCTGCAAGTTGCGCAAATTTTTCCACTGGCCATCTTTTAGCGGGTCCAAAGGCGGCACCAGGATTAAAGCCTATAACAGGAATAGCAACACCCTTGTCATCGAGGGAGGGTACTTCGGTAAGCTCTGGAAGTTCGACGTTCTGTTCCTGTTCAGGTAAAGAAATCGGGCTCTGATATCTGTGACTATCAACAAATCCTTCGGCCCAGACCTGTAACTCTTTAGAAATTGGCAATCGAAGGTGATTGGGACCGATGCTCAGTCCAAGTTGTGTGAGAATGTCCTGATAATAATGAACCTGATGTTTCTTTTTTATTTCCTCTCTGATAGTAACCCCGTGAGTAAGGAGCGGACCTCGGCCATCGCGATTATACCCGGCACGTATGGGAATACCTGCCATTTTCACCACGAATGCGGCTTCAATAGCATTTTGTAAAAGAATGGCCGCATCAAAAGCAAACTCTTTCAGGTCCTTGGCAAGCTTAATAGGTCCTTTTATCTTTCCTTGATATAAATGTTTCTTATCATAGGTGATAATTTTATCGACATCCGGGCTCATACTGAAGATATCAGAAACCCAGGGAACGGCTAGCATGGTGATTTCTGCATCGGGAAAATTCATTCTGATACTATGAACCGCGGGAGTCGTCATCACCGCATCACCAATCCAGTTCGTGGAGCGGATCAGAATCTTTTTTGGATTCGATTCAATTAAAGAAGCTTTAGAAAACATTAGAAACCTCAAAACAGCTGAAAAACACTAGAGCCGACACTTCGGCTATTTCCTTAATCAGTCAGCAACTCAGTAAGTTGTTGCTGAGCAAAATCAATATCGGGATCAAGAGATAATGCCAGGGTCAGAAAATGGATGGCCTCATCGTTATTTCCAAGCCGGCGATGATTGACACCAAGATTGGCATAATCCATGGCAGAAGAGGGATTGAGCTCAACTGCACGTTCAAAACTTTGCACAGCCTTGGCGTAGTTCTCCAGTTTAAAAAAGCAAACACCCATTGTATTATAGATATCAGGTCTATCCTCATCTTCATCCAGGCCTTTCTGGAGAGTGTCAAGTGCCTCCTCGTAATGGCCAAGGTCTCTGTAACAAAGCCCCATATAGGAATAAATATAGGGGAGATCTTCATGTTCAGGGGTTAATTCAAGGGCTTTCTTAAAATAAACAAGTGCTGTCTCGGGCTGTCCACTCTCATAGAGGTTTCGACCTCTGTAAAAATCCAGATAATAGGCATCGGGAATGAGTCCCTCCAGTTTTTCAAGCCTTTCATCGAGGATTTCTGGATCATCAGTTCGTTCCACAAGGAGCTTTGATGCAAATAAGCCCACATCTTTAATCATGGATCGCTCACGAAAATGAGCCCCAGGAATAATGGTGTAGATAGCAGGGATTTGCAGATCAGGATGTACAACATCCAGCATAAATGTGTCCATTCCCTTTTCTGCAAGTGCTGCAACACAGTTTTCAACCTCAGTCTTAATATTTACATCACCAAGATTGGCTATATCCTGAATGTCTATTGCCATACCGCTTTCCACAACATGGGAAACTTCATCCATGGTGAGCGGTTTTGGTAAGCCTGATGCGATATAATTAGAGCCACTGTTAAAGTCTCCGGCAAGCTGAGCTACCTCTGTTACGGCACGGATCAGGGCTTTTTCAGGATCGGGAGTGGTCCCTGCAGTATAGACGATTTCACTTTTTTCAGGAAAGGATGAACGGTCGATGGCCAGTGCTGCCACGGTACAGATTCCGGTATCCAGTGTAAAATCGTTCAAATAGAGATCGATGCCGTTATCTTTAAAAATAGTAAGTAGATTACTGGCTACAGGATCTTTGACACTCTCATGATTTATAAGAGGTGTCTTAATCTTTTCATGGCTAACCAGGGCACAGACGTGACGTTCAACAATTTCACAAATTCCCTGTAATGCAGCCTCTTCATAGGAATTCCCAGCTGACGGTCCATTAAATTCGTTAATGGCAAAAAACCATGAAAATGGCATAAGAACATTGTCACCACTTCTGAGGTTGGTCGCCCAAGTCCACTGCATGGGGATTCCCTGAAGGACCTGCTCCAGGAATTGGACATCGTGTGTTTCATCATGTACCGATTGAAGCAGATATTTTGTATCGAGCACAGGGTGGCCAAGATCCCGCATATCCTGATAGTCACCAACTATAAAGTTCTCAGGATTGTTTTTAAATGTGAAAAATGAAAATCTTTCTGCGAGTTCCATACAGGCTGAAGCCTCGGCCTGTATAGCGGATGCACCCTTCCCCATCTGTTTTTTTGTCCCTGTCATTGCTCTTGCATCTTCACCACAAACAGAAAAATACACGGGAATGCCGAGACGTCCATTATCTATCCGTTTTATTTCCTTAAGGATATCGAGATTTAAATGGGCCAGTTTATCTTTAAAGCGGGATACTGTTTCTTCAGGGCTGATAGCCTTGTCCTGATCAACGGTGTAGGCCTTCAGGCAATCATGTAGACGAATAACTTTATTTTCCATGTATAAAACTCTTTGTTATGATTTTTTATAATTAATATTTAAGCTATTTATTCTGTGTTGGCTCAATACTATATGCATTGATTTCGCATGTTGAGACAAGCGTAATGAAAACAAAGTTGGCACTATACAGAAAATAAGGTGTTTTTGCAAAGGAAGGTGCTGGAGACAAGAAACGCTATTATTGATAACTATCTGCCCAGCCAACTGCATCCAGATAAAAGGCAGGAACTCTTTCTGGCTTTATGCCGATAGACTGAATAGAATCTTCAAATTTGTCCCAATTTCCAGTCTCGTAGAACTCAATGGCTTGAAGAAAGGGAAACTTTTTCCCCTCACGCTTCGACAGCGCATCCTTAACAGAATCTGTTAAGGGGAGTTGTTTCATCAGGTAGGCCATGCTGTTATCGAGCATAGCATCTATCAGTGAAAAAAGGCCAAGCATGAAAAAATCGCTGCTATTGGATTTACCGATATTTTCTGCCATCAACTCAATCATTCGAGCCCGAATGATTGATGTTCTTATAAGTTCAGTGGGTTTAGACTCCGAAAGCTTACTCGTCGCAATTAAAGAGACAAATTGGCGAACACCGCGTTCACCAAGAAAAGCAATCGCCTGACGAATTGAGGAAATGGGATGAACCCTATAAAAAAAGGCAGAGTTAAGGTACTGAAGTTTCCTGAAAATTTAATTGGCGAACAACGGCAACGGTTAGCAGGTGG
>CAZIDU010000139.1:0-9688 GCA_964538055.1 uncultured Desulfocapsa sp. | reverse complement strand
TTGAGAAGATTTCATTATTTTAAAACATGCAAAATCCTAACCGGACACTACTGAAAAGAAATAGATAAAACCTTAGATTATTTAACAACACATGGAGCGAAACGGATGCGTCAGCAGTCCGGTGTGGGCCCTCAGACAGCAGCCACATTGTTGGCGGTAGCTGGTGACAATCCAGAACGTTTACGTAGTGAAGCAGCACTGGCATCTCTGTGTGGCGTCAGTCCAGTGGAGGCCTCTTCAGGAAAAACTGTTCGTCATCGTCTTAACCGTGGCGGTAACCGTGCTGCAAATAACGCTCTATGGACAATTGCTATGGTTCGAATGAGAAGCGATCCGCGTACACGGGCTTATGTTACCCGTCGAACAGCGGAAGGAAAATCATTAAAAGAGATACATCGCTGTTTAAAGCGCTATATTATAAGAGAATTATTTTCATTTATTTTAGCTGATTTAAAGGATGCTGTCTTGCCTGTTTGACATAGGAGCGTCAATGCAGTGGCGGAAAGTTTCTTTGGCTCTTTGAAAAAAGAAGGGTCCATTCAATGAATTACAAAAATAGGGCTGAAGCAAAAGCAGACATAATTGAATACATAGAGATGTTTTACAACAGCTTTCGGAGGCATTGTCACTTGGGCAATAAAAGCCCCAGAGAATTCATGGAAAATTGGCAAGAACAAAAGGAAATCGCATAAAAAAATTGTCTACTTTTACTTGACCATTCCAGGTTTTATTGAGGTTGCAATCGAAGCTGTTTATACTGGCAAGACTTTGTCGCCATTAAAAAGAAGAGCCAAAAAAAGTTGTGGTACCAGCTGTTTGGGTACTGGAACCGGTTGCGGTTGAGTATGCTGAACGTAAAATGCAGGAATAGGAACAAATCCTGAACTGAGAGATTGTCATTATTCTTGAGTAAACAGCAGTGCTCGGAATGAGGAAGTGATGATCTATAAAAATGAAAAACGGCCTATCAAGTTGATATCTTGATAGGCCGTTGTTTTCGATGGGGTGAGTGATGGGACTTGAACCCACGACCTCCTGGGCCACAACCAGGTGCTACCACCAACTGAGCTACACCCACCACCTTAAATTCGCAGTTTTTTATACCCTTTGTAAGAACATTTGGCAAGAAATAAATTTTAAAGATCTGCTTTACAGTACATGCATTTTTTTGCCTGTGCCTTAATACGTTCGGCACAATAGGGACATTCTTTCAGAAAATTATCTTTTAAGAGCTGAGTGATTACCATATTACATTTCTGCTCGAATTCGGTATTTCGGAAAGTATGGTTCCTGATGGCATCGATACAGGAAAGGTCGTTGAGTTTGGTGAGGAGTTCTATGGCTCTCTTTCGTCCGGCTGGTCGCGCAGATTCATCAAGAATCAACGTCATTACAGGAGCAATATCTTTATTTTCAACACAACTATCGAGTGCGGCTATGGCTGTTGTCTCTTTTTTATAGCGTGCATTTTGCTCTCGCATATCTTCAGGGTTAATAATTGAACCCGTAAACGCAATCTGAGATCCGACCATCATTACATTCTGCTCAGTTGATCCGGGTAATTGCATGCTTCGAAATGTGGCTTTATGGCCGTAGTTAACTTCTACTTTAGCCCAGCCACCGGTGAATGTTGGACATTCATCGTTGAGACAGATAAAAAGGACCTCGGATCCCCAGCCAAGGCCATCGCCCACATGGACCGGGGGTGCCTCACAGCACGACATCTTCGTATTGCAATCGGGACATATATGTTCTTCGTCAAGAACACTTAAGTTTTGAATAATCATGAATAACTCCTTTATAAAATTATATCGATCCTGCTATTTGACAACAGGAGAATGAGTACTTTGAAAACTTTCAGGTACGGCACACTGAGTTCCTTCTGACCGAAGGAGGGATGGGCCTCAACCGCCACCCTGTGAACCAATGAATACATAAAAAAGCAACCAGCTGGAGAGGATAAGAAATAACATGACGTTATTGCCAAGGCTTTTCTTCTTTCGAGGAGCTTTCTGGCTGTCTTTTTGGAGATTTTGTTCCATCTAGTTATCCAATTATTTACCTGATTTTGTTAATACAGAATCAACGGCCCGTGAACGTTTCATATGTTCAGCGAGAAATGCTGGAGAAAGATGGGAACGACTGTTCTCTATAAGATCACAGAGTTCAGCTATTTTTTGCTCTTCTGCCATGTTCACAACCTGAAGTAGGTTTTCGGCAAAGCTCCGCACTATTTTTCTTCCATCTCCCCCAGTCGCCATTATTTCAGCATAGGTTCTGGGGTTTTGGTTATGTATTCTGGCCATGGCAAGAATACCGTAGAGGGAGGTGAGAGTTGAGTGCGTTCCAATATCGGCACAGGCTATTGCATGCTGTTTAAGGGTCATGGCAAGGGCCGTGGAAATGGTTGTCGGCAGTTTCTGGCCGACTCCCATAAGTAAATCATGCTGAGTTGCGCTGTCCTGGGAAATATCGGCACCATGCTTATACAAAAAAGCCTCAAATTCTGAGCAGAAAGAGCCGCTCCGGGGGGTACGTACCACGGAGGCATTCTTGTCTTTCATGCTTAGCGCTTGTGGACCCCAAAGATTATGGACCAGCATGAGTTCAACACCATGGCTGGTACTTTCTGTAGCCGCTTTGAGAGTTTGCTCGGATTCACCGGCAAGTAACAGTAAGGCCTGACCGTCCCTGAGAAGAGATCCGTATTGTTTAATGGTGGCAACGGTTACAGAGATGGGAACACAGATGATAACAACGTCCACATCCGGAATCATTTCTTCAGGGGACATGATGGTTGATCTTCCGGTCATGACGGTTTTATAACCTTCATTTTCAAGACGATCGGCAAACCATTGACTCATGGCTCCGGTACCGATAAAACCGAAAGAATTAATCTTTTTGACTCGCATATCAACGCGGGGAAAAGAGCCAAGGAGGCGAAGACTGTCCTCTTCCTGAATAACATCCTCTTCTACGGTTTTCAAAGCTTCCTGAAGATAGTCGTTTCCAATATGCCCCTCTATTTCAAGATAGATCTGGAGCTTCTGGGTCTTGATATCATTTTCTGAGCGCAGATCAAGAATATTGATACCACGCTTGGTGAATTCACCTAGAATATCGACGAGCATACCGACCCGATCTTTCAGGGGGCGTGTGATAATTGCAGTGGCATCATAGCAGCTGGTTGCACTGAGGTTTTCACCAAGAATGGCAAAGCGGGTCCGATTGTGAGCAGCAATCTCACGATCCTGAATCTGAAAACCGTGTTCAAGAAGCAACTCTTCGGAATCGACAATACCGTATTCAAGGCGGTTATTGTCTTTTATATCTTTCATGGCAGCACCAATATCAGGTACGGACATGAGTGTAGCATCGGGATAGTGTTCACTTATGTAATCTTCACACTGTTTAAAGACGGAACCCCGACCAACAATATTTACTGGTGAGAAAGGTGAGCCTTCCTGTTTTAAACAGCCGAATGAGAGATGGATGGGCAGTACAAGATTATCAACCCAATAGCCAGCAGACAAAAGTTCCTGAAGACGGAAATATTCCTTAATTTCACCTTCACGAGTGTTGTAAATCGGGACAAAGGCGAAATCCACCTCTTCCTTTAGAAAGGCATTGATTATGTCGGGAATACGGTTATAAAGGAGAAGTTTAGCGTCTGCCGAATATTGACGTGCTGCTCTGTAACCGTCTGAACCTTGTGGCCCTAATGTCGCTATGCTGATCATTGTCTGTTAAGTAAAAAATATAATATGAAAGTATTCAATTTATGATACGTTCGCAAAAAGGTTATTCTTGAGAGGGCTAAGTAAAAAGCTCCATATGCGAGGCGCGTAAATTTTCTATTATTTCGGCGTACTAGGGTACGTCGTAATGATAGAAAACTTGCAGCAACGAAGCAGATGGAGAGTTTTTACAACGCCATTAATTTATTCCTACCTTCGAAAAATAGGCACTCTACCTTGTTTAGGCAAGCTATCCCATAGAAAAATGCCAGATTCATCATCAATTACTGTGAGGAAAAACGTTGCGGAGTATCTGCAAGCGCTTAAAAATTCATCCAAATACGGACCTCAGGTTGTCTGTCATAGATCTTTCCCGAAAGAAGATGGCCAGTATGTTCCGTTTCCAGCGACTGTACCAGATGCAATTGTTAATTGTTTCAAGGAACAGGGCATTGAACAGTTGTACATACATCAGTGGGAAGCCTATGAAATAATACAAAGTGGCCGAAATGTTCTTGTCGCTACGCCAACATCATCCGGTAAGAGTCTGATTTACAATCTTCCTGTACTCCAAAGTATCTTGAGCAATCGATCTTCAAAAGCCCTCTATCTTTTTCCTCTTAAGGCACTGGCTCAGGATCAACTTCGAGTGTTACGATCATTTGAATTACTTTTCGAAGGTCAAAAAGATAAGGAGTCTCCAAATCTTGCTGCAATTTATGACGGTGATACCTCGGCCAAGCAAAGGCAAAAAATCCGAAAATCACCTCCCAATATAATCATCAGCAATCCTGATATGCTCCATCTTTCATTTCTGCCCTACCATTCAAACTGGGCCCCTTTCTTCAAACAACTGCAGTATATCATTATTGATGAGGTGCATATTTACAGAGGGGTGTTTGGTTCCCATATGTCCTGGGTTCTGCGAAGACTCCAGCGAGTTCTTGAACTCTATGGAATTCGGCCTGTTTTTGTTCTCCTCTCTGCCACCATAGGAAATCCGCAACAATTTGGCGAAAAACTTATTGGCAAGCCAGTTGTTACTGTTACCAGCAGTGGCGCACCACGAGCAAAGCGTAATATGCTTTTTATTAATCCCTGGAATAATGCTGCCAGGACTGTTGGGGAACTGCTCGAGGCTTCCCTTAAAAGAGGTTTGCGTACAATTGTCTATACCGGGTCCCGTAAAATGGCAGAACTCATAACGATGTGGACAAAACCAAAACTTGGAGAATTGGCCCCCAAATTGAGTTCCTACCGCTCGGGATTTCTTCCAGAGGAGAGACGAATAATTGAGAAAGAGCTTACTTCCGGGGAATTGCTTGGAGTTATTTCCACATCAGCCTTGGAGCTTGGAATTGATATTGGCAATCTCGATATTTGTATCCTTGTTGGATATCCGGGGTCGGTTATGGCTACATGGCAGCGAGGAGGGAGAGTAGGGCGTGGGAAAAAAGAATCTGCGATTATTCTGGTGGCTCAGGAGGATGCTCTTGATCAGTATTATATGCAAAATCATGAAGACTTTTTCTCAAGAGAGATGGAATCAGCCATCCTGAATCCTTTTAATCCTCAAATAATGGAACGACATCTGCTTTGTGCCGCCGCCGAAGTGCCTATTCATAAAAATGAAATTACTGCATTTCAAATAGATGTCGTGAAGGCTGTAAACAAAATGACCTGGAACGGGATATTGTTGCAGGGAAGTGATGGAGAAGAATTTTTTGCTACCAGGAAATTTCCTCAACGGCAGGTGAATCTTCGTGGTAGTGGCAAACAGTTGCAGATTATACGTGATGATAGCGGCGAAATTATGGGCAGTATTGATTCCGGTCGTGCATTTAAGGAATGCCATCCCGGTGCAATATATCTCCACGCATCGGATACCTGGTTTGTTCAAAAATGTGATATTGCCAATGCTGAGATTCTTGTCTCTCCATTTGACGAAAATTACCATACTAGACCTGTAAGTGAAAAGCATACGGAAATATTAGAAGTTTTTGATCAGAGGAGTTGTTCAGGGTATGGAGTTAGCCTGGGGAAACTTCTTGTACGCGAAAAAGTCACAGGCTATCAAAAAAGGAATAATCGAAGCAATAAGCTTATCGCCACAACCCCGCTGGATCTCCCTGAACAGTATCTTGAAACAGTGGGGCTGTGGCTTGAAATACCTGAAATCACAAAAAAGGAAATTGAAGACAGAACTCTCCATTTTATGGGTGCCATACATGCTCTGGAGCATGCAATGATAGGAATGTTTCCCCTGCTGGTACTCTGTGACAGAAATGATATTGGTGGTATCTCCTGTCCTGCACATCATCAGACCAGTGGATCCGTTATTTTTATTTACGATGGCTATCCCGGTGGCATGGGCCTGTGCAGTGAAGCATATTTTCGCATGGAAGAGCTTTTGATGCAAACAGCTAGAACGGTCATGATGTGTCGCTGTAAGTACGGTTGTCCATCCTGTGTTCATTCGCCCAAATGTGGTTCAGGGAACAGGCCGATTGATAAAACTGCCTGTATTGCCCTTATCAATCTTTTACAAAAGCAGAGCAATATTGGAAATGGATCTCAAACGTTCAAGAAAATATCGCTTCCTGAACAATCCGAAACCAGACAATCCCACATGGTCTGTGGTAATTCCGACTTATCCGCCAAGGCACTCCCTGCGCACTACGGTGTTTTCGATCTGGAAACAAAATATTCAGCAGCTGAAGTCGGAGGCTGGCATAATGCAGATAAGATGGGGATTTCAATTGCTGTAGTGTTCGATTCTGTGCTCGATACCTTTGTTGTATATTCGGAACAGGAGATAGAGCAACTGGTAGGCCATTTGTTAGCGTTGGATATAGTTGTTGGCTTTAATAATCGCCGCTTTGATAACAGTGTCTTGAGCGGATATACCGATAAGGATTTGAGCAAAATGATGGTGCTTGATCTTCTGGAGTTGGTGAAGAACAGGCTCGGTTACCGCTTAAGTCTTGACAGGCTCGCACAATGCACACTTGGAACAAAAAAATCCGGAGACGGTCTCTTGGCGCTGCAATGGTATAAGGAGGGAAATATTGAAAAGATAATACAATACTGTAAAAAAGATGTGGCCATCACCAGAGATTTACTACTGTATGGTTTGAAACATGGTTTTTTTCTGTTTCAGAATAAGGCTGGCAAAGTAGTCCGTCTGCCTCTTGATATCGGAGGCGAAATACTCAAAAATTGCAGGTGAGAATGAATTAGGCGATTCTCCCATAAAGGAGAATCGCGATTGGAGCAGATAATTGTTTTTTTAAGATTAAGGCCAAAGCAGAGGGCTGTATATCCACCCGATGGCGCCTTGGCTGTGACGTACCTTAACCCATTTTCCCTCGGTCGACACCTTGGTTAGTACAACTCCACGATCAACTGTTGCCACAATTGAGGCAGTGGTGTTTGGCTTAGATCGCATATTAATAGATTTTTTTCCGTTTACGATCACCGTAGTTCCTGGCTTAACCAAAGATGAAAATATCCATCCTGTGTCATTTTCAAAGTCACTAACCTTGAGCCAGTCACCTTTCTTTTCGGTTACCTTCAATGGATATCCTTGAAATAATTCCATGGAAACCGGGAAATTTGTTCCAGGGCCGCTTCTCACATTGACATTGTCTTTTTTGACGCTGACAGTCTGGGCAAAACATAGGGTGGGGATGAGGAAGAAGGCAAACAAAATAATGGTAAGTCTACAGATTCGAGAAGGGGAATTCATAATAATCCTAATAGGTCAAAATGGTTATTGTAATTATCTTTACAAACATTGTTGATTGTATCTATACTAAAAAAAGCTTTATTGTTCCACTGCTTTTTGAAGCTAAAGTGTTCGGTGGCCAACTTTTAGAGGGCACAATTTTTTTTAAAATCGGGTGTTTTTATAGAATTTTCAATGACCTTGATACACCAAAATAAATATCATTTACTCGTCAAGCAATACTAAAGGAGTATAGCTAAAAATGAAGGGTTTTCTTGGCATTTTTCAAAAAGCGGGGGTGTTTTTTTTCGCCCTGTTACTGTTAAGTGTATTTAATAGTAATGCCTATGCTACTGAAACCCTGATGACTACGGCTCAGAGATATTATTACGGCAATGGTGCTCCCAAAAGTTTCCCTAAGGCATTTCGGTTGTACCTCAAAGCGGCCAAACTGGGAGACGTTGATGCCATGTTTATCGTGGGTAGCATGTATATGCGGGGCCAGGGGACGCTGGTGAATACATCCGAGGCCTTCAAGTGGCTCTATGATGCAGCTATTAATGGACGTAGTTCAAAAGAGTCCGAACGAATACTGGCTGAATTCTTTGTAACCGGAAAGAATGTTCCCCAAAATTATGAGGAAGCATTGCACTGGTATGAGCTTGCAGCCAATGGGGGTGACTTTGAAGCTCAAAGTGAACTGGGGTATCTCTATTTCACAGGAAAATTAGGTGAGAAAGATTACGAAAAAGCTAGTCACTGGTTCGAGGTTGCTGCAAAGAATGGTTACCCGCTTGCCCAGTACAATATGGGAATTCTCTGGTATACCGGAAATGGCGTGGCCACGGTTGATATGGTAAAGGCCTACGCCTGGTTTAGTCTCGCTGCTGCTAACGGCCATGGGAGCGGAGAAGTTGCAAGGAGATTCCTTGAAACCGTACTTTCAGAAAAAGAGCTCAACGAAGGCCAGAATATTTCAATGGAACTCTTTAGAGAGATTAAAAACGTTCATACTCAAGCCGTTGAATAATGAATATATTCAAGTTGTTGTGGCCCGTTGAATAGTTACCATATTCAAGGTAGCTCTACCATTATTACTTCTCGGGGTTGTTTACGGTCACCGGCAGCAGAAAACTAAAGGTAATCGTATCATTATCCCCATTTTCGGCCCATATGATACTGTTATGGTCCCGTAAAATCTGTTTGGATATGGCAAGTCCCAGTCCCGTACCACCAGCACCAGTATTAGTGCTTGATGATTGGGTAAACTTATCAAAAATAATGTCCAGTTCCTTTTCAGGAATTGGAACGCCATGGTTAGATATACTTATTTGTTGTTTCGGGTTTTCGGTTTCAATGTCAACCTCTTTGCATTGTATACAAATGAGAGTGTTTTTATAACTAAACTTTATGGCGTTAAAGAGGAGATTACGGATAACCTGCGAGATTTTTTCATGATCGCAAAAAGCCGGAACCCTTTGATGACTGCATTCAATCTTGAAGTTTAGTCCTCTTTCGGAAGCGTTGGCGTTGATTTCCCTTACAATTTGATGGATCCTTGGCAGTAAATCATTGTTATTCATATTGTAGCGCATTTTTCCGACGTCTAATTTGGAAAAATCGAGAACATTATCCAGTAGAGTCATGAGTCTGGCTCCAGACTCATGGATTATCGTAAAATATTCACTGATCTTTTCACGAGGAAGGGTGTTAAAGCGCTTTATGCCAAGCCTGGTATAGCCTAAAATACCATGCATTGGGGTACGAATTTCATGGGACATATTGGCAAGAAATTCTGATCTTGCCCGGTTGGCAGCGATGGTTGCTTCCATGGCTTCAACCTGTGCTGTTATATCACGGACGGTTGCGATAATCACAGAGTCCTCGCCCCATAGAGTTCTCCTGAGATTCACCTGAACAGTTGAGACCTTGTCTCTGTTCCGCATCTTTGTCAGCCACTTAAACTCCTGATCATTTCCCTTAATTGCTTCATCCCAAATCCATGCCATGTCGACATTCCCGTTATTGGTGGATTGGAAACTTTTTTTCAAATCAAACTGCAGGGCTTCCTGACGAGTTATCCCAAACATCTTTAACATGGTGTCATTAATGTCAGCAACTTCGCCATTAAGTTCAAAAATGTAAATTCCGTCGTGAGCTGAATTGTAAATAGCTGAATTCGTATAATAAGTGCATAGCCTCTGTAGGTAGCAGAGCCCAAAAC
>CAZIDU010000138.1:0-9712 GCA_964538055.1 uncultured Desulfocapsa sp. | reverse complement strand
GACAAAGACGAATTGGGTCATGTCCCCAGTTTCCTACCAGCGTATTCGTTATGCACTTTCGACTCACACTCAATTTCGGTGGACAGTTACATTCTATTTAACTTCAGGAGCCTGTAATGCCCAGTAAATATCAAATCATCTTTTTCTGTATCTTCATGTTTATCCCAACGCTGGTACAGGGCGAAGAGAAGGATCCCGTCGTCCAGACCATAGAAAAGGCATTGGATGAGTACAAAAGCAACGACTTCAGTAACGCGGCAAGCAGCCTTGACTATGCCAGTCAGTTAATTCGCCAGAAAAAAGGTGAAGCATTGAGCAAACTGCTTCCCGAACCTCTCACAGGATGGACGGCAGACGCTAGTTCGTCACGGGTTACCACCGCTTCTCTTTTTGGCGGCGGTCTTACCGCCGAGAGAACATACACAAAAGAAACTTCTCTTATAAAAATATCCATTGTCACAGATTCCCCCCTGATGCAATCCATGATCATGATGTTTTCTAATCCGATTTTTGCAGCTTCTGCCGGACAATTTGAATTAATCAACGGCTATAAGGGAATTGTTAATTATAAAAACACTGGCGGGGATATTAATATCGTTATTAACAACCGTTTTCTTATTACGCTAAAGGGAAGCAATGTCTCCCGTGAGATGCTTATGGATTATGCCAAAAATACTGATCTGAAGGCTATTGCTGCTCTTCCTTGAATTTAAGGCACTTTATTTAAAAATTTCACAGGGATGGCCTAATCGGTTATTTTTGCTGAAATTCCGTCCCTGTTGTTTCAATGGAATTGGCCTTCTTCACAACAGCAGGGACGGTTTAAATTTACTCAGGCACTGCAAGGTGACGTGAATCGACTTGACCGTATAGCAAAATCTATTACGGTCAAGTCGATTCACGTCACCTTGCAGCACCTGAGCTAATTTTATCATTTGTGATTTTACAACTTGTGAGCAATAACTTTTGAAATTCACTTTCAACATATTCTAATTTGAAGAAAATCATGGACACCAAAGACAATAAAATTGCAGACGAAGTACTCCTGAAGATATCCAAGGAAATTGCCATTAAATTTATCGAAGTCGGCAGACTCACTCCGGCAACTTTTGAAACCGGGTTTCCCCAAATCTTTTATACAATAAAGACAACCGTGGAAAAAAAGTAATGGAACTTCTTAGCGAACTGAACCACGCCCCTGAAGATATCCACCACATTCATATTATGGGTATCTGCGGTACCGGTATGGCAGCTCTTGCCGGAATGCTGAAAAAGTCCGGATACGAGATCACTGGCTCAGACAAATCCGTCTATCCCCCCATGTCCATTTTTCTTGAAGAGATTGGTATTACAGCTCACGATGGCTATGGGGGCCAAAATCTAGCGCCACGTCCCGATCTTGTTATTGTTGGGAATGTTATCACCAAAATCAACCCCGAAGCACAGGCCCTAGCCGAAGCCAAAATTCCATACCTCTCCTTTCCTCAGGCACTTGCCCACTTTTTTATTCAATCACGAACATCTCTTGTGGTCACCGGAACCCATGGCAAGACAACAACGTCATCACTCCTTGCATCCTGTCTCAACCGCGCAGAACTCGATCCCACTTTTATGATTGGTGGTATCGTCCGGGAATTTGATGCGAATTTTCGCCTCGGAAAAGGAGAGCATTTTGTCTCCGAAGGTGATGAATATGATACTGCCTTCTTTGACAAAGAATCCAAATTCCTTCACTACAGACCGGACATTGCGATTATCACCTCGGTAGAATTTGATCACGCCGACATTTTTGCTGATCTGGAGGCAATCAAAAGATCTTTTAAAAAGTTTGTTGCACTGCTGCCGGAAGACGGTCTTATCGTCGCCCACCTTGACGACCCCAATGTGGTTGAAGTTGTACGTAACGCGCCCTGCGAAGTACAGGGCTACGGACAGAACAAAGACCTGGATTGGTCGCTGCATAATGTTCGGGCAGAGGGTGGAATGACTCACTTTGCAGCCAGACACCACGGCAAAGAATGGGCTGAGTTGTCGGTTCAGTTACCTGGCACCCACAACTGTCTAAATAGTCTTGCCGTTGCTGCAGTTCTCCATCGCATAGGTATCGCCCCAGCTGTCATCAACCGGGGGCTCAAACAGTTCGGAGGGATTAAACGTCGCCAGGAAGTGCGTGGAATAGTAAACGGTATAACCGTAATCGATGATTTTGCTCACCACCCCACGGCTGTTAAGGAAACCTTAAAAGCTTTGAAATCCGCCTATGCAGGACAGCGCCTGGTCACCGTTTTCGAACCGCGTACCAACTCATCAAGACGGGCCATTTTCCAGCAGGACTATGTCAGCTGCTTTGACTCTGCTGATCTTACCTTTATCCGTGAGCCGGTTCCTCTTGATAACGTGGCAACCGATGAGCTTTTCTCCTCCAGGAAACTAGCTGATGACCTGAAGGCACGAGGCCTTCAGGCCGAATCCTGTCCCGATACAGACGTCATTCTGGACAAATTGCTGGAGGTTCTGCAAGCAAATGATGTGGTAGCGATTCTTTCCAACGGTGGCTTTGATAATATTCATGTAAGACTCCTGGAAAAACTGTAATCCATTTAAAAAGCCGGCACCTCTTTTCCTGCTAAAAAGCCCTCTAATTTCTTGACCATTACAGCAAGATACCGTAGTATTGAGCCCTCATTCATTTCACCGCTCAAATCTTGTCTGCATCATCTACGGGGCAAAAAGATTCGACAGTTTAGTTTATTATATATTTTTTAGAGAGGACCCATCATGAAACTCGCTGTTCTAAAAGAGACTGAAGAAGGCGAAAACAGGGTTGCTATCATTCCGGATTCCATCAAACGACTCAGCAAACATGGCTTTGACGTTTTGATTGAAACAGGCGCAGGATTGGCCTCCGGTCATAGTGATCAGGATTATACGGACAAAGGAGCCACCATTGTGGCGACCGCCGCAGAACTTATCAGTCAGAGTGACTGTATTGTTAAAGTTCGGCCACCATCCATGGAAGAAGCAGACGCCTTAAAAGACGGCTCCTTCTATATTTCCATCGTCCAGTCCACCCTGCGCCATGACATTGTTAAAAAGTTCCAGGAAAAGAAACTCACCGCATTTGGCCTTGATATCATCCCACGAACAACACTAGCCCAATCCATGGATGTTCTTTCGTCCATGAGTACTATCTCCGGCTACAAAGCAGTGTTACTTGCCGCAGATAACATCAATAAATTTTTCCCCATGCTAATGACTGCCGCTGGAACTGTTGCTCCTGCTAAAGTCTTGGTGCTCGGTGCCGGAGTAGCTGGTCTTATGGCCTGCGCCACTGCAAAACGCCTTGGTGGAGTTGTGGAAGCATTTGATGTTCGTCCCGAAGTTAAAGAACAGGTCAATTCAGTCGGTGCCAAATTTGTCGAAGTTCCAATAAAAGAAGACGGCTCGGGTGGCGGCGGCTACGCCAAAGAGATGTCTGACGAATATAAAAAGAAACAGGCTGAACTGATTTCCAAGCACATTGCTAAATCGGATGTGGTTATTCCAACTGCTTTGATTCCCGGTAGAAAAGCACCTATTCTGATCACTGAGGAACAGGTTAAGTCCATGAAACCTGGATCTGTAATTGTAGATCTTGCGGCTGAAATGGGCGGCAACTGTGCAGTCACCACACCCGGTGAAAATACGGTTGTTCATGGCGTTCAGATTATTGGCCATGACAACCTGCCCTCCACCATGTCCTTCCATGCCTCCCAGATGTTTTCCAAAAATGTTGAAAAATTCCTTTTCCATCTCTGTGATGAAAACGGTTTTAAGATGGATATGGAAGATGAAATTACCAGAGGATCATTGGTCACAAAAGATGGCGAGGTCATTCACGAACTGACCAAGTCACTCATGACCGGTTAAGGAGAAAAAAATGGATACAGGAACAATCATCATCGGTTTGACCATTTTTGTACTGGCCTGCTTTGCAGGGGCCGAGCTTATCTCAAAGGTGCCACAAACCCTACACACCCCGCTTATGTCCGCATCGAATGCTATTTCTGGAGTCGCTATCCTTGGCGCTTTAATTGCAACGGGTCGGCCCGAAGGTATTGATGCAGAATCCGTACTTGGATTTTTTGCAGTTATATTTGCCACTGTAAATGTGGTTGGTGGATACATGGTAACGGACAGAATGCTTCAGATGTTCAAGAAAAAGAAGCGGAAGAAAAAAGAATAGTACAACAAGAGAGTTAACCTATGTCTACTGTTAATATTATCGATTTTGTATATCTGATATCAGCTGTACTATTCATGCTGGGTATCAAGAATCTGAGTTCACCGGCGACGGCCAAATTCGGAAACAAGCTGTCCATGGCCGGAATGCTGGTAGCTATTGCTGCTACCCTGGCCTCTCCAGACATGTTCGGCTACACCATGATCATTATCGCCATTGCCATTGGTGCTGCCATTGGTGGCTACGCTGCTATAAAGGTTGAGATGACCTCAATGCCCGAGATGGTAGCCCTCTTCAATGGTTGCGGTGGTGCCGCTTCAGCATTCGTTGCCATGGCTGAGTTTAATGGCCATACCGGCGCATTTGCAAATTTCACCCTGCTCACTCTGCTCCTCTCCATTATTATTGGTGGCCTGACCTTTACCGGTTCGATCATTGCCTACACCAAACTGCAGGGAATTATCTCAACACGACCCATTACCTATCCATTTCAACAGGTTGTTAATGCCGGCATAGTAGTTTTGACCATTTTTCTCGCCTATCTGGTATTCCAGAACCCTGCCAATATCTTTGCATTTTCGTTAATTATTGTTCTGGCGCTGGTTCTTGGTGTTCTTGCCGTTATCCCAATCGGTGGCGCGGATATGCCGGTTATTGTCTCGCTCCTGAACTCCTACTCCGGGCTTGCAGTCTCCATGACCGGTTTTGCCCTGAACAACAATGCACTTATTATTGTTGGTTCACTCGTTGGTGCCTCGGGTCTCTTCCTCACCAAGATCATGTGCGATGCCATGAATCGATCGCTTGCCAATGTCCTTTTTGGTGCCTTTGGTGCTGTTGATGACTCTGTGGTGGATGGTGGAGAAGGTCCTGCTGGGAGTATGAAGGGATTTGAAGTTGAGGATGTTGCCATTGCCCTTGAAAATGCAGAGACTCTGATCATTGTCCCAGGCTATGGTATGGCTGCAGCTCAGGCTCAGCATGTTACCCGTGAGCTTGGCGATTATCTTGCAGAAGAAGGCGTTGAAGTTCGTTACGCCATCCATTCAGTTGCCGGTCGTATGCCTGGTCATATGAACGTTCTTCTTGCTGAGGCTGATGTATCCTATGATCAGCTCTACGCGATGGAAGATATCAACGACGATTTCTCAACAACCGACGTGGTTCTCGTAATTGGTGCCAATGATGTTGTGAATCCTGCGGCAAAAACTAATCCAAGCAGTCCTATCTATGGTATGCCCATTCTCGAAGTGGACAAGGCCAGAGCCGTTGTGGTACTAAAACGTTCCATGAATGTTGGTTTTGCGGGTATTGAAAATGAGCTCTTTTTCAAAGACAATACCATGATGCTCTTTGGTGATGCCAAAGCATCTATTCAAAAGCTGTTATCAGCAGTTAGGGAATAAACACCTCTTTTTTTCTTCAGATTTCTGTAACTATTCACCGAAATTGAGTTTGAGTCGGAATTGCATAACGAATAAGCTGGTAGGAAACTGGGGACATGACCCAATTCGTCTTTGTCTTTTGAATTGGGATCGTGTCCCCCGATTCCGGATAAATATTATGCTGCTCAATAGCATGATGAATAATTACAGCTTTCTTTTACCTAAAGAATCTCTTTCAATTTCTCTCTCAGCTGGGCCACCGGTTCAGCAAAATCGAAATTTTTCCTTCCTAACTTTCCCTCTCTTTCAATGTTTGCGGCAATCTCTGCGATACCAGGAAGTCCCAGATTCAGCAGAGCTCCCTTCAAGGTATGCCCCACCCGACCAATATCTTCTGGTTCATCGCCATCAAGTGCCTTCTCTAAATCGTTCAGGTGATTTTTGAGAACTTCAAGAAAGGCAGGGAGCATAACAGCAACTTTTTCAACAGGTAGCTGATACTGCTTGCACACATGCGTTTCTACCTGCTTAGACAATGATTGCTCGGTCATTTTACGATCCTGCCTGTCCCTCAGACAAGGCCTAATGTAACTAACTGATCCTGAAGTGTCGCTCTGCTGACAGGTTTTGTCAGATAGCCTTCACACTTCCCCTTTACCAAGGCCTGCATAATATTTTCCGAATCATCAAGAGCAGTGATCATCAGTATTTTCACACAATCATTGGCAACAATTCCCTTATCCTTTTCCATCTGTCGGATTTTTTGAAGTGCTACTTGACCATCCATTTTCGGCATCATAATATCAAGACAAAGCAAATCATAGCGCTGTACATTCGCTTCCAGGCTCTTCTCGAACATTGCCACGGCTTCACAACCATCGCTGGCTATATGGCATTCTCCATATGGTTTGAGAAAATCAGCAAGCAAGACCTGATTAACAGGGGTATCTTCTGCAATTAGAATTTTCATACTGCTCCGATTAAATTTTAGAACTTCTTATAGTTCTATGCTATACGAATGAATGCAATATTCAAATAAAAAAGAGAACTCTTATTTAGAGTTCTTAAAATCATGGCATTTGGAATGAATGATCTCCAAAAACGAGTAAAAAATCTCATAACTTCCTCCTCCCTGTTTCAAGAGAATACTCCTGTTATCATTGCTGTTTCTGGAGGTGCTGATTCCATAAGCCTTTTGCACCTCTTCTCCGCCCTGTTTCCTGCAACAAAACGTATAGCGGTGTACGTTGATCATGGCCTGCGTCCTTTGGAAACGGAAGCTGAAAAAAAAATGGTTCAGGATCAGGCCAAAGCATGCTCTGCCCATTTTGAATCCCTTACAATTGATGTCAGAGGTGAACAGCAATCAAAAAGCTGTTCCCTTGAAGAGGCTGCCCGTACCCTTCGTTATCAGGCACTTGAAACAGTGAGAATTTCACATGGAGCTTCGGCAATTGCAGTGGGGCATACTGCTGATGACCAGGCAGAAGAGGTACTTCTCCGTCTGATTCGAGGCAGTGGCAGTAGAGGTCTCAGCGGGATGGATTTACAAAATGGATCTATTATCCGCCCTCTGCTCCATGAGACGAAAGCTGCCCTGCTTTCCTATTTAAAAGAGCAGAACATCTCCCATTGCCAGGACAGCTCCAATCTTGACACACGATTCTTAAGAAACAGGATTCGTCTGGATCTCCTGCCAAGGCTTGAAAAAGAGTATAATGAATCGATACGCCAGACGCTACTCCAGACTGCAGCAATTCTTAAGGATGAGGACAAGCTCCTCGAAGAACAGACCAAACGCGCATACCAAAAGCTCGTTTCCCAAAAACAGGAGATGCTCTCTCTTTCTCTTCCCGGTTTCCTACAAGAACCCAAGGCCATACAGCGACGAATCCTTGATAAAATCTGCTGGGACATGGGATCAAAGCCTTCCTATAAAAAGATTGAAAGCTTGCTGGCTGTTGCTGTATCACAAACCCGTAAAGAGATTCATCTCAGCAGTGGCCTACGCGCTATTCGGGAAGCTCAAAGCCTTCTCTTTCATCGCCCTTCTTTAAAGAATGGCTATCGTGGACCCGCTGTCATAGAAAAGTCATTTCCTCCCATTACTGTTTATGGTCCTGGAAAATATCCGATAGGTGAGCTTGGGCGAACACTTCTTGTTCGTAAATTGCTCTTTTCTTCTGAATTACTCGAAACTCCCGGTATCCAGCTTATTGACGCCGATACTGTAGATTTTCCTCTTTTCGTGCGTCACGCTCACGAGGGGGAAACTTTTCATCCTCTCGGTGCCCCTGGGAAAAAGAAAATTTCGCGTTTTTTCTCAGACCACAAAATCTCCGCAATGGAAAGAGATCAATATCCCCTCATACTTTCGGGTCAAAAAGTTGTTGCCATAGCGGGCCTGCGCATAGCACATGAGTATCGGATTACAGAAAAAACAAACCATGTTCTCATTCTGCATTGGCTGATGCCCCAGACTGTTTCTTGAGTTTTACCCAATCTGCCTTTATGACCATATTTTCCCAGGCGTTTTTTACAGCTTTTCGAGAGTGGCATAGCTCCGACACCTTCTATATTCCTCCAAATGAACAATCCCATATAAACTATTGATTTGATTCCTGCGGACGATAATGGTAATTACAGACAAATTAATTTTCATTTCAAGGTATACAAAACATGCAAAACTCTCTCTGCAAGCAAACCGAAGCTGCTCCTTCTTTCCCGGAAAAAAGCTCCACTAAAGACAGAGGTACCTCTCTAATCGCCTGTCCAATTTTTCGTGATGAACTTGAAATGGTTCTTGCTGAATTAAATCTAAGTCCCCGCATCGATTATATGCATTACAGCATCCATAACAATCCTCTCAAGATGGAAGAGCAGTTACAAGAAGGCATCGACAAAGCCAGGAAAACAGGAGGAAGAGTCCGTTTTCTCGTTGGAAAATATTGCAAAGGAAAACGAGACATTGCCGAAGTAGTCGAGAGCTGTGGCGGAAAGATCCCCAATGCAAGAAACTGTATCGACATGCTGATTGGTGATGAGCTGGCCAAAGAATTACAAAAGAACCGTACCACACTTATGACACCTGCCTGGATTAGAATGATCAATCAATCCATTCAAGACGGCCAATGGACTGTTACCGATGCCCGTCTCAATCTTGGCTGGTATAGTAAAATTGTAATCTTAGACACAGGAGCAGATCCACTAAGCGATGAGCAGATTATGGAATTTTACGATCTGACCCAAGTGGAAATTGAGATCCTGCCCGTGAAGTTGACTCATTTTAAAGAATTACTCCAGAAGCTGCTCAAATAGTAACAGACATCTCCCTTAATACTCTTTCTTACCAGACCAGTTCTAAACACATTCTGGTACCCGATCCAACCTCATTCGCACTTACCTCTTTCCAGCAACTGATTCCATAACAAATAAATTCAGCCCTGAAACCAATGGAACACGTGGAATACTGTATTCGTCAGGCAGTCTACCTGCCACATTATTCCATCAAACCGGGCCAAGACACAGTTGAAAAGAAGAAGTTTTAGGGAACCAAAATGGCGCTAGTTTAAGCTCTATCAACCATCATGAACAATAGGATTTCCTGTTGTTTTGATTATATTTTCTTTAGGAATTTCGTAACTATTCACCGTAATTGAGTTTGAGCAGGAATTGCATAACGAATAAGCTGGTAGGAAACTGGGGACATGACCCAATTCGTCTTTGTCTTTTGAATTGGGATCGTGTCCCCAGATTCCGTGGAATTTATTCGTCGTTTCCTTCTCCATGTTCTGCCATTTCGATTTATGAAAATTAGATATTATGGATTTCTTGCCAATATTTGTAAAAAGAAATCGATTCTCCTCATTCGTAGATTGATCGGCAAGGATATGGAGGCAAGGATATTTATCGAAGAGACTTTGCAAGGTGAGTATTCCAGAGCATTTCGGCCAGCCATTCCAGACGATTCCGGCCACTGATTCCATTTCATTCCGGCCAGTGATTCCAGATGATTCCGGCCATCGAGTATGGAGAGTAGCGACGCATAGTAACAAATGGTAGAGGAAGTCTTTTTGAACCAATAATTCAAGGAGGTCTCCATGCC
>CAZIDU010000137.1:0-10358 GCA_964538055.1 uncultured Desulfocapsa sp. | reverse complement strand
CCGTATTAAGCTAAAGCGACTTTATCCGAAACTTTAAATTGTATGGTGCACTAGCAGCCCCCTACCAGTGGTATCAGTGGAAAGATGCTGCTGTAGAACTTGCACCCTTTATTGGAAATGGAATAATCAATGAAGATTACCAACCTCAGAGTGTACCGGCTGGAGATACCGTTCTCGCTGGCAATCAGTCATAATCTTGCTGATAGGAAGAAAAGTGAAGCAATTGTAGTAGTTGTTACATCTGATAATGGATTTACAGGTTTTGGTGAAGGCACTCCCCGGCAATATGTCACAGAAGAAACATTGCCGGGGTGCATTGATGCTGCCGTTCAAATGGGCAGACAACTCATCCATAGAGAGTGGGATGACAGCTCCGGCTTGTATCAGCTTCTTGACACTGTTTCGAAATCCATAGCACAACAGAATCCGTCCGCTTGGTGTGCTGTGGAGCTTGCCTGTTTAGATCTGTTTGCAAAAAGCAGGATGGTTCCACTTTGGCAGCTTTTTGCGGATACTCCTGTTAACGATTCTTTTACCCATTCTGCAGTGATCCCTCTTTTATCCATCCAAAACCTCGATACTGTTTTGCAGGTCGTTAAATCCATGGATATGCAATTTGTGAAAGTAAAGGTGTCAAACCTTCAGGATGGTGTCAGGTATCTTTCTCATATTCGAGAGGTCCTGGGGCCAGAACCTGATATACGAATCGATGCAAATGGTGCTTTTTCTGCCAGTGAAGCCATAGAGTTTGAAAAGTCCTCAGAGTCAATAGGGCTAAGCAGTTTTGAACAGCCGGTCACCAAAGAGAATATGGAAGGCTTGAAACAAGTAACGGAGCAGGGAACACTTCAGACTATTGCCGATGAATCCATGTGTAATATGAGTGATATGAAAAATCTTATTTGTAATCAGGGCTGCTCGGGATTTAATGTCAGGCTCTCAAAATGTGGTGGATTCAGAGAAAGCTTAAAGCTCTGGAATTATGCTTTGGAAAATGGCTTTTTCTGTCAGTTGGGATGCCATGTGGGTGAGACAGGAGTTCTTGCTGCTGCCGGTCGTCATTTAGCTGCTCTTTGCCGGGATATCAAATATTTTGAGGGAGGGTATACCCGTTTTGTTCTTGAATCAGATATCTGCAATGAAGATGTACATTTTGGCCGCCAGGGTAAAGCCGGGCTGTTAGAGGGTCATGGACTTGGTGTAACCATTAACGAGGGAGCACTTGGAAAATGGGGAAAGCTTATTGCCTCATAAAATGATCCTTCCAGACTGTCGGAAATTCATCCAAAATCATTCAATTTCGCCTCATACCTCAAAAGTGTCTAAGAAAGTCGTAACAGTATTGGAAGCAGGCGAGGATTTAATACTTTCTCCCACCTGCTCGCTATCCAAGCTCTGACTATTTCAAAATACTATTTGTAACTATTCACCATGCTATTGAACGGAACAATATTTATCCGGAAACTGGGGACACGATCCCAATTCAAAAGACAAAGACGAATTGGGTCATGTCTCCAGTTTCCTACCAACGTATTCGTTATACAATTCCAACTCAAACTCAATTTCGATGAATAGTTACTCACTAACAAGCTTGAAACATCCCATTCAGCCAATGACCTGTTGTCCACTGTCCTTTGTCACCAGAATAAAAATAAGAGGGATAAAGAGTAATGTCAAAACAGTTCCGACAATGAGACCACCGATGGCCACGGCACCAAGAGGGGCCAGGCGTTCAAGCCCAATGGCCGACCCCATCGCAACAGGCAGCATCCCTGCAGCCACGGCAAAGGCTGTCATCAATACCGGCCTGGTACGAATATGGATCGATTCAAGCATGGCCTCCTCTGTGGTCATCCCCTCGTTCATCTTTTCCTGGGCGAAATGAATAAGAAGAATGGCATTATTGACGATAATACCGGAGAGCAGAATAAAGCCCATCATTGCCGGCATGGAGACATGATAGTCAAGAATAAGGTTCGTCCAGGACGCTCCGATAATGGTCAGCGGAATGGAAAGGACTATCATGATGGCCACCTTGACGCTGTCAAAAAGAGCAATCAGGGTGAAAAAGATAAGAATCACCGCAAAACCAATCGCTCCACCCATTCTCCCGGCTGAACTTTTAAACTGTTTAATATCACCACTCTGCTCCATGGTCACCGAGGGAGGCAGTTTCGATCCTTTAAAGGCCTTTTCAAAATCAGCCATGAGATGCGAAATCGCCGCCTTTTCTCTGGAACCATATACATTCAGGGTATAATTCAAACCTTCTCTCGTGATAATACCCGGCTCAAGCTCCCGGGTTAAGCTTGCAACAGCAGCCAGGGGAATTTTCCCCTTAGGGGAGTCAAGCAGAGTGGATTGCAGGACATCCACACTGTCGCGTTGTTCTTCCGGCAACCAGACCCGGACCCCGAAATCAACACTGTTCTGCAATGGAAACGAGGAAACCATGGCTCCCCGTAAAACAGTCTGTAACTGCCTGGCAATATCCCCGCCCTGGAGGCCATACAGAGCAGCGCGAGCCTGATCAATTTCAAGATTATAGACAGACTTATCATTGTGCCAGGTTCTGGCAACAGAGACGAGGCCTTTGGTCTTATAAAGGGCCTGTTCCACCAGATCTCCAGCTTTTGCAAGATCTGCAAAGCTCGGGCTTGAGAGTGTCACATCGAGACTTGCCCGGATACTGGCCATGGCAGTGGCTCCGTAATCCACCACCTCAAGACTCTTAATATTATCAATCTCAGCAAGAAGAGGTCGCAACCGATGTTCAATCTCCCAGATCGTATCCTCCCGCTCAAAGCGATTCACATAAGTGGCGGTAATGGCAATATGATCTGTACCGCTGCCGCTGCCAATGCTCAGTACTCCAGGCTCACTGCCAATGGCCGAAGAGAGCCGCAGTAGGGGACCATTTTCTGCCAAAATTGTATCCACCTGCTCAATGATACGCTGACTGGCCTCTATGGGCAGGTTCGGATCGGTGACGATACTAATCTTCACCCCTCCGGTATCCATGGGAGGCATCAGTTCCTGGCCCACCGTGGGCATCACCCCACGGACACTGACGACAAAGAGTGCGGCCAGGCAGACAAAATAAACAATGGCGACAACCTTACTCCGCAGGGCCATGCTAACTGCCACGGCAAAGAAGGATCGTATCTGATCCATTATAAAAGCAGTAATACGATTGAAAAAGCCCTCCAGACGAATCAGCCAGGGCCATTCGATGGTCAATATTTTCATGGAGAGCAGGGGAACAGCCGTAATGGAAATCACATAGGAGGCTGTGAGAGCAAGAAGCAGTGTACCGACAAGAGGACGAAAGATGGTCTGAGGATAGCCGCCGACAAAGAGAATAGGGGACAGCGCAATCATGGTGGTGATGGTCCCGGACAGATCGGCAAACATAATTTCCCTGGTTCCGCTGAGGACTGACTTTTTGATGTCCTCCCCTCCTTCCTTATAATGACGCTCAATATTTTCCATAACGACAACCGTGTCATCAAGGAGGAGCCCAAGAGCCAGAATAATACCAGTCAGGGTCACCACATTAAATTCAATGCCCACAATCCACATAAGGGCAATGGTGGTGGAATAGACCACTGGAATGGTGATAAGGACCACCAGTACCTGGCGAAAACTTGCGAGAAAGAAGAAGACCACGATGGTGGACATGATGATGGCGTCCCGCAGAGACTCAAACATATTCTCGGTACTTTGAACAATGGTATCCTTCTGGGTATCGGTGATTTCAAAACGGAGATTTGGATATTCTCTTTTTATTTTTTCAAGCTTTGCCTCAACCCGGCCAACAGTACCCAAAACATCGGCATCCAGCCCACGCTGTACAGAAATCGCAATGGATTCTTTACCATTACCATAGTAACCGGAACTGTTTTCATAGTGACCAAAATAGATGGTACTGACATCAGCCAGGCGTACATTCGGTGTCAGATAAAGATCACGAAGTCCCTGTACCGTCTCTTCTTTACCGGGAGATTTTAAGAGATAACGACTTTTATCATTGGAAATAAAGCCGATGGTATAATCCTTATTATTACTCTGGAGACTCGCCAAAACCGTGCCAAGCCCCAAGCCATATTGATCCAACTTGGCCTTATCAATAATGATTTGCATCTCTTTTTTATAACTGCCAAAAATATCAACATTGGCAACACCTGCTGTTTTAAGCAGCTCATGACGCAAATCGGTTTCAGCCAGTTGTCGAATATCAGGCAAAGAAAGGATATCGGAACTGATACCGATCACCACAATGGGAGCGGTGGCAGCGGAAATTTTATGGATTTGTGGTTCCTGAATATCAGGAGGCAATGAAGAGCGGATCTTGTTTATCGAATTTGTGACATCACTTGCGGCCTCATCGAGAGTCTTGCTGTACTCAAACTCAGCCCTGATAACAGAGACTTCATCGATGGTGGTTGAAAAGACCCGCCGGATATTATCCAGACTGTAGAGTTCTTCTTCCACGGGAACTGCAACATTGGCAGCAAGCGTTTTGGCAGAGCCACCGGGTTGAATAATAACCACGGCTATCTCCGGATAGTTGGACTCTGGAAAGAGCTTACGGGGAACCTTCTGATACCCGACAACACCGAGGAAGATAAAGAGGGCCAAAAATGAATAGATAAAATAGGGTCGCCCCAGAAGCCGTTCAATAAAACTACTCTTCATGACTCTCACTCCTGTTAATACGGACCTTTGCAAAACCGGGTAGTTGACTCAGTTTGGCCTCTGCCGCAACGGCCACGGGTAAGGTGGGACACGGGTCGATAAGTGCCTGTGTCTTGTTACTGGCAATGATGCGTACAGCAAGGGGAGAAAAGACTCCGTCGGTGGAGAGCATCACCTGAGCTCCCTCTTTTTTCTGAACAAGCGCGTCAATGGGAACACGACAGCCACTCCCTGCAAAGGTGAGCAGATCAATAGTGACATAACTGTTATTTGGCATCTCTAACTGGCCTTCGACTCCGACTTCCGCCACGGCAAGACCGTTAGCAGCATCACTATAGAGACTTTTGATCTGGCCTATTTTCCGGCCAGCCAGAAAGACCTCCTGCCCTGTTTTGACAGCAGCATCCCCAGGCACATAGCTGAAAGTGAGTTTCTGGCCCGGAGAATTTATGGAGAGCAGTGGTTTCCCCGGACTGGCAAGATCTCCCCTGCGTGACAAGATGGTACCGACCGTCCCGTCAAAAGGGGCTTTAATATTGAGATAGTCAAGTTGAATCTCAAGTCCAATGATCTTCTGCGTGGTGGCTTCAAGAGCTGCCTGTTTCGTTACATAGACAACTTCAGAAGCCTCAAATTTCTCACGGGCCAGCCCTCCAACATCGAAGAGAGACTTGTTACGGTCATGGAGGCTTTTGACATAATGAACATCTTTTTTCTGGGCGGCAAGACTTACCTGCAAAGACTTGATACTTGAAACAATTTCGAGATCATCAATCTGCAGCAGGAGTTCTCCCTCTTTGACCAGTTGATTTTCCCTGACCAGTACTTCCTTAATCTGGCCACTCAACTTAGAAGAAATCCCGGCAGTATTCTCCGAGGCAAGTTGTGCCAGAAAAGGTCGGGTCTGCTCCAGACTCCCGTTACGTGCTGAAACCACCTGCACCTGATGGGTCATAGGGGTCGGAACCGAAGCATTCTTGACACTCTGTTTCCGTTTTTTAAGAAGCACGGCTGCACCGCCAAGCAGTACAACAATTAACAATAGTACTATAATTTTTTTCACTTATTCTCTCCATTTTCCAGCAGATAATCCAGATAAAAGCGCCCACTCTGATAACTGTAGCGGGCAGTGATAGAACGACTCAGTGCCAGTTGATTGCGGGCCTTGGCGTAGAGCAGATCATTTAAATCAGCTGCCCCCTTGTCAAAACGGGTCTGTTCAATACTCTCTGTTTCACGGGTAAGAGCCAGTTCGGCCTCGGCAGAATAATAATCATCGAGTGCCTGTTCAATTTTTGTCACCGCTTCACTCAAAGATCTCTTTAACTCAAGTTCTGTTGTTACCTGGTCGCGACGGCTTTGTTGCTTCTGAATAACTGCCATCTGCTTAGATGTACTGCGGCTTCCAAAATCGAAAACGGTCCACTTTAGATTCACAACCGCCTGCCAGGTCTCCTCACTATTCCAGTCACCTTCATATTTGTTGGAACTGTCATTGGGACCAAAGTTTTGTCCATAAAAAGCATTAAACACCACCTGCGGATAGTAGGCTGCACTGCTTTTCTCCACAAGCACATCCTTTTTCTCCACGTCAAGAAGTACAGAACGATAGCGATCAAGTTCCTGAATATTTGTATTGTCTGCAGTCCCTGTACCGGATGCTGGCAGTTCCATGGAAGACTCTTCCAGGCTATTGATAGCATCAGTATTCAACAGAGCGGCAAGACTGGCCTTGAGTATCCTGATATTGCCACTAATTCGGCGCACAGCAACTCTGGCATTTTCTTTATCGGCAGCGGCTTTCAGCTGCTCCACCCTGGCCTTTTTCCCAAGTGTAACTTCAAGGGCAATGTCATCGTAGAGATGCTGTAAAGCAAGGTGATATTCACGCTGGGCCTCTTCCTGGGCCTTAAGGGAGAGGATATTTACATACAGAGCTTTCACATTGTAAATAAGTTGCTCCCGGCTCAAATTAATCGCAGCCCCGGCCATCTCTTTCTCCAGTGCAGCAATATTCACAGAATGCTGCTGAGAAAATCCGGTGAACAGCGCCACCTCATACATAATGCCGGTAGTAAAAAGATTTTCCGTGGTGGGAACGGCGGTGGGGTCAAGGATGATAGTTGCAGGAGTCAGTGGAACCAGAGTACGAGGTAAATTATAATAGCCATAGGAGGCCACCAGATCAATCTTCCCAAAATTCTGTGACTTTTTGCCGCTCAAACCTTCTTCACTTAAAGCCTGATTCATCTGCTGTTTTTGCAAACCAGGATTGTTTTCAAGCGCCAGAGACACAGCTTCATCAATGCTCAGGCCACTGCTCACCCCGGGAAGGAGTGTAAAGACATGGGCCATCAGCCCAGTGATTAGTAATTTTGTTTTCATAGATAGGTAAACACCTTGTTTTTAAAAAAAATATTTTATCCAACCAAAAATTATGCAGTACCAATACCCTGCAAAAATATCCTGACGATCATCCTGCTGTAATCCTCCATAGCAACAGCTTTTGAACTGCCTTCTTCAACCTTTTCCATAACTGGAGCAAAGATAAAACGGGAGGCCATAAGGGTGGTCAGCATGGGCGCAAAACAGGTCGGAGGAATAACTTGTCCGCTTTTTACTGCAAGAGGCTGGCAGATTTCCCGGTTTACAATTTCAACCATCTGCCGGGCCCAGCCCGCCTTATACTCAAGTATTTCAGGATCGTCGTGTGGAAGTTCGCTAATGGCGATCACTAATGCATCCCGATTGGCATCAAAATAGCGAACAGCATCACCAATGAACTGTTCCAGCCTTAGATGCAAATCTCCCTCAGCAACCAGTTTATCCTTGGCAATAGCCAGATATCCGGAAAAGAAATCGTTGAGTATCTCTTTCAGCAACCCCTTCTTGCTGCCAAAAAAATAGTTCACCATCGACAAGTTTACATCTGCTCTAGCAACTAGTTCACGCATCCCGGTCTCTGCAAATCCATGACGGGAAAATAACAAAATTGCAGCCTGGAGAATCCGCTTTCTTGATTGAATTTTATGTTGCTCTTTAGCCTTCGGTTTCACATTATCTCTCAAAAAACAAATCAAACGTTCGTTTAAGTACTTCTTGGCAAGAAGATACGTATACTTCATTGATGTGTCAAATTATTTCTCCAAACATTCTTCTCTCGACAATCTTGTCGAGCCACACATTGATTGTCGAAGGATACCCTCCCCGGCAATGCTACATTTTCATGTCAACATCCTGTTTTAACACATTTTATTGAATTATTTAAAATCTGGCATGCTTGTTGTAAAATCTTTGTCGAAACAACACATTTTACAAATGAATTCAGATCGAATCTCACCCATTCGATCCAGACAGATATTTAATACCTGGAATTTTAATGAAACTGAACAAACGATTACTGAGTGCGGCAGGACTAGCACTTACTCTTAGCATGTTCATGATCCCTGTAGATGGGAATGCCAGAGGCAGAGGTCAGGGAACTAGTGGTGGACAGCAGCCGGATTTATCCGGACTAGCAGCCAACCTGCCGATGCAGGACATCAGTAAGATTGAAAAATCCTGCCTGATGAAGATGCGTGAAGAAGAAAAGATGGCTCGGGATGTATATCAGGTGCTTTATGATAAATGGGGACATCAGATCTTCAGCAATATCGCACGAAGTGAACAGCAACATATGGGTGCCGTTAAAGCCCTTCTGGAAAAATACAGCCTCAAAGATCCAATAGGCGACTCTTCCGTGGGCGTTTTCACTGATCCCGAGTTACAGAAGCTCTACACATCTCTGGTGGCACAGGGAGAGAAATCCCAAGTTGAAGCCTTCAGAGTTGGTGCAACGATCGAGGATCTGGACATCAAGGATCTTTATGATTTTATGGAACAAACTGATAACGCAGACATCAGAATGGTGTACCAGAATCTGGCCAAGGGATCCCGTAATCATTTGCGGTCCTTCACCAACCAGCTCTCACTCCATGGTATCGTTTATGAGGCACAATTCCTCACAACTGCGCAGATAAATGACATTGTCAGTTCGCCACAGGAACGAGGGCAAGTCGATGAAAATGGTGTACAGCAGGCTGGAAACAGAAAATCCAGCAAGGGCCAGGGGCGCCGTGGCGGTGCACAAGGATTTTATAATTAACACCCAGGTATCTGCAGATAGCTCATTCATCGTGTGCAGCACCTGTAAAAAACTGAATACCCACAACCTTCCCACAAGAGAAGGAAAACTTTTAAGGAGAACTCTCTATGAAACGTTCTACAAAAACTGTAAAAGCACTTGTTTTGGCTGCAGCAATCACACTTTTGGCTATCCCTGTTATGGCCGGTAATGGCAATGGCAATGGTGATGGCAACGGAAGATCCGGTTCTGGACCAAAAGATGGCTCTGGTAACGGATCAGGAACTGGCGACTGTTTAAATACTGCAGGTTTTTATTTCACTGGTGATCTGCTTGTTCGTGGCGGCGGAGGCAACGGTGGTGGCGGTGGCGGTGCAGGCGATGGTTCCGGCGGTGGCGCGGGTGGCAACGGTGACGGAACCGGAGATGCCCCTGGCGATGGTACCGGATTTGGACCAGGTAACGGAACTGGACTAGGTACTGGTGACTGTACCGGTGACTGCGTAAACTCGTAACACTTTATCAAGAGAACAAAGAACAGTACCACATTCGGTTTCTATTCTTTGTTCTCTACTCTTTTTCTGCCTCAAAGTATCACTCCAAACGCAAACTCTTTTTCAATACATCATCAATTGTGATATAGTTAGATTTTTACGATACGCGCAGGTGGTTTTTATTCACTCTGCGACAGACAGTACCGAAAAACCCTTCATAATTGAAATGATGCTTTTACCATACACGTTAGCCCGATATACACGTTCCTGGATGGTAGTAAGCTGCATATTCCTGCTCCATTCTTTTGTTTTACAAGCCAGCACCGTTCATGCTGCCGGTTCACAATCTCCAGCTGCCCAAGTTATCGACAAGCCCTTTTATGAGGCTGTCACCAGCAGTCACTACCTCGCAGACCGCTTCCGGGAACAACTCAATGGTCTTACTCTTCTGCCCAAGGCTATGCTCAGCACCTGGCAGCAGGTCGCCGCACAAAATTCTCCTGGATACCCCTTTCTGCTGATCATACAAATTTGTGCTGTTCTCCTGGCTGGTATTCTGCTCGAATCATTTCTTCGCAGACGACTAAGAGCACCCTATGAAGTTATCAGCAATCCCTCTGCAAGTGGTCCTGTTTACAAGCTGCTCCATATCGGTTTAGGTATTGCCCTCGAAGGACTCTTCCTGCTTTCTTTTGTCGTGCTCACCTTCAGTCTCTATGTTTTAATCTTTCCGGAAGCAGGCATTGCGGCCACCATTGCCTCAAACTATCTCCTGGGCGGCTACTACATTAGAATCCTCCACTTTTTTCTCACAGTCTTTCTTTCTCCCGGCAGACCATTTCTACGAATCCTTCCCTTTGCAGACGGAGTGGCACGCTCACTTTTTATCTGGGGCTTCAGCCTCTGCGCAGTTGAAATATTTCTGGCCAGATCCGGAATGATCATGAAAAAATCAGGTGCTGATGAAGCTGTGCTACTCGCCATAATAGGGGAGATGGAAAAAAATAATCATCCAAAACAATCGTTTTTACTTCCACCACACC
>CAZIDU010000136.1:0-10589 GCA_964538055.1 uncultured Desulfocapsa sp. | reverse complement strand
ATGTCCCCAGTTTCCTACCAGCGTATTCGTTATGCAATTCCGACTCAAACTCAATAAATCATCATACAAGTTACACTTTCAGTTTGTAAAAACGCCTAAAGAAGAGTCCACGAATTTTTGGCGTCAATCCGGAACAACCAGTAATTTTGCGGGTTTTGTTTAATCCTCAGATGGAGAGAATCGCTGATTTGATGGGAGTCTTCTATGAGATTATAAAAGGATGAATCAATCCCAATAAAACCATCAAGAAAATGCACAAGAATGTGGAGAATTTTTGACTCATATCCCTGCTTCATGTCGGCAAGATCGAGAAGCTGGCTGTAACCACTTGTTTGCAGTTCATCTATCAGGCTGATTACACTCTCTCTGTTTTTTTCAAGACCACTGTCCACCATTACCCAAAACCTCTGATCCACGGCAGAACAGGACAAATCAGGATTAAACTCAATGCTGTCGTACTTAACGAGGGCAGTTTGATCCAGGAAATGAATGACCTTTTTACAGCCCTTCGCGTAACTTTCCACCTCAACCAGAAAAGATGGGGCCATTATTTTTTTACTGCTGTCACTATTCAACGCCCTCGAGCTCCCTGGCAAAAAACGTAAGACTTCTGTTCAACCTCATAGGTATTATAGTCAGACAAAATAATAGTGCTATTCACCATGCTATGAAACGGCGCAATGTTTACCCGGAATCTAGGGACACGATTCCTACCAGCTTATTCGTTATGCAATTCCGGCTCAAACTCAGTTTCGGTGAATAGTTACATAATAGTATCGTTTTATTACAAGAGACATGCAACAGAAAAAAGAGAAACCGCCGGAGAGAAAAATCCGGCGGCTGTTTGAATCAGTGGACGTCGTCCATACGCTGGACTTCATTTTCAGTCAGCGACAGGTTCCACCTGGCATCATCTTTTTCAAAGAACTTGAGCGTACGATTGTATAAGGATTCGGAAAGAATGTTCTCCTCTATAAATTCGCCGAGTTCAACATTTTGGAGAACATGGCCGTCATGGATATCTTGTTCTGCCTTGTCTTTATGTCCAAGGGCATGATGGGCAAGTCCACGAGCCAGATATGGAGCTCCTCTGTCCGGGTCAAAGGCAATTGATCTGTCCAAGTCATCGATTGCCTCTTCATTTTTCCCCAGATTCAGTTTGGCAAGCCCCCTGTAGAAAAGGGCCCGTGGGTGAATATCATCTTTATCAATAATCACATCAAAGTCTTCAATGGCATGAGTAAACTGCCCGATTTTAAAATAGGCAATGCCACGGTTGAGGTGGGAATGAAAGGGATGTGTTCCCTCTTCCAGAGCGTCGGAAAAAGCCTTTATACTCTTTTCCAGATTGCCGCCTAAAAAAGCCTTTTGTCCTTGTAGAAATGTATTTGCAGTTGTCATAATGCACCTCCATATAAAAGAGTTTTTTTGTGATGCCCTTCTACATACTACAATAATCACCCCCTGATCGCGTGCAAGGAGACGATATCGATACATTCTGGCGAGCAGCATATACTACCGGAGTTTTGACAGAAGAAAGAAAAGAAATATAGTATCAAGAATACGGATCGTAGTTGTTCGCAGACCGGATACTAAAATACATCCATTTCATTATAGATACAGGGAGGCTTCACCATGACAAATATAAAAAATATTATAGCCAGACAAATTATTGATTCTCGTGGAAATCCAACAGTAGAGTGTGACTGTTTTCTGACAGACGGATCCATGGGGCGTGCTGCCGTACCCTCCGGTGCCTCAACAGGATCTCGTGAAGCCATTGAACTCCGTGACAATGACCCAACTCGCTTTTTAGGCAAGGGCGTCCTGCAGGCCGTGGCCCATGTCAACGGAGAGATCAAGGAGGCACTTCTTGGGAAGGACGCAGCGGATCAGACCGCCATCGACAAGTTGATGATCGATCTTGATGGCACCCCAAACAAGGGTCGTTTGGGTGCCAATGCCATCCTCAGTGTCTCCATGGCCGCTGCCCATGCCGTTGCTGCCAGCCGTAAACAGCCACTTTTTGAGTACCTGGCCACCGCTCCGCCGCTCCTGCCTATCCCCATGATGAACATCATTAATGGCGGAGCCCATGCAGACAACAGTGTCGATTTTCAGGAATTTATGATCATGCCCATGGGAGCACCCAATATTGCAGAAGCAATCCGATATGGAGCTGAAATCTTCCATCATCTAAAAAAGGTTTTGGCGGGACGTGGCCTGAACACAGCTGTTGGTGATGAAGGTGGCTTTGCACCGGATCTTGCCTCTAACGAAGATGCCATCCTGGTTATCCTCGAGGCCATTGACAGGGCAGGCTATACCGCAGGAAAGGATATTATGATTGCCATGGACGTGGCAGCTTCAGAATTCTTCGAAGATGGACTCTATAATCTGGCCTCGGAAAACAGGAAACTCTCAGCCACTGAAATAGTTGATTTATTTGAAGAATGGTGTGCGAAATATCCCATTATTTCCATAGAGGATGGCTGTGCTGAAGAGGACTGGGACGGCTGGAAAATCATGAGTGAAAGGCTGAAGAATAAGGTTCAACTGGTGGGAGATGATCTCTTTGTCACCAACACTGCTATTTTACAACAGGGAATAGACAGGGGGATTGCCAACTCCATCCTGATCAAACTCAATCAAATCGGTACCATCACGGAGACCTTGGCAGCGATCAAAATGGCCAAAGAAGCCGGCTATACTGCAGTGATGTCCCATCGTTCTGGAGAGACAGAGGACAGTACCATTGCTGATCTGGCCGTGGCCACAGCAGTGGGTCAAATCAAAACCGGATCCATGTCCCGTTCCGATCGAGTCGCCAAGTATAACCAGTTATTGCGAATTGAAGAAGCATTGGGTGAAAGGGCACAACTGGCAACCTTAACCAGATAAACTCAGATAACTGTTACAGTCTCTCAAAAAATATCCTGCTAAAGAGTGTCCGGCTAATAAGTGGACACTCTTAACAGTCCCTCCTCACAACGTCTGTGGGCTGAAGGAAATACAGCATTATACGCGACCTTCAGCCTTTCTGTACCTTCAGCCTCAAAACCTGTTTGCCTATGACAACTCCTTATGGAATACCCTCTTTCAAAGAACAGTAGTGGATATCTGGTTGTCGCCTGTATCGATAATCTGTATATTGGTCCATCAGGCTCCAAACAAATCAAACACGACTGCGGGAATATTATCACAGTAATAAAAACAAGAGGTCCCGGACAATGATGGCTCTCACTACAAAACGCTCTCTTTCAATAGCATACCTGGCCCTTAGCCTCCCCCTGCTCCTCTGTACCCAGGCTTTTTCACAACAAGAAGATCGATTTACTATTATTGATGAAAGCAAGGTCGGCGAAGTGATCAAGGGAGAAAAACACGCTATCCCCCTTATCAATCAGGCAACCGAAGATGGTATGGATAAAGGTTACGATGCACTTTCAGAAACTGTGATCAGCGCGGCAACCTGGCTTGATTCATTTTTTGACGACAGCCGCTACGTCCAAGAAGAAAACAAAACCAGGGCAAACCTCAAGCTGATGGCAGGTGTTCAAAAACATGAAAGCGTAGAGTTTAAACCCAGAGTGAGCATCAGATTGCACATGCCAGGTGCAGAAGGTCGATTGAACCTCCTCATCACTGCGAACGACGATGAAGATTTTGATGTGGATCGTAACGGAAATGCACTGAACAGTCGCGACAATGACAGTGACATAACAGGATCCCTCCAGTTTTTTCTGAAACAAACGGAAAAAATGAACATCTCCACCTCAACCGGTATCTCTACAAGCTATCTTTACGCAGGGCTTCGTTATCGCGGCCTCTATGATTATGACTCCTGGCAGGGCAGATTTACCAGTCGCTTTCGGTATTATACAGACGATGGTTTTGAATCGAGAAATCAGTATGATATAGAACGAAAAATTTCTGATAGATTTCTTTTCAGAACCACTCTGGAAGCCAACTGGGAAGAAAAAAATAACGGAGTCCCCCATGCTGTCATTTTTTCTCTTTATCATGTACTCAACTCAGACCGTGTCCTCCTCTATGATTTCGGTAACTACCTTCAGACCAGCCCGAACTATTACCTGGCCGATACTGTTTTCAGCCTGCGTTACCGACAGCGCTTTTATCGGGACTGGCTTGTAGTTGAAGTAGCTCCTCAGGTTTCTTTTCCCAAGGAGTACGACCGTGAATTCATTCCCGGAATTATCGTTAAATTGGAAGCTGAATTTGGTTATACGTCCTACGAACGACAATTTAACAATATTTTTAGTTTCTAATTGCAAAACAGATATGTAACTATTCACCATGCTATTGAACGGCACAATATTTATCTGGAATCGGGGGATGCAATTCCGACTCAAATCCAATTTCGGTGAATAGTTACACATATATCCCCTATAAAAGGAGTACTCAAAATGATCATCGGCGTCCCAAAAGAAATCAAAATTCTTGAGAATAGAGTTGCCATGACGCCAGCCGGTGTTGAAGCACTGGTAGGAAGAGGCCATACCGTGCTGGTAGAAGAGCACGCAGGTGTCGGATCGGGTCTTGATAACCAGCGTTACGTCGATGCCGGTGCTCAGATGGTGGATACAGCAAAGGCCTGGGGAGCCGAGATGGTCATCAAGGTCAAAGAGCCCATTCCAACAGAATACCAGTATCTGCGTGATGACCTGCTTCTCTTTACCTACCTGCATCTTGCTGCAGAACGCAAGTTAACCGAAGCGCTTCTCTCAGCAGGAACCACAGCCATAGCCTATGAAACCGTTCAGACAGATAACGGTCAACTCCCCCTGCTCACGCCCATGAGTGAGGTAGCCGGCCGAATGGCGACTCAGGTCGGTGCTCACTATCTTGAAAAACACCAGGGGGGACGCGGTATGCTTCTCGGTGGGGTTCCCGGTGTTTCCCCGGCAACGGTTGTAGTGCTCGGTGGTGGCGTGGTGGGCACCAATGCTGCCAAAATTGCCATGGGAATGGGGGCACGAGTCATTGTTATGGACCTCAGCCATAATCGGCTTCAGTATCTGGACGATGTATTCCAGGGCAGGATGACCACGATGAGTTCCAATGAGGCAAATATCCGCACCTATCTCAAGGAAGCAGATCTCCTGATCGGGGCGGTATTAATTCCCGGGGCGAAGGCACCCAACCTTGTTACCCGTGACATGCTCGCCTTTATGAAGAACGGTTCTGTAATTGTTGATGTTGCTGTGGATCAAGGTGGTTGCGTGGAGACCATTAAAGCGACAACCCACGCCGATCCGACGTATGTGGTGGATGGTGTTGTGCATTATGGCGTTGCCAATATGCCGGGGGCCGTCCCCCACACCTCCACCTTCGCTCTTGTGAACCAAACGGTTCCCTTTGCATTAAAGCTCGCAGAACACGGTTTTGCAGCACTTTCCCGGGATCATGTGCTCGCAAGAGGGCTTAACTGTTACCAGGGCAAGCTCACCTATGAAGCCGTGGCCCAGGCATTTGATATGGATGTTACGCCTCTTGCGGAGGTGTTAGCCTGACAAGCAGTAATGATAAAACAAATTCTTTTCCTCTGTCTGACGGTTATACACGCATTTTCTATAGACGCTCACGCTCTAGATATCATGCTCCCCCAGGTCTACAAAGACAATATTCAAGTTGTCGGCTGGCTGATGAGTGAGAAATTGGACGGAGTTCGAGGCTACTGGAATGGAACACAACTCTTGAGTAAAAACGGCCTTGTTTTTCATCCACCAGCTAGCTTTACAAAAGACTTACCACCATTTCCGCTGGAAGGGGAGCTCTGGGGTGGACGAAAAACATTCCAGCAGACTGTATCCATTGTTAAAAAGCAGCAGCCCCATGACGGATGGTTGAAGATTCAATTTGCAATTTTCGATGTACCGCAGGAACCGGGAAGCTTTTCCAGCCGAAAACAAAGGGCTTCCAGGTGGTTTGCAACCCATCCTTCAAAATTTGCCTTTGTCATTCCCCAGCAAAAGATCACGGCCCCAGGTCACTTACAAACGGAACTTCAACGAATTGAAAACCTAGGCGGTGAAGGTCTCATTGTCAGAAACCCGGATGCTGTCTATAGCACAGGACGAAGCAATGATATTTTGAAAGTGAAAAACTTCTTCGATATGGAAGCTGTGGTTGTTGCTCATATCCCGGGAAAAGGCAAACACCAGGGACGCCTCGGATCGCTGCTGGTTGAGCTGCCCGAAGAATACAACACAATCAGATTTAAAATAGGAAGTGGCTTCAGTGATACTGAGCGTAACAATCCTCCTCCCATCGGCACCATTATCACTTTTAAGTATTATGGATTTTACAAATCTGGTACCCCAAAATTCCCGTCCTTTATGAGAATACGAGCTGACATTTCGCTTTCTCATTGAAAACATACGGTTTTTTCAATATAGTGCGTCCAACATAACATTCACTAAAGGATGACTTAAAGCCTCGGGGGAAAACAATGATTATTACACTGACAAATCAGAAGGGCGGATGTGGAAAAAGCACCGCAACCATGAATCTGGCTCTTGGAACAGCAGCATTACACTACAAGACTGCACTTATTGATACAGATGAACAGAAAAGTTGTGTTGAGACTCTGGAAGGTCACCCCAAAAACAATCTGACTGTATATGAGGCAAAAGATACTATTGAAAATCTTGTGGCAGAAATAAAGGACAAATACAATTTCATCTTCATTGACACCCCGCCGCACAGTCACCATATCATGTATCAGACCATGGCCGTCTCGGATTTTATTATTATTCCCCTTCAGGCATCTCCACTCGATATTAGATCAGCAAAGCGTACCATTGATGCCTGCGAAAAGGTGCAGAAAAGGTCGGCTGTACAATCCCCTGCTATTTTCTATTAAACAGGGTCAATCCACGAACCAAACTAAGCAAAGAAATCGGCACCTATATTCGCGAACTCTATACTGTTCCCCTGCTTCAATCACGACTTCATAATCGGGTTGCCTATGCCCAGTCTCTTATGCATGGAAAATCGGTAATTGAACTTTCAAGAAGCTCGGATGCAGCTCTTGAAGTAACAAATTTACTGAAAGAGGTCCATCGCATCTTTCAACAAAAGTCCTGATCAGGAAGATTTATCCCACAACAGCAGCCTTTTTTCAACAAAGCCGATGGAAAAGACCGTACTCCTGCAGGCCAGATCCTCGCAGAGATGCGGGGGGTCATCCTCGTTAAAGCCACCGGGCCGAAGTGTTCGACACTGTAGTGAAGAAAATCCCCTTTCATAGGCCTTTCCAAAATCATAGCAGGCGGACACAATCTCCTCTTCTGTGGTACCTTTTTCAGCACCAGCCACTCCAAGAAACATCAGGGTTCCTTCAACCAGACCACATTGAGCCCGATAGCCGCCAGCTCCATGCATTCCAACCGAAGCATCTAGTAATTGATTACCGAGCGTAAGCTTGAAATGTTCTGCCAGAATGAGAAGGTCAGTTCTGACACAGTTATAATCATTGATATGAAAATAGGTCGCAACCCGCTTTCTTACATAGTTTTCCATAATATTAACAAGACAATGGAATCATTTTCAGTTACAAAAACTATCCCATATTCCTCGTACAGCCCCTCCTTTGATATTGTTTCCTTCTGTCATTATTCCATACAGATACATACATTATATGGTCACTGACAACGACCATTTTCACATCTGATACGCCACTTCTTTTTTAGAAAAAAAATAAAATAATTTCTCTTTTTTTTTAAGATCTCTTTGTTCCTTATTTTATTCAGCAAATAAAAAATGTTTCCTCTTTTCATTTGGGAATTGCCCCAAAATCACTCGTACCCAACTTGACAATTCCATTTAAAAAGCCCGATAATCGAAAACAACAAATCGATTTTCATTTTGATTTTTTATCATATTTTTTTTCCACGAAGGTATATTCATGTTTCAACCGGACAGTTCGAACCTGACAGATGCCGAGCAGGTTTATGAAATAATTTTCCAGGCCATGTCCGCTCAGGATGCATACACTCAGCTGGATCAGCGAGCCATTGACAAAATTGTCAGCAATATGGCAGTGGTTGGTGAATCCCGGCATCTGGCTCTTGCAAAACTGGCCGTGCAGGAAACGGGAAGAGGGATTGTCGAGGACAAATCCATTACAAATATCTTTGCCTGCAGCGGCTTTGAGCAAAAGCTTCAAAACATACAATCCGTTGGCGTTGTTGAAGATAATGAAATCAATGGCTCTCAGATTATTGCTGAACCAGTTGGTATCCTGGCGGCTTTTCCTGCACCGGAACATCCCACAGCAACCACACTGCTCCAGTCAATCATCAGTGTTAAAACCCGTAACCCCATTGTGTTTTGTTTCCACCCATCGGTGCAGTCGTCTTCAAAAGCTACAGCACAACTTATGCAACAGGCAGCAGAGAATGCAGGCGCACCTCCATATGCCATTCAGTGGCTGTCGACGGGATCTGACAACTCTATCACCACTCTAATCGGGCACCCTGATATCAACCTTATCCTCATGGATGAAATTCCTGCCCTCTCCTCTTCTCAATTAACATCTGATATCCCCATCCTTGGCAGCGGACAAACCAATACTCCCTGTTTTATTGACCGTTCAGCAGATATCGAACAGGCCACAACAGATGTGATTGCATCCAGACATTTTGACAACGGCCTTATCCCATCTTCAGAACAGACTGTGATTATCAGCCGGGAAATTTACTTTCAAACTCTTGATCTGCTGATGCAAAAATCCTGTCATCTGGCCTCAGAACAGGAAAAAATGCAGCTGAAGCAGCTCCTTTTTGACCAGAAAACAGGCCTGTCCAATCCTGACTGCACAGGATTAAATGCTGTGCAAATAGCGGAAATGGCAGGGTTTACCGTTCCCACACACACCAAGCTGATCCTCACAGAGATAGGAGGCATTGGCCCCGCCCATCCTCTTTCAGGAAGTAACGCTGTTCCAGTACTGTCTATTATAGCCGCCGAAAGCTGGTATGAAGGACTCTGTTTTTGTGAAGCCGCGCTTGAATTTGGTTCCACGTCTCATACCGCAGTTCTTCACGCCAGAGATACTGACCTGTGCAATGAATTCTCCGCAAAAATTAATGCAAGCCTCATTATCCTGAACCAACCTGCAACCAGGGGCGACCTGTGTAAACTCACGGTGTCACCGGGTAACACTATCACCTCGGCCGGTGACAAACAGGCTGGTAATCTCTGTACAGCAGGACTGTCCATAGACATGCTTCTCCGCCGTAAACTGATTCAAAAACCAAATATTCGCCTCAGAGAATGGAAAACTCCGGGAAAAGTCCTGTTTGCACAGGGCTGCAGCAAACATTTGCAAACACTCACGGAAACTGCACGAACACTGATAGTAACTGAAAAAGAACTTTTTGAGAGTGATCTTATTGATGCCGTGCTCCACCATTTAAACGATCAACACCATCCGATAAAGACAGAATTTTTCTGTAAAACTAATCAAGTGGCCACTATTTCCTCCATAAAGGAAGGAATACAGTGTATGAACGGTTTTCGGCCAACAGCAATCCTGGCCATCGGAAGTGGAGCGACCATTGATACAGCAAAGGCCATGCGTTACTTTTACCAGCGGCCTGAAAATGCTCTGCCGTACTCCTCTCCCAATCTGAGCCGTGCGGATTTCCCAGACTCTCCTGCCAGTCCTCCGCAACGTCAGGTTTCTCTTATTGCCATGCCCACGACCCCAAGAGCCGGGTTTAAAATCAATGCCTTGATGACTATTTTTGATGATAGCAGGGAAAAACGCCACAATCTCCATTCCTGTGAACTTCTCCCTGACATTACGCTTATTGACCCGGAGTTCTCCACAGCTCTAAACGCAAAAGACATGGCAATTACCGCTATGACCATCCTCAGTCATACCCTTGAAGCCTATGTTTCACCCCTGGCGTCAGACTACTCCGACTCCATGGCCATGAAAGCTATTCTGATGATCTTTGATTCCCTGCCAACAGCAATTAACCGCAATACAATAAGCAGCAGAGAAACACTTTATAATGCAGCTACCATGGCTGGTATGACCACCGGTAATGCAAAGCCCGGGCTCACCCATGCCATGGCCCACTCTCTCAGTTCTGCATTCAGCCTATCCCACAGCCAGGCACACAGCCTGTTGCTTCCCCATATTGTTCGTTATAATGGAGTGGAAGACCCCAGTCGTTTTAACCCGCTTATGCCCGGTAGCAGATACATTGCCCATGAACGCTATCAGGAGATTGCCAAAAGCCTTGGCCTTGCCTGTAAAAGCCCTGAACAGGGCGTGGATTCACTGGTGAAAGCAATCAGTCGCATGCAACAGGATCTTCACTTGCCATATACTATCCGCGATTGTGGCATCAGCCAGAAAGAGTACCTGGCAAAAAGCGAACAGATGGCAGAACACGCTTTTGAAGACCACTCTACTGCCACAAACCCGCGCCTGCCTTTGATTCAAGAACTCATTGATATTTACGAAGCTCTTTATTGAAAATAATCTTGATTGATGACTATTCACCATGCTATTGAACGGCACAATATTTATCCGGAATCGGGGGACACGA
>CAZIDU010000135.1:0-10677 GCA_964538055.1 uncultured Desulfocapsa sp. | reverse complement strand
TCGGCCCTGGCTACATGTAAAATGGTTCCTGGAAGATACTTTTCAACACCCTTAACTTGACAAGGAAGTAAAAGTTATTTAAGTTCCAGATTAAGTTTTCAGGTTCCATGCAAATGGAGAATAAGGGAACCCGGTGTAAATCCGGGACGGGCCCGCCGCTGTAATCGGGGACAATAGCTGCACAATGTCACTGGTCGTAAGACTGGGAAGACGTGGCTATCTGGATGATCCGAAAGTCAGAAGACCTGCCTGAAAAACGGTACTGCCGGGTGTAATCCGGCCATGAAGTGCCATGCTAAAATCTCCGAGGACAAGAGATTTATAGCCATATCTATGGACTTAAAGGGCATCCCCGGATCAATATCATATTTGTCAGGGGATTTTTTTGTCTTTCAGGCAATCATCTCTTCGGACATTTCACTCAAAAGAGGAGAGAAAAATGAAGAAGAGATACTATCCCGTTCTATGCACCCAATTGCTCGCCATTGCGACAGCACCAAACATCTTTGCTGCTGCAGAGACAACTCCTACAACCATGATGGAAGAGGTTGTTGTCACTGCCAGCCGGACAGAAGAAAGCAAGACCACAGTAAGTTCCAACATCAGCGTTATCACTGAAGACGATATCCGCCTCTCAGCATCCAGTACCGTTGCTGATCTTCTCGCCGAACAGTCCATCGCCACCATCAAAAAATATCCCGGCAATCTCACATCCATTGCTATACGTGGTTTTTCCACCGACACCCATGGCAACGATCTCCAAGGACATGTTCTGGTCCTTCTCGATGGTCGCCGTGCCGGAACCGGTAATCTTGCAAAAATTCTCACCAAAAACGTAGCACGCATTGAGATTATCCGTGGCCCCGGAGCTGTACAGTACGGCTCAGCTGGAATGGGTGGAGTGGTCAATGTTATTACAAAAAGAGCCAAGAATAATTCGATGTTTATAGAGGCCACCGGTGGCTCCTTCGATACTGGCGAAGGGACTATTGGCGGATCTGTCCTGAGTAATGGAATTGACTTCGCCGGTTCCTATACATACGGAACCAGAGGTGACTATGATACCGGCAGCGGTGAGCAGTACCAGAACACCGGAATCGACTCCGAAAGCGGAATGAGCGCCAATCTTGGTTATTCATTCTCCGATACTAACAGACTGGGCCTGGTCTTTACCCGTTTTGCGGTAGATGAAGCAGGCAAACCTGGTTTTTTGAGTAAAAACGATCTGGATGATTATTCAGACAAAGAGAATTACTCCACGGACCTGAGCTTTGAAGGACAGTGTCCGGTGACAGGATCCGATCTTCTGGCCCGCTACTTCTTTGGCCAGGATGAAAACAGCTGGATGGATCCCATGGCCTCTAACCCCAGCGGCTGGAATGATGGAGAACTCTCGGAAAACAAAACAGACCAGCAGGGAGCACAGTTCCAGCTGAGCGGAGATCTTGGCCCCGCCGTTCTCACAGCAGGATTTGACTGGCTCGATTATGACGTTGAAAACAGCTGGACACCAAACACAACCGAATATTCCAACTCTGCACTTTTTTTACTCAGCAAAGTTTCCTTTCTGGAAAATCGACTCAGTGCCAACATAGGAATTCGTTATGATTGGTATGATGTGGAAGTCATAAATCCAGCAGGGAACAATGTGAGTGACAGCCATTTCACGCCTCAAATTGGTGTGGCCTGGATGGTAACCAATACCCTGAAGCTAAGAGCCCAATATGGTGAAGCCTTTATGATGCCTTCTGCTGACCAGATGGCCGCTGACTTTAGCAGTTTTGGTTCAAGAGTCCTTGGCAATCCGGATCTCAGCCCTGAAGAAAGTGCCACCTGGGAAGGTGGCGTTGACTATGGCCAGGGTGGACTCAGTGGATCACTTACCTATTTCCACACTGATTTTAAAGATAAAATTGTCAGTGATTATTTACTGGATGGATCAAGGAGCTGGCAAAATCTGGGTGACGCCACCATCTCTGGATTTGAAGCTGAAGTCTCCTATGATATTGGCATGCCACTTGGCTGGAGCTGGGAGGTTCGTCCCTATCTCAACATGACCCTCCTCACCCAATATGAAGACGACACTACCGGGGAGGACCTTCAATATATCAGTGGCACCAATTATTCCACAGGCGCTGTGCTCAACAATGGCGACGGTATCTCCTGCCGCATAAATGTGGCCTACACGGGAAGCCAGAACGTTACGGATTATGGGGCTGCATATCCATACCCGGTTACCACACTCAATTCCAACATTGTGACGGACCTAACGGCTTCTTATCGTTTTTATGAAAATGAAGTTGTTGGCAAGTTTACGCTGCGTGGTGAAATACAGAATATGTTCGATGAGGACTACGCATATGTAAATGGTTACCCCATGCCCGGTCGCGGCCTCTATGTGGGACTGCGTTGGGATTATTAAGGAATGGAAATTTAATAACTTGAACGCAGTAAACTCCCGGAAGCGGGCATTCAGTCCTGCCGATTACGCTTTTGGGCGGGGCTAAAGCACCACTTCCGGGGGAGTTGTAAATCAGGTTGTGCCTGAAGTAATGTTCATGTTATTTATTATTTGCTCCTAACGGGCACCGTGGAATGTTTGCGTCAGTGCAAACAATTTGGTCACTATTCACCATGCTATTGAACGGAACAATATTTATCCGGAATCGGGGGACACGATCCCAATTCAAAAAACAAAGACGAATTGGGTCATGTCCCCAGTTTCCTACCAGCGTATTCGTTATGCAATTCCGACTCAAACTCAATTTCGGTGAATAGTTACACAATTTGACTTCAACGCCAGATTGACTTATTGTTGAACCGTAAGTTCACTTTATGGTTCAAGGGGAAATTATTATGAAATCAATTACCATACATGGCCTTGAAGATCCGCTGAATACACTTATTCGTGAAAAAGCACGTCAGCAAGGACTCAGCCTCAACAAGACAATCAAGCAACTGCTTGCGGAACAACTGGGAATTTCCGAGGCAGAGCAAACTGATACTACAAATGAGTTTGCCGATCTCTGCGGTGTCTGGAGCAAAGAGGAACAAACAGAGTTCAACAAAAACAGTGCTTCCTGCAACCGTATTGATCCAGAGGACTGGAAATGAGCAGGATTGTCCTTGATACCAACGCCTATACATCCTATCTGGCTGGTGACAAAGATGTTTTAAACAGCCTTGCGGCAGCCGACATCACATTTTTCTCCATTTTTGTTTTAGGGGAACTTTATGCGGGATTTAAAGGTGGGACCAGAGAGAGGCAGAATAATGAACTCTTACAATCCTTTCTCAAAAAACCTCGCGTCAGCGTCCTCAATGCGGGTTCTGAAACAGCAGAAATATTCGGCCACCTGAAAAACATCCTGCAACGCGCAGACACTCCCCTGCCAATCAATGACGTCTGGATTGCAGCACATACCATGGAAACAGGATCTGTTGTGGTGACCTATGACAAACATTTTACCAAAATCCCAGGCCTCCGTATCTGGCCGGAGATCAACTGAGAGAAAGGATAATAATATGCATCAGCACGGATATATCGGTCGCAAATTACGCGTCCCGAAACTAAAAGATAAACCAGCCATTATACTTGTCACCTTTGGCACCAGTAGCCATGCACAAAGACCACTGGAGATTTTCCAGCAACAGGTGGAAAAGCAATTTGCCGATCACGAAATATTCTGGGCCTACAGCTCAAATATTATCTGCAGAAAAAAGAAACTGCCAACCCTTCTGGAAACCCTGGCAATGGTAGAAGCGGCCGGATTTCGCAGGGCGGTGGTTCAGCCACTGCATATATTCCCAGGCACTGAATATCAGCAAATGGCAGAAACCTGTGAATACTTCCCGGGACTGCGGGTTTTCTTAAGTGAGACATTGCTGCACCGTTGGAATTTTGTGAAAGAGACTCTGGCCGTGGTTGAAAATGAATTTTTATCCCCGACCGAAGGTCTTAATATCCTGGCCCTCCACGGCACTCCTCTGGTGGCAGATCCTGTAAACAGTGCCTATCTCGGCCTTGAAAAACTTGTGACAGATCGCTATCCCAACGTACTCGCTGCATCCATTGAAGGAGTGCCTGATTATGAAGCAGTGCTAAAGGGAATCAAACAAAAAAATCTTGCTGAGCAGTATCGAAGAATAAAGATAATCCCCATGATGTACCTGGCTGGAATGCATGCCGAAGAAGATCTCATGGGAACAACGAAACAGAACAGCTGGCGTGTTATCCTTGAAGAAATGGGATTTGCGGTGCAATGCCCAATGGTCCAACACGAGAACAGGGACTACTTCAAAGGTCTTGCCTTTTATCCCGAAATCATATCATTTTTCACAGACCGGCTGCAGCGCACTCTTACTATTGCAGAGATTTATTAAGGCCCATGAACAGATCTCTCGTTTTCATTTTCTCTGTTTTTGTTTCTCTTGCCGCCTTTTCGGTACATGAGGCTGTCGCTGAGTATCCGCAACGTATTGTTTCCTTGGGCCCCATCAATACTGAAAACGTCTTTCTCCTCGGTGCCGGTGATCGTCTTGTCGCCAACACCAATTACTGCGTTCGCCCGGAAGCTGCTAAAGCCAAGGAAAAGATTGGTTCTGTAATGCAGATTTCCATTGAAAAGATCATTGGCCTGCAGCCTGATATTGTACTGGCAACCGGATTAACAGCAATGCAGCAGGTCAGACAACTACAGTCCGTTGGAATTCAGGTTGTTCAGTTCAAGCAACCAGCCTCATTTGCAGATATTTGTACCCAGTTTATACGGCTGGGACAGCTGCTTGGCCTTGAAAACCAGGCAAAGCAGATTATTGACCAGACAAAAGAAAAGCTGAAAATCCTGCAGGAAGATCTAGCCGGGCTCCCCGAACAAAAGGTCTTTCTTCAGGTTGGATCCCAACCCTTATTCTCCTCGGTACCAAGCTCCTTCACCAACGATTTCATCGTCCTTGCCGGTGGCAGCAACATTGCAGCAGATCAAAAAAAAGGCATTACCAATTATGAAAAAGTAATAGCCGCCAATCCGGATGTGATTATCATCGCCATGATGGGATCTGAAAGCGGTATCGCCCACCAGGAACAGGAGCGCTGGATGCAGATCCCCGTCATCAATGCAGTGCTAAACAAGCGGGTCCATGTGATCAGGCCGGATATTGCCTGCAGCCCGTCCCCTGCAACCTTTGCTGACACCCTGACTATTATGGCCCGTCTGATCCACCCTGAACTCAACACCCGGTAGAACCATGAACATTTATGAAATTATGCAGAGCGGAGGGCCGGTCATGTGGCCCCTGCTCCTCTGTTCAGTTGCGGTATGCACTGTTATAATTGAACGGACCCTCTTCTGGATTTCCATCCAACGCAAACGCAATCGCAAACTTGTGGATGAAATTCTGACCCTTGCAGAAAGCAGTAACTGGGAGCTGATTCGTGAAAAAGTAACCGGATCCCAGGATCATGTTATCCGACTGCTGGTGGTTGGGATCGTGCACAGGGAATATGACATGGGACGAGCCATGGAATCTGAAGCAAACCATATGATACAGCGGATGAATAAGTATATGCCGGTGCTGGATACCATGATCACCGTGGCCCCTCTACTTGGAATATTCGGGACGGTCCTTGGGATTATCGGTTCTTTCAAGATTCTTGGCAGCAGTGGCATTGCCGATCCGAAGCTGGTTACATCGGGTATTGCCCAGGCCCTTATCACCACTGCCACAGGACTTGGAATCTCTATTATCGCCGTGATCCCCTACAACTATTTCAATACGCGTATTAACAGGGCTATCCATGTAATGGAAAAATATGCAACGAACCTTGATGTGGTTTACGAAAAGCTGGGCGATAAGTCGTGAAGATTAAGAATAGCGCCATCCAGGCACCGCGTATCGAAATGCTGCCGCTTATCGATATCGTGTTTTTGCTGCTGGTTTTTTTCATCTATGCAATGCTCTCGATGGCGGTACACCAAGGATTACAGCTGGATTTACCGGAATCAATGGAGGCAGTAAAGAGTGAAGAAAGTCCCTTTTCACTCGTCATCCAAAATGCGAACGAAGGGATATCACTATTTCTCAATGAAAAACCAATCCTCCTTTCACAGCTGACAGAACAGCTTACCTCCCTCGATAGCAGCAACACCGAAAAGCCTTCAGTCCTGATCTTTGCAGAAGAAAGCATCAACTACCAACAACTCTATCAGGTTCTTGACGAACTCAATAAGTGCGGAGTTTCCAAGATCTCTTTACAGGCAAGCCAGGAGTAAGTTGTCGTGCAACGATTGCTGTTCGCCCTGCTCCTTGCCCTTTGCCTCCACGCCATCTTTATAGTTTTAAAATTTCCCGGCATTACAACTCTTCCCCCCCGTTTAGCAGGAGAGGAAAGCATTGCAATCAGTCTCAGCTCAACTGTCATCCCCACACAAAAATCAGAAAAGAGCACCCAGGAAGAGACGGAGAAGGTCAGAGAGAAGCCGGAAGAAGACAAGGTAGAGGAATCCCTGGTGCCTGTACCGGAAATACCTTTAAGAGAAAAGCTTACAGATGATTCACCACTGCTTTTAAAAAGACGAGCTGTAAAAAAAACCCACAACACAGCTTCAAGCAGCAATGCAAGGGATGTACGTCCGCAAAACAGGGCTCCACGGAAAGAAGAGATTCCACAAGCAGCGGTACCCGTCTCTGTAAAGGCCTCACCGCTCTATACAAAAAATCCAAAGCCGGAGTATCCCAGCCTTGCCCGCCGTCGAAACTGGCAGGGAACTGTAATTTTGTCAGTATCCGTCTCGGCAAAAGGAGAGGCGAACAGTGTTACAATAGAAACAAGCAGCGGATACACTCTACTCGACAACTCTGCTCTAAAAACAGTGGCATCCTGGCAATTTCTTCCAGGAACGGAATCTGGCCTTCCTGTTGCTATGGAAGTGTTTATTCCAGTTCACTTCAAGCTTCGTTAAGCCGTAACTTCACCATGCTATTGAACGGACCATATTTATCCGGAATCGGGGGACACGATCCCAATTCAAAAGACAAAGACGAATTGGGTCATGTCCCCAGTTTCCTACCAGCGTCTTTGTTTTCCCGGACTTAGCATTTTTCTCTATAAATTCTATGACAATCTGCCCAATATTTTTTCCTGATGCAGTTTCAATACCCTGCAGTCCGGGAGAAGAATTCACTTCCATCACAACCGGGCCATGGTTTGAGCGTAAGATGTCTAGCCCGACCACATTCAGACCCATTATCCTGGCGGTCTGCGGATCCAGCGCTGTCATCGGGAGGTATTATTGAATGGAGATTTCCTGGAGGATATCAATGTTGTCAAGAGCCCGTCCTGCCCCAAGGACTACTGAAGAAAGGGGATCATTAGCCACAATAATCGGTAACCCTGTTTCTTCCCTAATATGTTGATCAAGGTTTTTAAGCAGGGCTCCCCCCCCGGTCAAAACTATCCCCTGGTCCACGATGTCAGCAGAAAGTTCAGGGGGTGCCGCCTCAAGGGCTAACCTCACAATATTGACAATGGCATTAACCTGTTCCTTGATAGCTGAGTGAATCTCATCAGCAGCAATAGACAGGGTTTTGGGCCTACCGGAAATAAGATCACGTCCTTTAATATCCATGGTTTCGTACGGTTTTTCCGGTTTTGCATTGCCAATGGTAATCTTGATCAATTCAGCCGTACGCTCGCCAATGGCGAGATCGTGGTTGCGTTTGACATGAGAGATAATATTCTCATCCATTTTATCACCGGCAATTCTTATGGATTTTGCAAATACGCTACCGGCCAGGGAAATGATGGCCACCTCGGTGGTTCCGCCACCGATATCAACTATCATGCTGCCCATAGGTTCAGTAATGGGAAGATCGACACCAATTGCCGCAGCCATTGACTCTTCAATCAGATAGACGTCCCTGGCTCCAGCCGACTCAGCCGATTCCTTAACGGCTCGTTTTTCTACCTGAGTAATCCCGGAAGGTACGGTTATGATGATTCTTGGATGAACCAGAGTGCGCCTGTTATGCACCTTATTGATAAAGTAGCGAAGCATGGCCTCGGTTACTTCAAAATCAGCAATAACCCCATCCCTGATGGGACGAATTGCCCTGATATTACCAGGTGTTTTTCCCAGCATCTGTTTGGCTGCTTTACCAACAGCCAAAACCTTATTACCTCTGGGGTCTTGACGAACAGCAACGACAGAGGGTTCACGAAGAACGATCCCCCTCCCCTTGACATAGACAACGGTATTAGCTGTTCCAAGATCAATTGCCAGATCACTGGACAACCATCCGAACAAAAAATTAAATGGTGAAAACATATTCCTCGCATTGTGTAAAACAAGTTCAGGGTGGATCTGCCTACAAGGGCAATACTAGCTAAAGTGGGGCTCTGCCCGCAACCAGGGCTTTGAAGCTGAAGGTACAGAAAGGCTGAAGGTCGCGTGTAATACTTGTCTTTCCTTCAGGATGAAATCCTTCTGCCTATACACTTAGTCGTAATAACGAAAGAAATTAAGGATTGTTTCGAAATCTGCCTTTATCTCGTGTTTTTTACACCCCTCAAGGGTACTGAACAGAGTAACCGGAGTTCAGGGCTAAAATAGTAATATTCGTCTTCTTCGAAGCAGTAGTCATATTCTGTTTTCAATGCCACCAGTTCGTATTCGCCACAATAGACTTCATCTCTCACTTCATTGTCATTATAAATCCGAATATCACCACTGCATGTTGTGCATCTTTTACTAGAAGACTGTCCGAGAATAGCAATTTTTGCTCAAATCGATGCATTTGGAAATTTTCACAACAGGAATATAAAGGGATCCTTATCAATATCGGCAAAGGATACTACACCAAAGTCAACAAGAAGAATATTTACTGATTCAAAAGCAAGATACCTTCTTCGGCAAGGTTGGTCTCTTAGAAATAAGGAAGGGTACAGTAATTTCCAGCAAATCTTTCAGACCGTAAAACTCTGATGGGGATTCGGGATGTGAATATTCTCGAAACCGAGTGTGTCATGCAGCCCCTGGGCCAAGGCGTTTGCCGATTCCTCTTCCCCATGAACAATAAAAGTCTGCCTGGGTTTTTTCTGCATGGCACCGGCCCAGGCCAAAAGTTCTTCCCGATCAGCGTGGCCGCTGAAACCGGTTACGAGTTCAACTTTGGCCCGTATTTCATGTATCTCACCAAAAATTTTTATCTCTTTTTTTCCATCAACAATCTGTCGACCAAGGGTATAGGGAGCCTGCCAACCGGTTATCAGAATAGTATTTTTGGGATCCCCGGCACGACTTTTTAAGTGATGCAGGATTCGTCCCCCTTCCATCATTCCGCTGGCACTGATGATGATGACAGGCTGATCTGAACTGCTTAATTCTTTAGATTCCTCCACTGAGGAGGTGTACTTGAGTGTTTCGAAACCAAAGGGATTGTTATTTTTATCGTCCATCATGAACTGCATGATTTCTTCATCATAGGTTTCGGGATGGAGACGGAAGATATCCGTTGTTCTGGTGGCCAGCGGGCTGTCCACATAGATCGGCAGGTCGGGAATTTCTCCTTTTACAAAAAGTTTGTGCAGGGTATAGACAATCTGCTGGGTCCTGCCGACTGCAAAAGCAGGAATCAAAAGGCTTCCTCCCCTGGCCGCTGTTTCGTTAACAATCCGTTTTAATTCTTCTTCAGATTCAGGATATGGTGGATGGCTTCGGTTGCCATAGGTGCTTTCCATAATAAGGATGTCAGCACCCTGGGTGATCGGTTGTGGATCACGGATAATGGGAATGTCGGCGCGGCCGATATCACCGCTGAATACAAGTTTTGTCTTCTTACCACTATCCATTTCCTCAATATCCAGTACAACATGGGCACTACCGAGCATATGACCTGCATCCACCAAAGTGAGTTCAACTCCAGGGAGGATCTGCCGTTTTCGGTTGTAGCTTATACCGACAAAATACTGCATGGAGGCGACCGCATCTTTTTTGGTGTAAAGGGGCTCAAAGAGAGCTTTTCCATCTCTTTCCCGCTTGCGGTTTACATACTCAATGTCTTTTTCCTGCAAAAAAGCACTGTCCAGCAGCATTACAGCACACAGATCACGGGTGGCAGAGGTACAGAAGATATCGCCCTGAAAACCATTTTTGACATGACAGGGAATGTTTCCTGAATGATCAATATGGGCATGGGAAAGAATAATCGCATCAAGATTTTTGCTGCCGCAGGAGGTCTCTCTGTTCATTTCAAAGGCATCCTTTCGCTTTCCCTGATATAGGCCGCAATCGAGTAGAAACCTGTGATTATTGACCTCGATTAGATACTTTGAGCCCGTTACGGTTTTGGCCGCACCCTGGAAAGTGATTTTCATGTGTGATCCCCGGTAAAAGTTTTTAACACAGCAGCTGGTTCCCTCCCTTTCGAGGGGAACTATTTGAATAATATTCGCCATCCGAATTGGCGTCAAGAGTTTTGCATGTATCTTCGATACAGGCCATATTTAGTTTCACCGTTCTTTTCTGACGTCTGAATTGTCCACAATTATCGGAGGGGTATAGTTCTTGTTTGATGTTGCTATTCACCATGCTACTGAACGGCACAATATTTATCCGGAATCGAGGGACACGATCCCAATTCAAAAGACAAAGACGAATTGGGTCATGTCCCCAGTTT
>CAZIDU010000134.1:0-10892 GCA_964538055.1 uncultured Desulfocapsa sp. | reverse complement strand
CACCTGCTAACCGTTGCCGTTGTTCGCCAATTAAATTTTCAGGAAACTTCAGTAGATAATAAGATGCATTAAAAACAAATTTATTCTTATACTGATAGTATATCGCTGAATTTAAAAAAAACATCGGTATAATTACCTATTCTCAATGAATAATGAATAATAATATTGGCCTTCCAAATTCCATATTAGCGATACTTTTTGCTAAAAAAGAACTACATTTTTATTGTTTATCTATATGATAAGTATTCTCCCCTGTTAAATATATAGGCATAATGACTAATCTGATATTTTTATCATACACTGCTTATCACGCTGTTTTTATACGTCAATACAAACAAATAAAATACTCAACCGATGGAAAGAAACTGGAGTTCCGGTTCCAATTTTTTGACCCGGTTCTCCCAGAGAGGACACTGTTTTCGTATACATTCCTTATTCTTTGAATACTGCGAACAACGGAGTTGTCCTTTTGCCACAATGGGGACAGAGAGCATCTCCACTGACAATCTGGCTGTTTCAGAAAGGGCTAGCCAGGTCTCCCGCTGGCAGCAACGCCCCCCACGGTACTTTGAAATAATTTCAAGAATTTTTGCGCTGAACGCCTGCGCCTTCTGTCTTGGTGCTGGGGTAAGAGGTGTGGCTGCATAGATTGTTGAGACTGCGATTCCTGTACCAATTGCAGCCCCACAGGCACCCCAGAAACCACACACTCCACCTGGAATATCGGCGCCCCGGCTGATGCCGGTGAGTATAGCCTCCTCCTTAATATCACCACCGGAATTCCGGTAGCAGGCAAGGATAATCCCAGGGATCATGGCATGATGCTCCGGACCGTGCATCGGAATTGCCGGATGGCTGCGGATCAATTCGAGCAAGGTGATAAGATCCCGTTCTTCTGTTCTGCTACAGATGGCCTTGATCACTTCAATGCCGTTTTCCCGGTGGCAAGCGTCACAGACAAAATGCTCCTGTTCACAACAGGCATTGGATGCAAACTCACGTCCGCAATAGCTGCAGGCCATATCCCTACTATCAGTGAAGTAGTGGAGATCAATACCACAGACCATACACCCTTCGGCTTTTCGTTCTGTTGTTACTTGATCATTATCATCACCATCGCAACAGCTTGCACTGTCTGGGCTGCAGCAGCTCTTTTCCATGCCGCTGATATTTGTTTGAGGAGAGCAACAGGAATTCTCCATCAGCAGATTTGTAACTGCGCCCAGGTTATCGACTACAAAAACAGAATCATCAAGCAGGCTTCTTTCCTGAAGCGGGATAGATGTGCGTCGCCCTTTCATCAAAAGAATGCCTGACTCGGTATACACTGCGCCATATGGACCTCTGTATACCACATCAACCGATTCATCCATCACAGCGATTGGACGGATTGCCTCATAGGTAAGAGAGAAAAAATCCATATTCTCTACCTGACGATAGGGAAAACGTTTTATAAAGCGGATGGCAGAGAAGCCCGCTGCCTCCATCATGGCAACCAGTTCCTCCTGTTGCATGGCACCGCCAAGGCACTCGCCACGATAGCGGACATTATTTTTCAGTGTTGCAGGGATGGCAGTATCCGTAACAATATCGGAGACCACCAGTCGTCCACCGGGTTTTAGGATACGAAAAATTTCCTGATAGGTCATGCGTTTATCCGGACTGAGATTGATCACACAGTTGGAGATCACCACATCCGCAACAGCATCACCCAGAGGAATCTGCTCAAGAAATCCTTTGCGGAACTCCACATTCTTGTAGCCAAGTCGTTCAGCTACTTCTGGTAGTGAGTCTCCGGCAAGTTTCAGCATTTCGTTGGTCATATCAATGCCGTAGACACGACCTGTTTTGCCAACCGATGCAGAAGCCATAAAGCACTCTATGCCGGAACCAGAACCAAGATCCACCAGGGTCTCCCCTTCCTGAGGAGCACCATCGGTCACCGGACTGCCACAGCCATAGGAGTGTTTTTTGGTCTTGTCCGAAATAAAATCAGCCTCTGCCTGAGCGGGAGCCAGGGGGTTGGCAATATCCTCCTTGGCAACAAGAGCTGCCGCTCCATAAAATTCCCGCACAGAGCCATGCCCTGTGTCAGATGCCAGGGAAATCAGACAGTTGCAATGGGTAAGAGCGACTTCGTGCCCCTCCTCCTCACCATCGGGGCAATCGTGGCGGACGTCCCCCATACGCAGCAGAATGCCATTTTTTCCAGAGCATTTGTAACTACCAGCCTGTTCGCTGATCAGCTGAAGGGCAATACGATTGTAAAGGGAAACATAGGGGTCATGTCCCACCCACTTATTTCCTGACATAAAACTATGATCAATATCCCCGCCGCCCACCAGATATTTCAAAGGATTTACTGAATATTCCGGAGAATGAACCAAACTGGCCTGACGCAGCTCGTTCAAAACCTTACTGGTTTTCCACACAGCTTCAAGCCCCTGATCCAGATGTCCACAGGCGGTTTCTTCCAGTCCCACCAGAGCAGGAGAGGGGTACACAACACCATCGGGACCCACGGCCACGGATTCCCAGGCGGTGTTTGAAAGATCATATCGGGTGCCGGGTGTTGAAAAAACCTGGCTGCGGAGAGTCTCAACATTATCAACACTCAGCCCCAGCTCCGTTGCCCGTTGCCAGGCGGCTAAAAGGCGCGGGAAAATAGTATCTGGACTGATAAACTGTTCCTGACTCCCCTTGCCACGGATAAAATGGTAAAGCAGGTGAATGGATGCTGCCCCAAGTTCAACAGCAAGATCCACCAGCTGCAAAAGATCGTCAATATTTTCACTGCTAATGGCTACTGAAAGGGTCACAGGAATTCCTGCAACCTTCATGGATCTGAGATTCTTCGTTAACTTCCGATAACTACCGCTGCCCCGCAATCTGTCATGACTTTTTTCCAGACCATCGAGGCTCACCTGAATATGGAGCCTGTCCAGGGTGCTGAGTTCTTCCAGAGATTGGTCAAGCAGCATACCATTTGTAAGTACTGCCACATGCACATCTTCATTTTCCAGAAGTAACCTGCGAATAAATTGCAGGAAATCAGGATAGAGAAAGGGCTCCCCTCCTGTAAACGAAAAGAGACGGCATCCAAGAGCAAGAGCCTGCTGCACTGCGCTTTCTAAAAGCTCAGGTGCAAGAGTTCTAGTTTTGGCAGGAGAGGCGGCAAAGAGGCAGTGGCGACAGCTGAGATTGCAGGTATCGGTGATATGAAACCAGCACTCCTTAAGCTGATTCAGACTGAGTAGAGATGCTCTTCCCGCATAGGGCTCCAGTGGTTCAATGGCAAAGGCATGCTCAAGCTGATCCTGTCCATAAAAACTTGCAGCATCACTCTTTTCAGAGTGCAGTAATTGATCAGCGTCCTCGGAAACAACTATCCAGTCTGGAATATCCGGCTGCACATAGAGGATATGATCCTTCAATTCAAACCGGTGCCAACCCTCTATTCCTCTATACTTGAAACTATTCATATTCATTGATCACTTAGGCCTTATTACCAGGAATTGGTGGAGGCTCCTGTTCTATGGAAATTTGCTCATCCTGCAAGCGCTCATTATAGACGGCAAGCATTAAAAAAGTTGCAAGCGGCTGAGCAAAAAGGAGCCCTAAAAGGAAAGATCCGCCAACGGACATAATAACAAGATAAAGAACCAAAAAAACAACTTGATCTGCCAGTGGTTTTCTCACAGCCATATTCCAGGATTCTTTTATGGCCTCAAGCAATCCCATTTTTCGATCTGTCATTAGCGGCATCATATAAATTGTGGCAAAGACCAGAAAGGCAACAACAACAAGACCGGGAATAATCAACAGCAGAAAACCGAAAAAGGTGGCCAGGGCTGCTAAAATACCAAAGGCAAGCAGTGGGAAGAAAAGGCGCATTTCTGAAAAAAGATCCCCTATCTTCGGCTCACGCCCCTCCCGCAGAGCCAGGAGCAGGGACTGAATGTAACCAGCCGTGGTAACGGGAGCCAGAATACCAAAACTGATGGTCACCACCACCATTTGTACTAAAGTCAGTAGAATGACGGGTACGATAAATCCTAAGGTACTTTCCCAGGCTGTTTTTAAATGCTCTTTAAAGTCCATATGTTACTCCTTTATTAAACTTATGATTTCATCTGGCACATTCGATTCCTGTCAAAGTATCAAAAATGACCTTTTTGCGAGTTTATTATCCATTAAGGAATGGAAATCAAATAACTTGAACGGAGTAAATTCCCGGAAGCGGGACTTCAGTCCCGCCGATTACGCTCTTGAGGGCTAAAGCCCCACTTCCGGGGGAGTTATAAATCAGGTGCTGCCTGAAACACTATTCAAGTTATTTATTATTCGTTCCCAACACGGTTACAATAAGCTCCTTCTTCTAATACAATGCTTCGAGGGCTTCAACCAAACTGGCCACGGCAACAATTTCAAGCCCCTTTACAGGCCGTTGTGGAGCATTCGCCTTCGGGATTATCGCCCGATGAAAGCCATGTTTAGCAGCCTCTTTCAGCCTTGCTTCACCATTTGCGACCGGCCGAATTTCGCCCGAGAGGCCTATCTCACCAAAAAAGAGAGTATTCTGAGGGATAACCCTATCCTGCAGACTGGAAACAATACCCACCATTGCTGCAAGATCAGAACTTGTCTCATAGACTCGGATTCCACCCACCACGTTTACATAGACTTCGTCACTGGCCGTGGCCAGTCCTCCATGCTTGGCAAGAACCGCAAGCAACATGGCGATCCTGTTCTGATCCATCCCCACCGCCAGACGCCTCGGGTTCCCGGATTGACTTTCGGTGACCAATGCCTGAATTTCCACAAGAAGCGGCCTGGTTCCTTCCCAGACAACGGTTACGGCACTGCCCGACGCCGGTGTACCCGATCGTGACAAAAACATGGCAGAAGGGTTTTTCACCTCTTTTAAGCCTCTGTCGGTCATGGCAAAAAAGCCAAGCTCGCCCACGCTGCCGAAACGATTTTTATCGGCCCGCAAAATACGATACCTTGCATCATCGGTGGAGGAAAGCACTACCTGGGCATCCACAATATGGCTCAGTGTCATGGGGCCAGCCAGAGAATGATCCTTGGTGACATGACCAACCATAAAAATAGAAGTATTTGTTTCCTTCGCATAGCGGGTAAGAATCGCCGCAGATTCCCGAACCTGAGAAATAGATCCGGCCGCTGATTCGGAAGTTTTTGAATGCACGACCTGGATGGAATCAATCACCACAACCTGCGGTTCTTCACTATCCATCACCTTGCAGATTTCTTCTACGGATGTCTCAGCGAGCATTTTGATGTTGTCAGCCGGAAGCTCCAGACGATCAGCACGCTCGGCGATCTGCTGAGGAGATTCTTCACCGGAAACATAGAGCACCGGAATCCCGGATACCGCACTTTTTGCCAGGGCCTGCAGCAGAAGAGTTGATTTACCGGCCCCGGGTGCGCCACCAATCAGGACTACGGATCCACAGACAATCCCCTGCCCCAATACTCTGTCAAATTCGCCTATTCCGGTTGAGATTCTCTCAGCTCGACTTCGATCCACGTCTGAAAGCAGTTGGACCGTGGACTGCTTACCACTATATCCAGTGCTGCGCCTGCCAACAGGGCTCTTCCCCAGACGGACCTCTTTCACGGTGTTCCACTCTTTACAAACGCTACACTGTCCAAGCCAACGACTGAAATCAGCACCGCAATCGGTACAGACAAAGGCTGTTTCCTGTTTTTTTGCCATTTTAATACCTTTATCCCTGAACTCCTGCTATAAAACAACCCGAAAATACTCTTTAATTTCTTTTGTTATTACGACAAGGTGCATAGGCTGAAGGATGTTAGACTGAAGGAACAACAGCATCACACGCGGCCTTCAGCCTTTTTCCACCCTCAGCCTCAAAACCTGGGTTACGGGCAGAGCCCCCTTCAGCTCTCGATCATCGGGAATATTTATCATTTGCGAAACAGTAGCATACTCGAACCATATACAAAAGCACAGATGCCCCCTTTACTCAAGCCACTAAAAGCCCTATTATCTGTTTCATGAAAAATACTACAGCAGCAACTAAATGGATCCCCCTCTCCTATTCCTTTGCATTCCTTCTGCGCTCAAAACGATTGATGGCCTGGAGCGCTATTCTTGTTCTTATCACCATGGCTTTTACCTGGGCAGGGTATCTTCTCACCGTGGACTTTGTTGATGGCCTCACCGGAAACTTTTTTCTCAGTCAACCCGAAGCCATTGGTATATGGGGATGGACAAAATATCTGGGCTGGCAGGTGATGCATTGGAGTTTTATTATCGTCAGTCGGATTGTAGCCTTTTATCTGGCTTTTCTCATCGCCTACAGTCTCTCAGCACCGGGATATGTTTTCCTGTCCACTGCAACGGAGAAAAAACACGCGGGGGAAGATTTTGAAGCAGACGCGGCACTAAATATCAAAGGACTTCTGATTGATCTCTGGGAAGGGATAAAAATCGGACTGTTCGGGATAGTGGTGACCATTGCGGCACTGGTGGCCAACTTCATCCCCGGCGTGGGACAGGTCGTTGTATTACTGCTCTATACTTATTACTCAGCTCTAATGTTTGTGGACTATCCAAGTTCCCGCAGACGCTGGAGCCTTGGACAGAAAATATCGTGGCTTAAAAGTCACAATAATCAATCACTTCGCCTGGGGATCTTTCCGGCACTTATCAGCCTGATTCCGGTATTAAACATTTTTTTTATCGCCATACTGTTTCCCCTGATGACCGTACACACTACTCTCAACTTTATAGCCATAGAAACCAACAACAGAAATATCAACAAGCAATCGGTACAGAAGGTATAATAGGATTTTTTGCAGGTCTTGGTCTCAGTATCTTCACAACTTTATCTCCTCTGGCAATTAATGTATAACAGCCCAGCGGTTCCGAGCGATTTTTCATCTTTAGTTCCTGCCTGGCACTGCGGGGCAACTTTTTGGGAAGGTGGAGACAGGTACGCTCGCCAAGAACTATCTCTCGTCCGCCAGCATGCGTCTCCAATCGTGCCGCAGTGTTAACCGTATCTCCGATGACCGTGTAATCCTGCCTGTTTGGTGATCCCACACTTGCAAGAATAGCACTTCCAGTATTGATTCCTATACCAATCTTGAATACAGGTTGATTTTTTCCTGCACGTTCTCTCATGAGAAGTGCGGTAGCTTTCTGCATCTCAAGGGCCGCCCGTACTGCTGATCTTGCGCCATTCTTTTCATTGGAAATATGGCCAAAGACGGCCATAATCTGGTCTCCTACAAACTTATCGAGCATCCCATTGTACTTAAACAAAATTTCAATCATGATTGAAAAATATTCATTGAGCATGGCAACAACATCTTCAGGTTCCATATGCTCAGACAATGCGGTAAAGGAACGAATATCAGCAAAGAGGATTGTTACATCTTTTCTTTCGTTCTTTAAAAGCTGACCATCCCGCGACACCATCAATTTATCGACAAGATCCTTACCAACATACCGACAGAGCTGATTTCGCAACCTGTTCTCTCTTTCCAGATGTTCATAGGATTCGGACAGATCACTAGCGAATCCCTGGAGCTGAAAACTACGGCACTGTATGTCACGATTGGCCCGATTAAGCTGCTCAACAACGGAATTAAAGTTCGTGGCGATATCATGCAATTCACCTTCAACATTAATATCAAGTGGCTGGAAAATTTCACCGTCCCCAGATATTGCAGTTTTTCTCGCCAGAGTCCGCATCTGATCCGACGATCTCCTCAGCATGGAAAAGCCCATGAGTATACTGACTAAAACCAATGCTCCACAAAGAATTACCAGAGTGGTGGGAACCTCCGTCTGGCGTGTAAAAAGATAGACAGTCAAAAGAAAGGGGAGAATCCCCATCAAAGCCAGGCTCACTTTAATTTTTCTATAAAAACTAATATTTTTTTTCTGAATTATTTTCATCTCTGCAAATACTACACATTTTTTTACATGAATCTTTACTGGTTCGTATACAAACAAAGCAACATCTATAATTAGTAAGGTCGAACTCAAATAACAAGAGAAAAAAATTGCTTCTAATTGTCTTCTTCGACCACCTCGGCTGTATGGTTAACATGTAAAAACGCCACCATACTCCTGCTATCGGTGATATTTATCTGTTAGTATAATGTAAAATTGCCAAAGGTTCTCAATTGCGGCTTTTCTATATATGAGAAGGAGAGTAAGATGACATTTGTTGTAAACAAACCAAACACAGTCTACTATTGAGTACTTTCACAAAAAAGGATGATCTTATGCAACCTCTCATTACGTCTGCCTCCAAGGTTGAAGCAAGTACCATTGGTGCAGCCAAAGACACTTCCATGCAGGTGCTTATTCCCCCTTCGGCTGCTGAAAATTTTATCATGCGCAGAATTGTTATCAAGGCTGGCGGTTCCATGCCCAATCACACCAACTCCGTGGAACATGAACAGTATGTGCTGGCTGGCTCAGCAGAGGTCGGTATTGGAGATAAGGTATATCACATAAAACAGGATGACGCGTTGCTGATCCCTGCGGGTGTCCCTCACTGGTATAGGGCTTCTGCAGAAGAGGACTATATTTTTATATGTTTGATACCAAATAAAGAAGATATTATTGCACTGGTTGACAAGGAATAAAATAAACATAAGGGGTAACTATTCACCATGCTATTGAACGGCACAATATTTATCCGGAACCTGGGGACACGATCCCAATTCAAGAGACTAAGACGAATTGGGTCATGTCCCCAGTTTCCTAGTTACCATAATGGTTACCTTGAAAAATCAGATAGCAATTTTTCAAGGTAGCCATAGATGCTGTAGAGCAATGTGCAGCTGTGGAGATCAAAAACGATATTTCGGTTTATTCAGGGAGGCCTTCGATTGCTCTTTCCTCCCCTCCATTATTTTGAGAAGTTGCCCTAGCTCAGCCTTTACCTGACGTAACTCATCCTGCAACCCTTCCTGCTCCGCCACATCAGCTGCTTCCAGCAACCGTTGCTCTATCGCTTCCACTTCTTTCTGGCTTTTATACAGATCTCTCGCTAAGGCTGGAAGATACATGGTAAGTCCTTATTTCAATTTTAGAAATCTTCTTGCGTTTCCAATAAACATATGTTCAATACGTATTGCGCTAATTGTAAATTTTGACAAGCTCGTAAAAAGGTCATTTTTGAGATGGATAAGTAAAAATCTCCATATGCGAGGCGCACATATTTTCTATTATTTCGGTGTACTGGGTACGTCGTAATGATAGAAAATTTGTAGCACGAAGCAGATGGAGAGTTTTTACGACGCCATCAATTCTTAAAATTTCTATATCCTGTGGAGGACAACACAATGGCTGAATATCTCTTTATTTTACACACCGACGACAATGAAAAAGCAACCCGCTGCTTTCAGTTTTCAAAAATTGCGCACGAAAAAGGACATATGGTCAATATATTCCTAGTGGATGATGGGGTTGAGTGGGCTGTAAAGACAAAAAATGGGTCATCTAAAACTACCACGGGCGACTGTGTTGCAGATTATCTCCCCTATCTCGAAGAGAAGGGCGTAACGACTGGTGTGTGTACCCCATGTGCCAAAGGGAGAGATCTGAATGAAGAAACCTTCCTCTCCAATATGAAGCTGGACACCGGTGGCAACCTGATTGATATGGCCGCTTCCGCCAGTGTTTTTAATTTTTAGTAACTATTCAGCAACACTCCAACTACGTTCATTTCGGCCTTCTCACATAGCAATAGTATGCTTCGAAGGCCCAAATGAACGAATTTGGAGCACTGCTAAACAGTTACAGTGCGGTGTTATATCAAGTAACGGGCATTTGCTGAATAGTTACAATTTTTAATATCTACCTTCTCCCGATCACTCTTTCTCAGATACAATCAGTTCCGGTGTCCAGAAAATAACTTCCCGTTCTTCAACTTCCTGCCAGAATCCGGGCCCATCCCATTCTTTTATCTGATCATGATAACCATTATGCATAATTTTAAGAGTAATTTTCTTCGCCCCCTCCAGTTGATTCTCTTCAAACTGGCGCACCCCCTGCACAGGAGTATTACCAAGATACACCCATTGTCCCTGACAGGGTATATCACCACCAACCACCTGGTAGAGCACGTGGGCACCCTTGGGGACCGAATTAATTTTAAAGTTAACAGTTTTCTGGTTTGAACAGCCTGTCAACAAGGCAACTGCAGTTATAAGAATGGCGAGATAGGACACTCTGGAAAAACTCTTTATTTTTGCCGACATCTCGTATTAATTCCTCTTTTTGAGTTCAATTATTACAGGCTGTGGTTCCTGAGTAGCAGCAGCCTTTGTTTTATGACGCATTTTAACCCAGAAAGACGCTATTTCCTCAACATAGCCAACCTTCCGCAACTCCACAGTTGCATGTTTGGCCTCATCCTCATCACTCTCCCAGGTCACCAGTAGCGGTGTCATGCCAAGATGAGTATCATCCCTCAAATTAATAACTTCAGCTCCGGGAGGAATCGATTCAATCTTAACTACTTACTCCATAGAGTGTCTGACCACAGGCAGTCAATGAAATCAGTGCCAGTAAAATACTCAACCTTTTAAAATACTTTGGAATAAAACAGGTACACTGCATATTTTTCTCACTTCTTTTTATCTATTACTCAAGTTTATGACATGTGGTAATTGATTGATTTGTTAAATAATACGTAGATTTTTCATCAAACATAGCAGGCTGAAGACTGAAGGTAAAGAAAGAAAAAGTGTAACTTGTATGATGATTTATTGAGTGAAACGATTTAATAAATCATCTGTGAAAAACTTAAATAGTATAGTTTATTAAAAGGTGTTGCAAAGAATTGAACATCACTGAGTAAAAACAATGACATAAA
>CAZIDU010000133.1:0-11136 GCA_964538055.1 uncultured Desulfocapsa sp. | reverse complement strand
ATGGCCTATATACCCGTTTTCAGACTATAATGAGACTTGCTTCGGGAATTGCTGTGGCAGGTGCAGGTATACAGGGGTCTAAGATTACGAAAATGGCTCCTTAAAAGCTATTAATCAGGCTCGAATAAAGAAAGTTGCTCTGTTGATGAAACATGTTGCTGGACGGCAAGGGAAGACAGCTAACCGGGGAAATCAATACGAGACAGACCACGATTTTAGTACCTTAGAGAATCGGTATTACGACAGAAAGAAAAACCCCCTTACAACAGCTACATTTGCCGTAAGGGGAATAGAGAAAAATAGAGAGGTGATGCCTGTGGCTGCTTCCCTTAACTGCGTATCATGTCTGCAATCTGAAAGGCCACTTCCAGACTTTGCTCAGCATTGAGACGTGGATCACAGGTCGTAAGGTAGTTATTCATCAACTCCTCATCAACGATATTTCTGGCTCCCCCGGTACATTCGGTGACATTATCACCAGTCATCTCCAGATGAATACCACCGGGGATGGTTCCCTCTGCCCAGTGGGTCTCGAAGAAACATGTGATTTCAGAGAGTATATCATTGAAGTTTCTGGTTTTATGGCCGCTTTTTGCCGTATAGGTATTGGCGTGCATGGGGTCACAATTCCAGACAATATTGTAGCCTTCCCGCCTGGCTTCACGAAGGAGCGGAGGCAGAACTTTTTCGATATTTTTCATTCCAAGTCTGGTAATCAGGGTCAGCCGACCAGCCTCATTTTCTGGATTTAATGCTTCGATAAGCCGTTTCACATTATCAAGATCATAGTCGGGCCCGATTTTGACGCCGATCGGATTATTTACGCCTCGCAAAAATTCCACATGGGCTCCATCTACCTGCCGGGTGCGCTCACCAATCCAGAGCATATGAGCCGAACAGTCATACCAGCCGCCCTTGGTCGAATCTTCCCGGGTAAGGGCAGTCTCGTATCCCAGCAGTAATGCCTCATGGGAAGTAAAAAACTGGGCTTGTTTCATCTGAGGGCTATTCGGATCAATACCAATGGTCTCCATAAACTGTAGAGCCTGTTGGATTTGTTTACCAAGTCGTTCATAGCTGCGTCCCATGGGAGACTGCTTCACAAATTCCTGATTCCATGCCGACACCCTGTGCAAGGCGGCAAAGCCACCACGGGTAAAGGCCCGGAGCAGATTCAGGGTGGATGCGGCCATATAGTAGCCTTCGAGCATGCGATTGGGGTCGGGAATACGAGCCGCTGCAATGGGATCTGAGCTGTTCACCATATCTCCACGATAGGACATAAGCTCAACACCATCCACCATTTCTGTATCTGCAGAGCGGGGTTTGGCAAACTGACCGGCAATACGACCAAGCTTTATAACGGGTTTCCCCCCGGCATAGGTCAAAACAACAGCCATCTGTAACAAAACTTTCAGTTTTTCACGAATACTTGGGGCTGTAACCTGGGAAAATGATTCAGAACAGTCGCCCCCTTGAACAAGAAAGGCATCTCCTGTTACCGCCTTTCCGAGCAGGGCCTTGAGATCTCTTATTTCACCGGCAAAAACCAGAGGAGGCAGAGTGGAAAGCCTTTCAATCACTGCATCATGAGCCGCCATATCAGGCCACTTTGGCTGCTGAAGAGCTGTATGGTTTTTCCAGCTTGTTTTCGTCCAGTTATTCTGTTCACTTCCCATGATCTTTCTCTCATTTATTATAAAATTATCTTGGTAAATATTCAGCAGGGCACAATATTACTCTAACTTCTGAGCTGTAACTGTTAAGAAGCCCCACAACGCATGGTAATTGTTATATACTTCGACAGCAGACTTCCACATCAAAGGCGTTCAAAATCCGCATCTCACCTTCTCTTTTCTTTCCTTCAGCAGGAGCCCGGAATTCAAGTTCAGCAAGCATCTCCTGGGCTCGATTTCTAGTGGGGATTGCATCCATCCCTGTGGCCAGGACTTCCCCGGTGACAGTATCAAGCAACTCGGCATCACGGCCATTTGTTACCACGGCAAGAGGAATCTGATACTCTTTTTCAAGAACCCTCGCCGCTGCAATGGCTGATCGTTCCCGGCTTACCAGCGATCCTGCTCCATAACGAATAATAAGGAATTTTTTTCCCAACCCTTTGAGACTGACACCAAGTTCAATATTGGATCGGACAAACTGACTGCTGAACAGGGTTTCAATAAAACACCGTGGCTCCAATTCTTCCCTGGCATAACCGAACTTTTCAACCATCATTATGGCTAACTCCTGACGAGTTCTCTCATCATCGGTATCAACCAGTTCTTCACCGGTAACATAATCCTTCAGCGTCCCATAGACCAGGTGATGCGTTGGGGCTTCATTCACAGCCACTCCTCCTAAACACGAATGCCCCTCCTTTGATAAGGAAGGGCATCGTCGAAACTACTTCCTCTCAGATTCTAGAGCTCAAGCCAGGATTCGGAGAATACAGTCTGTCCGGAAAGTGCCTTATAGGTCTTGTAATGCTCAATGGCAACGCCTGAAAGAGCAGAGACACCGGGATCATCACCGTCCATCATGGCGTGAACCATATCCACGTGTTCCTGACGCTCACCCTTACAGATTGCCATAAGCTCGGTATCATAGGCGTTTACAATCGCCGTGGAAATACCATATTTCATCAGCATAATCAGGTAGGTACGGTCAAGGTACTTTCGAAGATGATCGGCAACCCCATTGGATACATTGGAAAGCCCAACGGTGGAACCGGAACCGGGTGCGATATCCTGAAGCATTTCCATAAACTCGAGCCCGGCAGTGATCTGATCAGCACCCAGAGTAATGGGGGTTCCGATTGGATCAAAGAGGATCTTCTCATTGGGAATTCCACCCTCATTCAACGCCATCATCAGATCAACGGACATGGCCGCACGCTCGGCAGAGTCACGAGGCATACCGTCAGCACCCCAGAGAAGAGCAATAACGTTACATTTCATCTCTGCAGCAACGGGGATCATCTGCTCCATACGCTCTGGCTGAGCAGAAATGGAGTTCATCAGGGCCAGTTCTTTGTTTTTTACAACTTTAAAACCAGCTGCCATTGCATCCATATTGGTGGTATCAAGACAGAGAGGAACATCGGTAACCGCCTCAACAGTCTGAACAACCCATGGGAGAAGTTCAGTACCATCTTTACGAGCAGGTCCAATATTCAGATCAAGATAGGAGGCACCAGCATCGGCTTCTTCCTTAGCCATTTCCTGAACAGGGCCCTGAACACGATCTTTCATGGCGCCGCCACTACGCTTACCCATGATATTGATACTTTCTGCGATTGCTTTAACGGTTTGACCCATTGTATTCTCCTTAAGTCTCTAAATTATTGTTTTTTCTGTCGGTCTTTATTTATATACACAAAGACCCTTATTTAATCGTTTTTTAACTTTTTGTCAATTATGAGCAGATTACGGTTCTTCCACAATCGACAACAAGCAGTATTTCACCCTCCCTACTAGATGTGATGGGGGGGGGGCAGATGCTGGTGAACGTGTTTCGCAATTATACTTTTTTCGTAACTGTTCACCATTCTATTGAACGGCACAATATTTATCCGGAATCGGGGGACACGATCCCAATACAAAAGACAAAGACGAATTGGGTCATGTCCCCAGTTTCCTACCCGTGTATTCGTTATGCAATTCCGACTCAAACTCAATTTCGGTAAATAGTTACCTTTATTCGTATATGGCGGAGCACGATCACCTGTAGCTGGGCCGCCCTGCGGTCGCAAACTCTCTACTTTTGGGCCGATGGAAACAGATTCATATCCGTATGCGGCAGGAAGAGTGCCGCCATATAATGATTCATAAAATCGGGATTTTCTGAGAGTTCCATATTGGTCATAAGGGTTCGCACCGCCACCCTCTCCCGAAAACGCTTGTGATCAGTAAGGCTTATCTGACAGCCGAGCATGGAAGCATTACCAATATAGAAAAATCGATCCCGATCAATATCAGGCAGTAAACCAATGGTGATGGCACGCTCGAGGTCAATGTAGGATCCAAAGTTCCCGGCAAGAATTACTCGATCCAGATCATTAAAGGTCAGCCCCACGGACTCAAGCAGCGTCTGATACCCGGCATACATGGCACCTTTTGCCCGAATCAGATTGTCAAGATCAACTTCGGTGATAACAATATCCTCACCTATCATGGAATCACGATCCCAGGCCAGAACATACTCCCAGCGATCTTCACCTTCACGAATTCGAGGATGATTTAAAGTACGATTAAACTTACCCTGGGGATCAAGAACTCCAGCATCCAGTAGCTCAGATACAATGGAAATCAGACCGGATCCGCAGATACCACGGGGTTTTGTCTGACCAATGGTCACAATCATCGGATCATAGGTTTCCGGGTGAATCTGGAAGTTTTCAATGGCTCCCTGGCTGGCGCGCATTCCAAATTTTATACCACCGCCTTCAAAGGCAGGACCTGCAGAGCAGGCTGCACAAACCATCCAGTCCTTATTTCCAACTACAATTTCACCATTGGTACCGATATCGATAAACAGGGAAATTTCTTCACTTTTCTGCATCTGACAGGCATGAACCCCGGCCACGATATCCCCTCCGACATAGGAGGATATACAGGGATAGAGAAACATTCTGACGGAGGGATGGGCCATGATTCCCAGACCCGCGGCCTTGGTCAGTGGAAATTGACTGACACTTGGGACGTATGGTGCTTCCCTCAGAAATTTCGGGTTGATGGCCAGCATCAAATGGGCCATAACTGTATTTCCAGCGGTCATGATATAACTGATATCACTGGGGCTGATAATATGCTTTTTACACACCTCTTCAATAATGTTATTGATGGTGTGGATCACTTTTTCCTGGAGGCCTTTGAGCCCACCAGGACGCTGGGAATAGATCATACGGGAGATTACATCTTCACCATAACCGATCTGCGAATTATAACCTGAACCATCGGCGACAATTTCGCCACTATTGAGATCAATTAAGACCCCGCCACAGGTGGTGGTTCCGATATCCACCGCCAGGCCATATAAACGATCCGTTGTATCACCCGGCTCAACTGCAATAATTCTGTCAGGCTCTGTTTTCCCTTTTCCATGCAGGAGAATAACAGTCACATCCCAATTTGCCTCACGTAAAATCAGTGATAACTCATGGATAAGTTCAGGGTGATCATAACTGGGTTCAAGACTATCCGGTTTGGCATTTTTCAGGGCACGCATCAGACGCTGCATGTCGGAGATATTATCGTCGAGAGTTGGAGGGGGTATTTTTAAAAATACTTTCCCAACCGGTGGATCCACATCCCACTTTCCAATCAGTGAATCAAGGGCTCTTGCTGAAATGGATCTGGTTGTCTTAGGGGATCGTTTGAGGGCCTTGCCATCCGCTTTCACCATGTCCGGAATACGCACGGTTATATCAGACACGACTTTGGCCTTGCAGGCCAGACGCACTCCTTTGTCATATTCTCCCTGTTTCAGAGAGGCGGCACTGTCAGATTCCACATCCCCGCTTTCCAGAGTAACCTTGCACTTTCCGCAGACACCATCACCACCACAATACGCATGAATATAGACCCCGGCTGATGCAGCCGCAGTAAGAAGATTTTCTCCATCTTCAACAGTGACATGGACGTTATCGGGTAAAAAATGTATGCTATGTTCCATTGAGTATCTCTCTGGTCTAAATTCAAGTGCCTTTGGGTCAGAATAAAAATAACAGGATGTTGCACCTTGTCAAGAAATATTGCTTATAATATATATAAACAAAATTGATTGATAGCATCCCAAAACACTCACCAACACACTTGGAAGATATGAAACAAGATAAAAACAGCAGGTTTTTGTTAAAAGCCCATATTGAAATAGATCCCATTCTTGAAGAAGCCAGTGTTGACTTCCTGGTTGGCGTAATGGGGGCCAGCGTCGAACAGTCCGTCGATATAGAAGGGCCTGCTCTTCACCTCAATGCGTACCTGGAAGGAATCAATCCGGATAGGGAAACGCAGCAGATGCTCCAGGATAAACTTGAAGTGTATCTCACGGAACTGGCAGCAATCTTTCAGGTCGAGACGCCAAACATTTCCTGGGAACATATTGAAGATCAGGACTGGTCAAACAACTGGAAGGTCCACTTCAAACCCTTTGAAATAACCGAAGGACTGGCAATAGCTCCAACCTGGGAAGAGTACAGTGCAAGGGATGGTGAGCAGGTCATTGTCATGGACCCGGGGATGGCCTTTGGTACCGGGCACCATGCAAGCACAAGCCTCAGCCTGGACCTTATCAGGCAAATACTCACCACTGGCACAAATCAGCGCATCCTCGACGTGGGAACCGGCACCGGTATTCTTGGAATGGGAGCAGCCCTTTTCGGAGCCGTATATGTACTTGGAATTGACAATGATCCAGAGGCAGTACGCGTTGCAACAGAAAACGTCAGCTTCAACAATCTGGATTCTGTAATGGATGTATCACTTGAGCCGCTGCAGCAGATAAATCAATCCTTTGACCTTATTGTTGCCAATATCATCCACGATACACTTATCACCATGACTGACTCTTTCAGTAAGCTTCTCGCTCAGGGCGGTAACCTTGTCCTGTCAGGTATTCTTCGCGGTGAACAGGAAGAAAATATCATTGATGTATTCACCAATTGTGGCTTTTCCTTCACAGAAAAAAAACAGCAGGAGGAGTGGGCTGCCCTTCACTTTAGAAAAAACAATTAGTCGCTTTCCGAGGTGTCCATGGGACTGATCTGATAATTTTCATCAAACATGATTCCCATACCGTTTGCTTCACGTCTGGCCACAATACCAGATGCACTCACCCAGACCCGCTTGCCCTTCCAGGACTTGAGGCTTTCAAGGGAGAGAATAAATTTCAAAGCTTGTAAATCTTCCAGAGACAGCAGAAACTCCAGGCGCACTTTACTCACCAGTGGCAGTGGATGATCAGTTTCAATAAAGATACCACCAGAACTGATATTCGCCGTCAGGAATTCCATCATCGGTGTTTTTCCAGACAGAGTCTCAGCAGTTACCTTTGTCTGGATTTGCATGGAAAATCGTTCATGTACTCTTCGTTCGGCGCCTGACATCTTTTCTCCTGGGGTTGACTTACTCACTCACATCAGCTTTGATCTTCACTAAAACAACTGCTCTCTTCACTGGAGACCAACTACACTCAACAGGAAAATAAACGCCTCACCATGGCCCCAAACGTCTTATGGGCTGTCTTGAACACTTTCAAGTGTGTCCTCCTTTTGATGCTATCGTTTCCATTATTAGAAGGCAACTTTTTCCTGCATAGAACGTTTCTTTTCTTTTGCGATTGTATTGCTTTTGTGGAAAGATAAACAAGCTGACCATTTTCATAATACTTCTTTTATACTTACAAGAACTACCACACCCTATGCGTCGATTCTTCATCCAACCCGATACCACAATCAAAGCTGAGATATTTCTTTCAGAACAGGAATCCCACCATATTCGTAAAGTACTGCGATTATCAGTCGGTACTCCACTGCAACTGCTTGACGGCAAAGGAAATATCCACGATGCTGAAATTATTTCCCTTGGTACCCAAACACGGTTACGTATTGTATCATCGACACATATTCAAAGGGATGAAATACCTCTGCGAGTGTACCAAAGTGTGCTCAAAGGCCAAAAAATGGAACTCCTCGTCCAGAAATGTACGGAACTTGGAGTTACTGAATTCACTCCATTTTATAGCGACCGCTGCCAGCTAAAAAATGCGGAACTCAGCAAAATCTCAAACAAACATGAGCGTTGGCAGCGAATAGTGGAAGAGGCGTGTAAACAGTGTAATAATCCCATCATGATGCAATTGAAGCCGCTAGTCTCCTTTGATGAAATGCTCGTACAGCATGGTAAATCTGTACAGAAAATTCTGTTTTGGGAAGAAGAGCAGCAGAAAAATTCACTACACTCCTGTTCCCTACAAAGAGACAAGGAAGGTCTGCAAATTGTCTTTGGCCCAGAGGGCGGTTTCCCCGTTGCCGAGGTGGATGCAGCAAAAAAAGCAGATTTTAAGATTTTGAGCCTTGGGCCCAGGATCTTAAAAGCTGAAACTGCAAATATTGCCGCAGTTTCCATTATTCAGCATTTACTTAACAATATGTAACACATCCATATTTCCACTCACCAATAAGGCTCCTTTATAAAACACGAGGTATATCATGTCCAAATGGTACGTAGCCGTAGATGGTAAATCTGTCGGTCCCATGACAACCAGCCAGCTTTCTTCCGCCTTCTCTTCCGGGCAATATCCTCTCTCAAGCATGGTTTGGCGTGATGGTCTTGCAGACTGGCAATCAGCAACAACAATCACCGAACTCAGCAACCCGACTCCAGCAGCTACTCCACCGCCGGTTGCAGGAAGCCAGGCTCATGAAATTGATTACGAGATTTTCGGCCATGAAATGCAGTTTGTGGAGATTGAACTGGACCCCCAGGAAAGTGTGATTTCCGAAGCCGGTGCCATGATGTACATGTCCAACGGTATAACCATGGACACTGTCTTCGGTGACGGTTCCGAAGAATCACAGTCCGGTGGCTTTTTCGACAAGATGCTCGGTGCCGGAAAACGGTTGATTTCAGGTGAAGGCCTGTTTATCACCATGTTTACCCATACGGGTCAGGGCAAGGGAAAGGTTGCCTTTGCCTCCCCATATCCCGGTAAAATCATTCCTCTTGATTTAAAACAGTATAATGGGAGAATCATCTGCCAGAAAGATGCCTTTCTCTGTGCAGCAAAGGGTGTTTCCATAGGGGTTGCTTTCCAGAAGAAAATCGGAACCGCACTCTTTGGCGGCGAAGGCTTTATCATGCAGCAGCTTGATGGGGATGGCCAGTGCTTTGTTCATGCAGGTGGTACAATTATAGAAAAAGAACTGGCTGCAGGAGAGACCCTGCGAGTGGATACCGGTTGTCTAGTGGCATTAACTCAGACGGTGAATTATGACATTGAATTTGTCGGCAATGTAAAATCGGCAATTTTTGGCGGTGAAAGCTTCTTTTTTGCCACCTTACAAGGCCCCGGCCACGTCTGGCTGCAATCCCTACCCTTCTCTCGCCTTGCAGGACGTATTCACCAGGCTGCTCCACAAACCGGCGGAAAAAGTGTAGGCGAAGGCTCCGTACTTGGTGGTTTTTCTACAATGTTTGAGCGTTAGCGACAAAGTTTATAGCCTTAAGTTTTGAGACTGAAGGGAATACAGAATTACACGTACCCTTCAGTCTCAAAACCTGGGTTGCGGACAGAACCCAGATTCAGTTTTGTTCCTCGACAAAACGCCTGATTTCAGCTGAAATTCCGAGTTGATCACCCAATGCATCAAGCCAGCTTCGTTCTGCCTCGGTATCCACCTCTATGGTTGCCACTGCAAGCATATACATGGTCTTACGCATGGACGGATCATCAATGCCGGCAGTTAATTCAGCCAAAGACTTTGGTTGATGAAGCTCGCTGATCAAGAACATCTTTTCTTCACTGTTCAGTTCTGCCCCGCGAAGACGATCAAGTATGGCCTTTTCCTCGGATTCATCAAGGGTACCATCGGCATGGGCAGCAGCAATCATCACTTGAATAAGCCGTAAAGCCAGCTCTTCACCCATCTCCTGTTCTTCAGCTTTTGCTGACGGCAGCGGAGGAGGGGGAGAACCCGGTAGTGGTGGAGGAGCTGCTCCCATTCCTTGCGAACTGGAAGGAATCACCGGCTGAATCGAAGCAGAAATCGATCCACTACTCTTTCCTTTTTTCTGTTCCTTCAAGAGTTCAAAGGCACCAACCCCAAGTCCGATCACAGTCATTAACCCCTGTCCCGAAGTAAGAGAATCGAGTAAACCGCCACTCTTGCCCCTGCGTGAATTGCTTCCACCCAAGGTTTCTTTTAATATTTTTCCCAATAATTTTTCGGCGTTAAACATAAATCACCTCACCCCTTATACCCGGAATCCACTATCTGATCTCCCCCTCTGGCACTCTCCACGGCTAACTGGTCACAACGTTCATTCAAAGGATGTCCGGCATGTCCCTTCACCCAATGAAAATTTATATCAATTCCTTCTTTAAGGTCAAGCAGTTTAGCCCACAGATCAGAGTTTACGGCTGGATTCCCATCGGATTTCAACCAGCCCCGTTTCCGCCAGCCCCTGGCCCAGCCCTTACTGATTCCATTGACCACATACTTTGAATCTGAGAAAAGGGCCACAGTCTCCCTACGTGTTGGCAGAGCTTCAATTCCCTTGATGCAGGCCATAAGCTCCATTCGATTATTTGTGGTGTGCTGGTATCCTCCTGAAAGTTCATGTAATTCACCATCGATAAGAAGAATTGCTCCATAGCCGCCTGGCCCCGGATTATTTATTGCGCCACCATCGGTATAAATTTCAATGGAGGCCCCGGAAGCCACGGGTTCTTTATGGATGAGCTTTTTATTGAGAGGCTTTATTGGCTGTCCCCACTGAGGATCAGCCATCCAGGCGTCAGCTTCGGAACGGTTGACAAATCCTTTATATTTTGCCCCTCCGTATCCCTTTACCTGGGCCTCGGCTTCCGGCCAGGAACTATAGATCCCTGGCTTTCTACCGTTCGCCACTGCATAGAACTTTTTCTTGGCCATACGTTATAATCCCCTGAAAACAAAAAAACCGTCAGAAGCCATGCCTCCAACGGTTTACAAATTCCTAAGTAAGAATTTTCCTAGTTGATCAGAGCAATCACAAAAAATCCTATGATAACAAATACAAAAAAGACTCCAACCTTAATACAGACTGAATGATCCTCTTCCGGTTTCTCGTGCCCATGTCCGTGTCCACTCATTTTCACTCCTCCTGAAATAAGAATAACAAAACCAACAATACGGGTATATGAACAATTTTAATGTCGTTTGTCGATCTCTTTGTTTATTTTTTTGGAATTAAAACCGGGAAGATTCCGAACAAAAGAAAAATTACATTCCCTAGTTGTACTATTGACGCTGAACGGAGTAACAGGAGTTCTGGAATACAGTGCTAAATGTTTTGTAACTATTCACCGAAATTGAGTTGGAGTCGGAATTGCATAACGAATACGCTGGTAGGAAACTGGGGACATGACCCAATT